>NZ_CAUTEG010000011.1:0-36635 GCF_963537195.1 Oribacterium sinus | reverse complement strand
GAGGAAAAAGAGGAACGGGAGATTTATTTTCCAAAAGGAAAATGGATCAACTTCTTTGATTTTCGAGAGATTGTGCAGGGGGGAAAGAGTAATGTAAAAAAAGTGCCTATTGAGAAGATTCCGGTATATATTAAGGAAGGCTCTTTCATTCCCTTAGAGCTAAACGGAGACTTGAATCTTGGAGAAAGTATGAGTGCCGAAAGGAAAAAAGTACTCCTTGTAGCCCTTCCTGAAGCGGAGAGTCATACAAGCGAGGAGGATTCCGTGAAGCCCTATTTCTTCCGGAAAAAGGAAGGCTTCTGGGAGATTGTCATGCATAAAATGAAAGAGTTTTCGTATCTCATTCTTCCCGGTTTGGCTGATTTATTCTGGAAAGAAGAGGAATTTTCAAAAGGGGAAAGCCGTGTTGTACAATTAAACGGAGAACCCTTAAAGAAGCTTCCTTCCGTGAATGCTCTTCGCTATGAGGCGGGATTCTTCCTTAGAGAAGACGGAGCTCTCGTAATTCGACTTATGCCGGAAGAAGATATTACACTTACTTTGGCTTAGGTTCAATTTTGAAAAGTGAATTAACAAAAATATTTTTTAGGGGATATCATGCAAGAAATGTATGATATCCCTTTTTTATTCATAACGAGTATCGCTCGCAAAGCGTGCGATATCTCGTTGAATAAAAGCTCATTCCAAAAGTGTGTGATATCTGTTCAGAACAAATGTAGAGGAAAGATTGAAAAAATTCGCAGAAAGAAGTGATATGTGAAATATGTATATTTATTTCTGTGTAAATTTGTTATTAATATAGGTTTTATATAAAACCTTTTGCTAAATAGAATGAAAATTGCTATAGTTGAGAAGTAGGGAGGTATGACATCATGAAGAAATCAAAAAAGGGATTCTTCCTATTTATGGCACCGGCTTTGCTTGCCTTTACATTGGTACAATTGATTCCTACGGTGATGGGAATTAGTTATTCTTTTACGGATTGGAATGGTATCAGTAAAGCCAAGCATTTTGTAGGTCTACAGAATTATATAACAATTCTAACAAGTGACTTATCCTTTAGAAATGCATTTATTTTTACCTTTTTATTCTCTGTGTGTGCAGTTATTTCAGTTAATCTAATTGGTTTTATTTTGGCAATACTGGTTACACAAAGAATTAAAGGTGTAAATCTTTTACGTGGAATCTTTTTTATGCCAAATTTGATTGGCGGAATTTTACTAGGTTTTACCTGGCAGTTCATATTTGTACAGGTTTTTGATGCAATAGGAAAAAAGCTAGGTGTTTTGTGGCTTAGGGGATGGCTTACAGACCAGAAGACCGGATTTTTTGGATTACTGATCGTTGTGACTTGGCAATTATCGGGATACATGATGATGATTTATATTGCACAGTTACAGAATATTCCTGAAGAGGTAATGGAAGCTGCAGAGTTGGATAATGCAGTAGGCTGGAATAGAATGCGATACATCATTCTTCCCCTTATGATGCCAGCATTCACAATTGGACTGTTTTTGTCGATATCAAATGCTTTTAAACTTTTTGACCAAAATCTATCTTTAACGGCTGGTGGTCCGGTAAATAGTACGCAGATGCTTGCACTGAATATTTACGCGACTGCTTTCGGTGAGAACAGATTCGGGCTGGCGCAAGCTAAGGCAGTAATCTTTATGATTGTGGTAATGGTAATTTCAGTTATACAACTTTCCATTACGAAGAGAAGGGAGGTTGAAGCATAATGAGAAGTAAACGCATAATAAGTAGAATTTCTATTGCAGCTATAGGCTTTGCTTTAGCGTTGTTATTCATCTCTCCCATATTTATTCTTATAAACAGTTCCTTTAAGTCATTGCAGGAAATCTATATCAATATTCTTGCTTTGCCAAAACATCTATCTTTTCAGAATTACAGTAAGGCTTTTAAAGAGATGGGTTATGTAAAAGCATTTATGAATTCTTTTATAATTACGTGTATTTCCACGGCCTTGATTATTTTGATTTCTTCCATGGCTGCATGGGTGCTTGTTCGGTATAAAACAAGAACCAGTAAAATTCTGTTCCTAATGTTTGCTGCAGTTCAGCTAATTCCGTTTCAATGTGTCATGCTCCCGCTTGTAGATGTTATGAGTAAATTGCATTTGATGAACAGACCCGGTCTGGTTTTTATGTATATGGGCTTTGGATGTTCTATGTCTATCATTTTATTTCATGGGTTTATCAAGAATATCCCAATAGAGCTGGAGGAAGCAGCGATAATAGATGGATGTTCTATGATACAAACTTTTGTAAATATTGTGTTGCCACTGTTGAAAGGAATAATTGCTACTGTGGCGGTAATCAATGTAATGTGGATTTGGAATGATTTTCTACTTCCCTCCCTTGTTATTAATAAGAATGGCATGCAGACATTGCCACTTCGTACTTATTTATTCTTTGGGCAATTTACAAAGAAGTGGGATCTTGCCACCGCGTCACTAATGTTGTGTATGATTCCCATTCTACTGTTTTATTTTAGCTGTCAAAAGTATATTGTGAAGGGCATTACAGCAGGAGTAGGAAAGTAAATCTAATATTTTGAAAGAATCAAAAAAGCTAGAAATTTAAGAAAAAGTTTGAGTTAAACACAGGTGCTTACCGAAGAGTTTTGCCTTGTAAAGAACTTGTGTCAATATAATTTATAAAGTTTAAGGAGGACAATATGGTGAAGAAAAAAGAGGTGGCTGTACTTCTCATCGGAGCAATAGCGCTTGGTATGATGAGCGGATGTAGCGGTAAAACAAGTGAGGGAAGTGCAGAAGGGGATACAGTAACTATTAACTTGTATCAGAATAAATCGGAGATTGCAGATCCTTTACAGAAGGCAGCTGACGCATACACGAAAGAACATCCTAATGTAAAAATCAATGTAGAGAGTATTCAGGGAAATGACTATAACACAAACTTAAAAGCAAAGCTCATGGGAGATAATGCCGTAGATATTTTTGCATTGGGCGACAACATTACAAACATGATGGATTACGTAGAAGATCTAAGCGCAGAGCCATGGGTGAAAAATGCTGTAGATGGAAGTATTGATGATGTGACTGTTGACGGAAAGGTATATGGACTTCCTGTCAGTGTGGAAGGTTATGGATTGGTATACAATAAAGAAATATTTAAAGATGCCGGAATTGATGCATCAACTCTTACCAGTTACGATGCAATCGACAGAGCTTTTGCTAACTTACAGGAACAGATTGATAGTGGAAAACTGAAGGATAAGTATCCACAACTCGAAGCTGTGGAAGATTATGCAGCAAAAGAGACCTGGATTCCCGGGCTTCATACTTTGAATGTTCCTTTGTCTTGTGAATATAAAAGTGCAACAGAACTAAGAAATTCTGATGAGTTGGGACTAAAGTATGCAGATTCTTTAAAGGCATTGCTGGATCTTGAGACAAAATATACTCCCTCAAGAAATGATTTGTCGAAGCTGAATGCAGTGGATTATTCTACAGAAATTGGTGGAGGTCTTGCTATTGAGCGAATTGCGGTTGTACAACAGGGAAACTGGATCGGACCAGAATTAAAAGGAATTGATGAGAAAATCGCAAATAAGATGGGGATGCTTCCTATTCCAACAAAGGGCGTGAAAGAAGACTGTATTTCTGTCGGAATTTCTATTCACTGGTGTGTGAATAAGCAGTCTGATGAAAAAGTAAAAGTAGCAGCAAAGGATTTCTTAAATTGGCTGTTCCAGTCAGATGAGGGAAAACAACTGGTTGTAAATGAGTTGGGATTTGTTCCGGCATTTAAGAATTATGAAGGAATAGAGATTTCCGATCCTCTTTCGCAAGAAGTAAAGAGATATATTGATGCCGGCAAAACAACTTCATGGGTAATGGGCGGCTTTCCTTCCGGATTCGAGCCTAAAGCGGCAGCAGATTTTCAAGGTTACTTTAGCGGAGAATATAGCTTTGATGATATGATTTCTCACTTAAAAGCTGATTTTAAGGAATTAAAGCAAGCACAATAAAAAACAGATTCAGTATCAGAAAGACAGGCACTCATATCTTGAGTGCCTGATGGTATAAATATGGAAAAATACAGACCTAAATTTCATTTTACTGCAGAAAAATATATTATTAATGATCCGAATGGGCTGGTATATTATGAGGGAGAGTATCATCTTTTTCATCAATACAATATACTGGAAGAAATCTACTGGGGGCATGCAGTGAGTGAAGATCTTATTCATTGGAAGAGACTTGAAAATGCCATTGCGCCGGATGAACATGGACAAATTTGGTCGGGAAGTGCAGTGGTAGATGAAGAAAATCATAGACTAGCTGCTTTCTTTACTTACTGTGAACGAGAAACAGAGAGGCAAAGCCAGGGCTTAGCTTTCAGCTATGATAAAGGAAGAAGCTGGGAAAAATATGAGAAGAACCCGGTTCTCACAGAGGAAAGAAAAGATTTTCGAGATCCTAAAGTTTTTCGATATGAAGACAAGTGGATAATGGTTGTTACAGGAGGGGATTGTGTCCTTTTTTATGAGTCAACAAATTTGATTCACTGGAGGCAACTGTCTTTGTTTAGGGGCTCTACGACAGATCATGTAGGAACATGGGAGTGCCCGGATCTTTTTCCATTAAAAGCAGAAAATGCAGGAGCCTGTAAATGGGTTCTTGTAATTAGTATAAATGACGGATCTCCTGCAGGTGGTACCGGGATGAAATATTTTATCGGAGAGTTTGATGGAACAAGTTTTAGACCGGATGAGGAAGGAAAAGAAGGAAACTGGTTAGATTATGGGAAAGATTTCTATGCGGGTGTAAGCTGGAATAACATTTCGAATGGAAGAAGAATTATGATTGCTTGGGCGGATAATTGGCAGTATCGAGATGCATTACCGACTTATCCCTTTAAGGGACAGATGTCTTCCATTAGAGAATTATATCTGAAAAAAATCGGAAATAGCTTCCATTTGCGGCAGCAGCCCATAGAAGAGATGCATGTACTTAGAAAAAACAGCAGGGAAATGCATAAAATGAATATGGGCGCAGGAGAGGAATGGACACTTAAAGATCATGTGGAAGCGTTAGAACTGGAGCTTTCCTATCCGATAAACAGAATCCATTCCGCTATATTCGGGATAAGGGTGGTAACTGGACAAGGGAAACAATTGGAAATTACATTCTCAAAGAAAGAACAATCCTGTACTGTGGATAGAAGAAATGCAGGTATAAATCCACATGAAAAATTTCCGGGAAAGTATAAGTCAAAACTTGATTTTAGCAAAGAATTCCTCACACTAAGACTATTACTGGATGTGTCACAATCAGAACTCTTTGTCAATGAGGGGGAGCTTGTTTTTTCCAATCTTATCTTCCCTGAAGATCTTTATCAGATTAAACTTTTCACCGAGGGTGGAGACCTGGAGATTGAAAAATGTGTTATCTATGACTTGGATGGAGATGTAATTAGCTAGCTTTTTTATAACGAATATTAGTTAGGTCAAAAAGGTGTGAAGGTACACAATGATGATAAAAGAGATTGCTGAGATAGCAGGCGTCAGTATGACTACAGTATATAATGTTCTGCATGGCAATGTGAAGAAAGTGTCAAAAGAGAATACGAAGAAGATTCAGAAGTTATTGGATGAATACCATTATGTCCCTAAAATGGGGCTTCGTGCTTTGAAGAATCACAGCTCAAAAATTATAGGAGTTGTGATTCATTCTTCATGCTACTATGAAAATTCAGCTATCTCAGATACATTTTATAGTCATCTCATTGGTGCGATGGAGGAAGCACTTCGTAAAGCCGGATATTATATGATGTTATATGCGGCAGAAAGTTTAGAAGAGATTTTTCATATGGCACTGGCGTGGAATGTAGACGGACTTATCGCAATCACTTTTATGTACAGAGATTACATAAAGCTGAAAACGCTGGTAAATAAACCGATTGTTGCCATTGATTTGATTGAAAAAGAGAATTCGGATTATGTAAATGTAGGCTTACAAGATAAAAAAGGCGGTTACATTATGACGAAATATCTTCTTGAAAAAGGCTATGAGTCAGTATATGTTTGTGCCAGAAAAAATATAGGAGTTGATCGCGAGCGTTGGTTGGGCTACAGAGAGGCTTGGAAAGAAGCCGGAAAAGAGTTTCTTCAAAATGATTTTCTTTTTCTTTATGAAACGGAGCAGAAAAGAAGTGAAAATTATAAAATGATGGGTAAGTTTATCGGCAAGAAAACAGCGTTATTTTTTCTTGCTGACGTATTTGCGGTTGAAGCAATGCATTATTTTCATGAGTCAGGAATCAAGATACCTGAGGATCTTGGAATTGCAGGTTTCGATGGCAATGTTTTAGGGAAATATTGTAATCCCAGACTGACAACCGTCTACCAGGATGTAGCGGAAAAAGGAAGGATGGCGGTAAAACTAATGATAGATCTTCTGGAAAAACGATTGATTAATGGTCTTGATGTAAGCCGTCCGGTAACACTTATTCCCGGACGGTCGGTATAAGCCTAAAGCTTGACTTTTCCTTCATTAGGCAATAAACTGTCGGTTGAAAAGCGAAGATGGCGCCCAGTACAAAGGGAGAAAAGATAGCCTAGAGAGAGGGACCTTGGCTGAAAGTCCTTTCTATCTTCCCGATGGAATTTTCCCGCCGGAGCTGTTTTTGTGAAGGAGAGTAGCAAAAACCGTGGAATACGTTACATTCAAAATGAGGGTTCGGTTCTTGGTTTAGAAGAAAGAATCGAAAAACAGGGTGGTACCGCGAGCAATCGTCCCTGTCTGTTTGAGAACAGACAGGGGCTTTTTTATTTCTAAAAAAGATAAACTCCAAAAGAGTTCTCAAAAGAAAGCGGATTTCCTTTGTAAAAGGAAGTAAAACAAAGTTCAAAGTGGAAAGGGAAGAGTGTATGGATCATCAAGTATTGCAAGAGATTGTAAAACGGGCAGAGGAACAGATTGCAGGTTCCAAGGATTTGACAGCCTTGAATGACATCAGAGTACAATTCTTAGGAAAGAAGGGAGAGCTGACTGAGGCCAAGAAGCTTTTAAAGGATCTTAGTCCGGAGGAAAGACCTAAGTTCGGACAACTGGTAAATGAAATGTTCCAAAAGGTGGAGCAGAGCATTAAGAGCCATGGAGAAGACCTGGAAAGAAGTCTTCGGGAAGCCAAAATGCGGGAGGAGACTATTGATATTACCCTTCCTGCCAAGAAGATTCGCTATGGTCATCCCCACCCCAATACCCTAGCGCTGGAAGAGGTAGAGAAAATCTTTATCGGTATGGGCTATGAGGTGGTAGAGGGGCCTGAGGTAGAGTATGACAGCTACAACTTTGAGAAGCTGAATATTCCGAAAGGGCATCCGGCAAGAGATGAACAGGATACCTTCTACATCAATTCCAACATTTTGCTTCGTACCCAGACTTCTTCTGTTCAGGCAAGATATATGGAGACCCATAAGCCGCCTATTCGCATGATTTGTCCGGGCAGAGTTTTCCGTTCCGATGCGGTGGATGCCACCCACTCCCCCTCCTTCCATCAGATTGAGGGATTGGTCATTGATAAAAATATTCATTTTTCCGACTTAAAGGGAACGCTGGATTTGTTTGCCAAGGAGCTTTTTGGACAGGATACCAAGACCAAGCTCCGTCCCCATC
The DNA here is from genome assembly GCF_963537195.1 of Oribacterium sinus. Taxonomy (GTDB): domain Bacteria; phylum Bacillota; class Clostridia; order Lachnospirales; family Lachnospiraceae; genus Oribacterium; species Oribacterium sinus_A. The sequence continues at coordinate 28,969 of NZ_CAUTEG010000011.1, read as the reverse complement.
ACTTCCCCTTTACAGAGCCTTCCGCAGAAGTGGATGTGTCCTGCTTTAAATGTAAGGGAAAGGGTTGCCGTTTCTGTAAGGGAGAGGGCTGGATTGAGATTTTGGGCTGCGGTATGGTGCATCCCAAGGTTTTGGAGAGCTGCGGCATTGATTCCAAGGAATACAGCGGTTTCGCCTTCGGTGTGGGCTTAGAGAGAATTGCCTTACTAAAGTATGAAATTGATGATATGCGCCTTTTGTATGAAAATGACCTGCGTTTTCTGGAGCAGTTTTAAGAGTTAGGGGGAAAATATGAATACATCCATGAATTGGCTGAGAGCCTATGTTCCGGGACTTTCCGTAAGCGGACAGGAATTCCGGGATGCCATGACATTGGCAGGAAATAAGGTAGAAACCATGGAGGATTTGGGGGAGAATCTGGAAAAGATTGTTACCGGAAAGATCCTTTCTTTGGAGAAACACCCGGATGCGGACAAGCTCTCCATTTGTCAGGTAGATATCGGAAATGAACAGATTCAGATTGTTACCGGTGCACAGAATATGAAGCAGGGAGACGTGGTCCCTGTGGTTTTGGACGGGGGCAAGGTGAAAGTTGCCCATGACGGTAGTAAGCCTAAGGAAGGTGTGGAAATCCGTGCCGGAAAGCTAAGGGGCGTTCCCTCTAACGGTATGATGTGCTCCATTGAAGAGCTTGGAGGAGAGAAGAATCTGTTTCCGGAAGCACCGGAGAGCGGTTTATACATTTTCCCGGAAGGGACTCCGGTGGGAGTGGATGCGGCAGAACTTTTAGGCCTTCGGGATATTTTACATGAGTATGAAATTACCTCTAACCGTGTGGATTGCTTCTCTGTACTTGGTTTGGCAAGGGAAGCGGCGGCAACTTTTAAGCAGGCTCTTCAGTATCCAAAGGTTGAAAAGCTTGGCAATCAGGAGGATGTTTCTTCTTATCTTTCCGTGGAATTAAAGTCTCCGGAGCTTTGCAAACGTTATACCGCAAGACTGATTAAAAATGTGCATTTTGCTCCTTCCCCCCTTTGGATGCAGATCCGTCTTCGTACCGCAGGAATTCGTCCCATCAACAATTTCGTGGACATCACCAACTATGTGATGCTGGAGCTGGGACAGCCCATGCATGCCTTTGACTACGACACCATCAAGGGACATAAAATCATTGTGGAAAGAGCCAAGGAAGGGGAAAGCTTTACCACGCTGGACGGCGTAGAGCACGAGCTTAGCGACAGTATCCTCTGCATTAAGGACGGGGAAAGAAGCATCGCCTTGGGAGGAATCATGGGAGGAGAGAATTCCATGATTACCGATCAGGTGAAGAATGTAGTTTTGGAGGCGGCTTGCTTTGACGGTACCAATATCCGTCTTTCCGGAAGAAAGCTGGGACTTCGTACGGATGCTTCCGCTTACTTTGAAAAGGGCTTGGATCCAAACCTTTGCGAAATGGCTATGGATAGAGCTTGTACCCTCATTGAAGAGCTGGGAGCCGGAGAGGTAGTGGGAGGAATGTTGGACTGCTACCCTGTAAAGCGGGAGGATACAAAGCTCACAGTTTCCGTATTTGATATCAACAATCTTTTGGGACTTTCTCTTTCCGGAGAGGAAATGAAGAAGATTTTGACTGCCTTGGAGATTTCCGTAGAGGTAAAGAACGGCGCAAATGGGGAGGAGCTTTCCCTTCTTATTCCAAGCTTTAGACAGGATTTGGAGAGAATGGCGGATATTGCGGAGGAAGTTGCCCGTTTTTACGGCTATGACAAGATTCCCAGCACTCTGCCAAAGGCAGTTACTGTTGGAGGCAAGGCCAAAGATTTACAGTTAAATCAGAAGCTTCGTCATTTGGCAGAGGCTTTGGGTTATTCCGAGAGCTATTTCTATTCCTTTGAGTCCAAGAAGGTTTATGAGAAGCTTTTATTCCCTAAGGACGCTATGGAGTGGCAGCAGATTACCATTGCCAATCCTTTGGGAGAGGACTTCTCCGTAATGAGAACCAGCTCTGTACCGGGAATGTTACAGGCATTAAGCCTAAATGAGCATCACAAGAATAAGAATGCCAAGCTTTTCGAAATGGCTAAAATTTATATTCCCAAGGCTCTTCCCTTGACAGAGCTTCCGGAGGAGAGAATGACCTTAACCCTTGGATTTGCAGGAGAGGGTGACTTCTTCAGCTTAAAGGGAGAGGTAGAGGAGCTGCTTCGTCAATCCGGCTTACAGGGTAATTTCCACTATGATAAAGATTGCGAAAAGGCATTTTACCATCCGGGAAGAAAGGCAAATATTTCTTACGAAGGGAAGCTTTTAGGCTCCTTGGGAGAAATCCATCCGGAGGTATTGCAGAACTTCGATATGAAGGAAAAGGCCTATGTGGCTATTCTGGATTTAGAGACTCTATATCCTCTGTCCGGAGACTTTAGAAAGTATAAGCCTGTGGCAAAGTTCCCGGCGGTTACCCGTGATTTCTCTCTCTTGGTACCGGTAAATGTGATGGCCGGCGACTTGGAGGATGCTATCCGAAAGGGAGCGGGAGAGCTTTTGGAGAAGATTGAGCTTTTCGATATCTATGTGGGAGCACAGGTACAGGAGGGTTACAAGTCCATGTCCTATAAGGTCAGCATCAGAGCCAAGGACCACACCCTTACAGAGCAGGAGATTGTAGGATGTACCAATAGTCTTTTGAAGGCTTTGGAGGAGAAGGGTGCAAGACTGAGGGATGCATAAGCCCTAGCCTCGTAGTTATATAATGAAATAAAGATACGCAAAAAGCCGAGGGGGATTTCTCGGTAGACACGCTTTCGCTAACTTTGCTTACGTAGCGGTACTAAGCTCGAACTTCGCTTTGCTCGTTCTTGCTAAGTACCGACGAGCTCAGATTGTCTACTTCAAAATTCCCATCGGCTTTTTGCTTTGCCAAATCTATTGAAAAACTGCTACGGTATGGCTTATAGCACAAGACTAAAGGGGATTCTTTGGTATACATGCCTTCGCTAACTTCGCTTTCGTAGCGGTACTAAGCTCGAACTTCGTTTCACTCGTTCTTGCCAAGTACCGACGAGCTCAGATTGTCTACTTCAAAATCCTCCATCGGCTTTTTGCTTGCCGAATCCATGGTGAAAATCTATTGAAAAACTACTGCGTTATGGCTTATAGCACAAGTCTAAAGGGGATTCTTCGGTAGACTTCATCTCTTGAAAAGCTTGGGAACTCGTGCTAAAAATATTCTGTTGAGTCTTATTGGAAGGAGTGCTTATGGATATTTACGGAAAAAAGAGAAATGAGTTACTGGCAGAGACGGTTATTAAGGGCTTAAAGTCTCGAAATATGACAGGCTATTATGCCAAGGACAAGGAAGAGGCTTTGAAGCTTGCTTTGGATCTGATTCCCAAGGGTAGCAGCATTTCCATGGGCGGCTGTATGAGTGCTATGGAGATTGGCTTGGTGTCTGCCTTAAAGGAAGGGGAATACAATTTTATTGATAGAAGTCAAATGGAGCCAAGGGCGGCACTGCTTGCGGCCTATGATGCGGATGTTTTCTTAGCCAGTGCAAATGCCATGACGGATGATGGAGTTCTGGTAAATATTGACGGGAATTCCAATCGAGTATCCTGTATTGCTCAGGGACCGAAGAAGGTGGTGTTTATTGTGGGGATACAGAAGATTTGTCCTGATCTGGATAGCGCTATGAAGAGAGCCAGAAACGTGGCGGCTCCCACCAATACCCAAAGGTTTGATGTTAAAACACCCTGTAAGGTAACGGGAAAGTGCTCGGATTGTAAATCTCCGGATACCATCTGCTGTCAGATTTTAATTACCCGCTTTTCTCGCCATACAGATCGTATTCATGTGATTTTGGTGAATGAGGAATTGGGATTTTAGACTTCGGCGAAATTTTGTTGAAGTGTTGTTAAGAATGTTTTTCATCTAGCTACATTATAATACTTTACTTTTACGCTCTCATAATATGGAAGCGAAAGCGTAAAGGTAAAGTAGAATAATTCATTATAAGCAATATTTATTATAAAAAAGCTACTATAGGAGTTCTGAACTGCCACAAAAGTTAGAGTTCCTACAGTGGCTATTTTTTTATCTTTAAAGTTTATGGGAGGATATTATAGTTACAATTCACCATATTATAACATTATTATTGTATTATTAACATAAATAAAGTTATAATACGTTTTAGTGGTTATGGAGGAATGAAATGGAGTATATAGAGCGGATACTTGATATAAAAACAGAATATAAGGATTGGGAAGATAGAAAAAAAATACCATATTTTCTAACAGATCGCTATTCTTTTAAAAAGGCAAAGTTGGATGAAACAAATTGTCTCTTCATGTATATAAAGGGAAAAATGGAAGATATAGTTTCAGTGAAAAAGCATGTACAAAAACTTGCTGAAATAGTGAATATTCCTGTGGTTTTAGTGCTTGATGAATGTCTACCCAGACAAAGGGAAAGCTTAATAAAGGCAAGAATTCCCTTTGTGATGGAAGGGACGCAGATATTTCTTCCTTTTATGGGAGTAGCATTGCAAGAAAAATTTAGCAAAAGAATGTTAGCTCCTAGAAAAATCAGTCCTGCGGCACAGGTTTTATTTTTATATTTCCTATATAGTGGAAAAGAGGAGATTAGTCTCAGCGAGCTGTCAAATCATCTATCCTATTCATTGATGACTATCAGTAGAGCTACAAAACAGCTGGAAGATGCCGGAATTATTAAAAGCCATAAAAGAGGTGTTAGCAAGTTTGTTACTTCGGAATTTTATGGAAAAGAATTATTTACAGTTGCAGAAAAAGTTTTAATATCTCCGGTAAAGAAAAAGTTGTATATTGAAAGAAAAGATTTGAAGGATGAATTCTTAAAGGCTGGAATTTCCGCATTATCAGAATATTCCATGCTAAGTCCTTCCAAAATAGAGACTTATGCTACTATGCAATTTTATGGTAATAGCTATGAGTTTATGACGGACATAGATAAAGAAATTCAGCTGGAAATATGGCATTATGATCCAAAGCTGTTTGGAATGAAGGGGAAGATAGATGCTCTTTCCTTGTATTTAAGTTTAAAGGATAATGCGGATGAACGCATACAGATTTCTCTTACTGAAATGATGGAAGAATTTTGGAGGAAGAAATAATGATTCCCACGAAGGGAATCATTAAAAAAGATATCTCTGAATTTTTATTAAAGATGGAAACTGAAGAACTGGATACAAAACAGTTAGGTCTGCGACAGAGTAAAGAAGAAATCATTAGGCGTTTAAAGAACTGTTACTTAAGAGATGATAGAGGAGATTTGTAGATTCCCTATCTGTTCTCTATACTCTGATATTCGCCTTTTTGAATTCCTTTTCCAATTCCCTTCTCTGGGCCTTTTTCTTCATATCTTCCCGCTTATCATAAAGCTTTTTACCACGGCAGAGTCCCATGTTCAGCTTTACAAGACTTCCTTTAAAATAAAGGGAAAGGGGCATAAGAGTGTAGCCCTGTTCCTTGATTTTCCCCAGAAGTCTATGGATTTCCTGCTTGTGCAGCAGAAGCTTTCTATCCCTTAAGGCATCCTTATTGAAAATGTTGCCCCGCTCGTAGGGATTGATATGCATGCCTACCACAAAACATTCCCCGTTACGAATCTGACAAAAGGCCTCTTTAATGGAAGCCTGGCCCAAACGAAGAGACTTTACTTCGGTTCCGAAAAGCTGAATTCCGCATTCAAAGCTTTCCTCCACAAAGTAGTCGTGAAAGGCTTTTTTATTGTTGGCGATTTGCTTAATGCTTTCCTTAGTCAAGACTATTGCCTCCTTCTGCATCTTCCGGGTAGTAGGGAAGAAAATCAATACTTCTGCTGAGAGTGTCCACGGCATAAACGGAAATCCACATGGAGTCTCCCATATGGAAGGACTTTCCGCTTGCCTCGCCCCTAAGACTGATTTCCTCCTCATTGAAAATGTAGTAGTCCTCTGTCATAAAGCGAAGAGGAATCATGCCTTCAATGCTATTCTCTAATGTAACATAAATGCCATACTGGGTTAAGCCGGAAATTCTTCCCGGGAAGACTTCTCCCAAGAAGTTCTTCATGTACTGGCATTTTTTCAGCTTCATGCAATCCCGTTCCGCTTCCTCTGCTCGTCTTTCTCGAAGGGAGCTTTGAAGAGCCACCTCCGGCAGAATCCGCTCATAATGCTTTCGCCGTTTCTCATTTTCCTGATAGGCGATATTTTCCTTAATGATACGATGAATCTGCAGGTCGGGATAACGGCGGATGGGAGAGGTAAAATGGCTGTAATACTTACTGGCCAGTCCAAAATGTCCCTCCGGTTCCGTGCTGTACTTGGCTTGCTTTAGGGAACGAAGAATCATGCTGCTGAGCATGGCTTCCTCCGGTTTTCCCTTCAATTTGGAAAGCACCTCCTGCAAAGCCTTAGGTCTAAGGCTGTCCGGATCCTTTGCCTTTAAAATGTAGGAAAAGGAGGAGAGAACATGGGAAAGATTCTGCCATTTTTCCCAATCCGGCTTTTCGTGAATACGATATAAAAAGGGGATATCCCGCCAGTAATATTCCTCTGCCACGGTTTCATTGGCAATGAGCATGAATTCCTCAATAATCTTATGGGATTCTTCCCTTTCCTCTGCACAGATTTTGGAAATATTTCCATTTTCGTCAAAGTATACCTTGGATTCGGGAAAATCAAAGTCCAAAGCTCCTCTGGCCATTCTGGACTTTCGAAGAAGCCTTGCCAGTTCTCGCATTTTCGTAAGAAGCTCTTGGAAAGGCAGGTAAGAAAGCTTTTCCTCCGGATCCTCCCATTCCTTATCCTCTAAAAGCGCCGTAACCTTGTTGTAGGACATCCTTTTATCGGAGCAAATGACGGAGGGAGTGATTTCGTGGGAAAGGGGGCGACCTTCCCGGTCAAAGTCCATGATACAGCTAAGGCAAAGTCTGTCCACACCCTCATGGAGGGAGCAAATACCATTGCTTAAAGCCTTTGGCAGCATAGGAATTACCCGATCTGTCAGGTAAACGGAGGTGCCTCGCTCCAATGCCTCCAAATCCAGAGCACTTCCTTCCTTCACATAGTCGCTCACATCCGCAATGTGCACATAAAGGCGGTATTCTTCCTTCTCCGGAAAATATTCCAAAGAAATGGCATCATCCAAGTCCTTGGCATCCTCACCGTCAATAGTGATGGTTGTTAGCTTTCGAAAATCCTTTCGTCCCGGCTCCTTAGCCTTTTCAGGGGAAACCGTATTGGGAAGCTGATTGGCCTCCAAAAGTACATCCTCGGAGAATTCTTCCGGTAGGGAGAAGGATCGAATCACGGAAAGCACATCCATTCCGGGATCATTTTTATTTCCTAAAATCTCCTTTACTTCTCCAACAGGGTAGGAGAGAAGAGGACTGATTCTTTTCCGGGGAATTCGACCTCGAGGTGCCTTGTTCTCCTTGGAAGGACCATAGGAAAGGATTTCTACCACAACCTTATCTCCGGGAACAGCACCCTTATCTCTTCCCGGGGAAATCAAAATGCAATCCGGAAGCTTGGGATTATCTGGGGAAAGATAGAGGCCTTCCCGCTTTTCCTTTACAAGTCCCAGCACTTCCTTGTTGGCACGTTCTAAAACCTTGCTGATTTTTCCCTCGGCCTTACTGCCGTTTTCCGCCCTTTTTGTAAGGATGACCTTTACCAGATCGCCGTCCATGGCATTGCCGCTTTCCCCCTTGGGAATATAGACTTCTTCTTCCTTTTCGCTTAGAGAAACAAAACCGAAGCCTCGCCTGCTGGCATGAAAAGTGCCCTTTTGGGAAAAACTTTCCGCCCTGCTGTATTTTCCCTGCAGGGAAATGCCGATAACGCCCTCTTCCTGCATCTCCAGAAGAAGCTCCTGAAAGGCTGCCTTTTCTTCTTTTGGCACACCAAGAAAGAAGCAAAGTTCCTTTTCCTTCATGGGGTGATAGCTTGGATCCTTAATCAGATCCAATATAATTTTCTTTAACTTATCCCTTTGCTCTTCCCGCATTTTACTCCTTTTATTCTTTAATTCCTTTTATGGTTTACAAGTATTTTCTGTGAAAATTTGAGGAACTGTCTGAGGAATTGCATGAACTCTCATTTTCTTGCCAACGCTCACCTTTGATTCGCCTGTTGCTTATCTTTGGATATGAGAAAAAGCCTGCATAAAATGCAGGCTTATCATACAGAGGAAATAAACTTACCAAATAATGTCCAGCGCCAATGCAACTGCGAATAAAGCAAAAGCGGCAAACTTAGTAAACTTCTCCAGGTTTCCTTCTACGGAACGACCTCTATTCTTCTGCCAATAGCTGTCTGTGGTACCGGAGAGAGCACCTAAGCCCTGACTCTTTCCCTCCTGCATCAGAATAATGGCAGACAATGCTAAGCCCAGCAATACAAATACAATAACCAAAAAAATCTTCATGGAAAACCATTCCTTTCAAATTTACATACGGACTGAGTATAGCATGATAGAGATAGGCGAGGCAAGTATTTTTTATGGAAAAACAGTGCTGAGACTTTATGGAAAAAAATCACTAAGGCTTAGCTATAAACTTACAAATCGGATTTCCTTTGGAAGAGAACTTCTCCTCATATTCGGTCATCACATTTCCCTTATTCAGGACAGGATCATGGTGTAAATCTCTTGTATTTGCCAGAATCTGCCAGTGACATTCCTCCAAGCTTTCCAAGGAATAGCTAAATAGGTCTTGATTATCGGTCTTCATTTCCACGAAGGCATCTTTTGCCAGAATTTCTTTGTAAATCTTTAAAAAGACAGGACTGCTAAGTCTTCGATTTGCCTGCCTTTTTTTTGGCCAGGGATCGGAGAAATTCAGGTAGATTTTTCCGATTTCCTCAGGAGCAAAGACATCTGCCAAAAGTCTGGCATCTATACTGATGTAGAAAAGATTTGTGAGAGTAAGCTCAGGCTCCTGTTTTTCCCTTCTTTGAATCGCTTTCAGTAAAACGCTGTCATAGCGCTCAATGCCGATATAGTTAATCTCCGGATTTCTTTTGGCCATTTCAAAGATAAACTGTCCCTTGCCCATACCGATTTCGATGTGCAAAGGATTGATATTTCCAAAGAGCTTTTCGGAAAAAGCTCCCTTGTACTGTTCCGGATTTGATAAAACATAGTGAGAATTTGCCACAAAATCTTCGGAACCGGGGATATGACGTAAACGCATAGGTACTCCTTTATAAATGGGGTTGAATTAGGGGAGGGAAAGCAATATCGAAATGTTAGAACAAACATGAAAACAGATCTTCAAATTTTAAAGAAAAAAGCAAGCTTGATTAAATCTTTAGCATCACCTGGAAAGAATGCGAGCATTCTTTCCGCATTGCGTAGGACAAGGCGGTGCAGTCGGAAATGCTTGCATTCCCGCCTGCGCCACCTTTGTCCTACACAAAAATGTGCGGAGCACATTTGGTGATGCTTGGTAAAGAAGCAAATGAACACCGTGCAGTATTCAAAACTCGTTATCTATTTGCTTAAAAGTTCCTTGAACTTCCAAAAACTCTTAAATTATTTATCTTGCCAATTTCTTCTTTATCCATGATTTTTACTGTTTTTTTATACCTTACCGGCTCTCCTCCTAATCAAAATTAAGATTTTCTTTATAGGATAGGAACAGTGCCTATGGTATCATAGAACAGCGTTTTCATCTATAGAAATAAGAGGTACAAAAATCTATGCAAGATCATATACGGAATTCAAAATTATTCCATAGAGGACTTTCTCTTGTCTTAGTAGCCGGGCTATTAGGGCTTACTGCTTGTGAGAAGAAGCTTGGTGCAGAGGAGCAGGCTGCTTCTTCTTCGGATATTGTCTTGACAACGGAAGCAGAGTCGGAAGGTGTGATGGCTATTGCGGCTCTCGGCTTAAATGCCAATGTTCTTCCCTCTATTGAAGGAGTTACCATTGACGGGCAGGCAGAGGACTTAGCACCGGTTAATCTTACCGTAGGTGTAATTAATTCTGTTGTTAAGGATTTGCAACAAAGATTGATGAACCTTGGTTATATGGAGGAGGATGAACCGACTACCTATTACGGAGATGCCACTTCCAAGGCCGTGCAGTATTTCCAAAGACAGACAGGACGGAAAATGGACGGTATTACCGGCGTAGACACCTGGGATGCCTTGATGTCGGAATCCGCCCCCCATTATGCGGCAAAGCTTGGTTTTCAGGGAGACGATATCACCAAGATTCAGTACCGTTTGTATAACCTGGGATATCTTACGGAAAGCGGTCAGATTAACGGAACCTTTGATCAGGATACGGAAACTGCGGTAAAGAAATTGCAGGAAGTTAATAAACTGACGATAGACGGAACAGTGGGCCAGACCACTTACAATCTTCTATACTCCGATGAAGTAAAGGCCAATATTATTGCGCTCGGAGAACAGAGCGAGATAGTAAAAAAATATCAGAATCGTCTGATTGCATTGGGATATCTTTCCGGAGAGGCGGATGGGAATTTTGGACTTAGTACGCAAAATGCCATTCGTGCCTTCCAGTCCAGAAATGACCAGGTAGTGGACGGCTACCTTGGCCCGGATACCAGAAGTCTTATGGACTCTGAAAATGCCAAGCCCTTCGGTATGCGTCTTGGCGAACAAAGTGATGATGTAAAGAATATGCAAAATCTTTTGGTAAAATACGGCTATCTTTCTCAGGATAAGGCCTCCGGCTATTTTGGAGAGCTGACAAAAGATGCAGTTATTGCCTTCCAGTCTGTGAATGGTTTAGGAACGGACGGAACCGCAGGAGCCAAAACATTGCAGCTTCTTCAGTCCGGTACAGCCAAGTCTAAACCAAAGCCCAAAGCAAAGGCAAATACACCAAGCCGTGGCAATAGAGGCGGTGCAGCCGGAGGAAATTCCGCTCCGGCAGGAAGAGGAGATACCGGCTCAGGTGGAAGTGTTTCTTCCGGTGTGGGAGGCGCAACAGTTTCCGGTTCTGCAGGATCTTTGATTTCCATTGCGTCCTCCAAAATCGGTTCTCCCTATGTATGGGGAGCCAAGGGTCCGAATTCCTTCGACTGTTCCGGTTTTGTGTACTGGTGTTTGAACCAGGCCGGCGTGGGAACTTCCTATATGACCTCCTCCGGTTGGAGAAATCCGGGACGATTTAAGAAGGTAAGTATGGGAGAATTACAGGCAGGAGATATTGTGGTGGTACGAGGACACGTAGGCATTTATGCCGGAGGCGGATCCGTTATCGATGCATCATCCTCCAATGGCCGCGTGGTGCACAGAAGCCTATCCGGCTGGTGGGCCAATAACTTCATAACCGCATGGAGAATCTTCAGCTAACAGCAGTTCAGGCCTGTAAAGAGGGAAACCTGATTCCGCAGGAACTGGCGAGAAACTGGGGAAGAGAAGAATTTTAAATCAATAAATGAAGCGATAGATGCAGTGTGGGTCTGAAATAAGGGGTAATCTGAGCCCGTCGGTACTTGCGGCGATCCGACCAAGTGAAGGACTATAAAAACCAATAAAAGCAGCGATAGATGCAGTACAGGTCTGTAATAGGGGCAATCTGAGCCCGTCAGTACTTACTGAAAGCGAGCAAAGCGAAGCTTGAAGTTAGTACTGCTACGAAGGCGAAGTTAGCGGGAGCGTGCCCCAATTACAGACCTGTACTGCATCGGAGCGTATTTTCTTAATTGCTTACAGAATTCCAATAGAAAGACTGGACGAAACGGCATTTTTCCCTTATCTTTAAAGGATAGGAAAAGAGATAGCAAAAGGATAGTCAGTACATTCCTTTTTTATACAATATCCACCCGAAGGGAGAGACTTATGGGAAAGAAAACAACGTTGGTAATCATGGCTGCGGGATTGGGCTCCCGTTATGGTGCGGGCATTAAGCAGTTGGCAAAAATTGGTCCCTATGGAGAGATTATCATGGATTATTCCGTGCATGATGCCCTGGAAGCAGGCTTTGAAAAGCTGGTTTTTGTGATTCGAAAGGATATTGAGGCGGACTTCCGGGAAATAATTGGGAAGAGAATCGAAAAGATTGCGGACGTAGATTATGTTTTTCAGGAAATCACGGCACTGCCTGAAGGATTTTCTGTGCCGGAGGGACGCACAAAGCCCTGGGGAACAGCCCATGCATTAATGCAGTGCAGAAAGCAGGTACAGGGACCCTTTGGAGTGATTAACGCGGATGATTTCTACGGAAAAGAGGGCTTTCGCCTAATCAATGATTTCTTACAGGCAGACAGAGTGGATTCCGGTATGATGGAAATGTGCATGGCAGGCTATCATTTGGTAAATACCCTTTCCAAGTACGGTTCTGTAAATCGTGGAATTTGTCAGGTGAGTGCAGAAGGCTATCTTCAGTCCATTTCCGAAACCTACAATATTGAATGCAAGGAAGACGGCATTTTACGAGGAGAAAATCAACAGAAGAAAGTTGTGGAGCTGCAGGAGGATGCCATTGCTTCCATGAATATGTTTGGACTTCCGGAGCATTTTCTGGATGTACTGATTGAAAAATTCCCTTCTTGGTTGGAGAAATACGGCAAGGAAGCAAAGTCTGAGTATCTGTTGCCCAGAGAGGTGGATTGCCTGATGAAGGAAGGAAAGGCCAGAGTAAAGGTTTTAGAGGATCATGACCGTTGGTTCGGTGTGACCTATCAGGAAGACCGTGCATTGGCGGAAGAAGCTTTACGGGAATGTATTGCAAAGGGCTTATATCCGGAACAATTATATCGCTAAGGGAGTATATTCGGAGCAGTTGTATCGCAAAAGGGATACATCCCAAAGTTATATTGCTAAAGGAATGTATCCGGAGCAGTGATACCGTTAAGTTAAGATAGGGAGTAGGCTTTGGCGGATCGGGAAAGAGAATCAAGAAAAAGGAAATTAAAGCAAAGGGTCATCATAGGAAGTAAGGCGGAAGAAGGTCTTGAAGAAGAGCTGCAGGAAGAAGGAAGAAGGGCAGAAGACAATCCGTTTTCTTTAACTGCGAAAAACTTTTGGCTTCCTTTTTTGTTGATTCTTTTCTTTCTTTTTGCGGTAGGCTTTTTCTTTTACGGAAGAAGGCGTTTTGGACAAAAAGAACTTCTATGGAAGGATAGTCTGGAAGAAGGCAAGGGAGCAGAGGAGGAATACAGCTATTTTCCTTACCGGGATGGGGTAATCAAACTCAGTAAGGACGGAGCGAAGTATGTTTCTTCCCAGGGAAAGGTGCTTTGGGATCAGGCCTTTGAAATGGGACGAGCTCTGGTTTCCGTTTCCGGAGATTATGCTGTCGTCGGAGAGCAGGGCGGCACCAAGCTGTATATATTTTCTTCCCAGGGACTTAGCGGGCAGGGAGAAGCTCCCAGTACCATAGAAAAATTACGGATTTCCGAAAAGGGTGTAGTTTATGCGCTTTTGTCGGAGGATCAGGGAACCTATATCACGGTATTTTCCAGGGAGGGCAAAAATCTGGACATCGGCATCAAGTCGGTGATGTCGGGGGACGGTTATCCCATGGATTTATCCGTATCTCCGGATGGGACGGAGCTCTGTGTGGCATTTGCCCATTTGGAGCAGACCGCTGTGAAATCCAGAGTGGTTTATTATAATTTTTCTTCCTTAGGGAAAAATGCCGGTGCTGACCGAGTGGTTGGAGGCTTTACCGATGATTTTTCCGGGGGTATTGTAGGAAGAGTGCATTTTTTTACCGATGAGGAATCCTTTGCGGCGTATGACGGGGGCTTGGCTTTCTTCTCCACGAAAGTAAGAACCAGTCCGGAGCTGAAGAAGAAGGTGGAAATTCCGGAAACGATTCGGATGATTTCCTATGACAATAACTATCTTGCAGTTCTTACGGATCAAAGAGGCGAGACTCAGGAGGATGGGGGAAAATCCGGAGGTAAAGAGGGCGCAAAGGGCGGCAATACTAAAGACCCGAAGAAAAAGAAACAAAGTCCTGTAGCAAGTGGAAGTACCCTTACGGAAAGCAAAGAGAATTCCGGTAAAGAAAAGAAAAAGACGAAAGTCTCTTCCGGAAGTAAAAAGAAAAAGCAGGAAAAACCCTATAGACTTTTGATTTTCCGAAAGACCGGAGAGAAAATTTTGGATAAACCCATAGACTTTATGGGCAACAACATGGAGTTAAGTCAGGATAAGGTAATTCTCTATCAAGAGAAATATTTTAAAGTTTATGATTTTCAAGGCAGACTGCGTTATAATGGGGAGACCGAAGAAGGTTTGCAATATATTCGTTCTTTGTCAAAAATTCAGTTCGGGGGAACGGATTTATTCTTGGCATATCGAAACAGAGAAGAAGCTATTCGGGTAAAATAGAAAAAGCTTCAGCTATGTGCTTTTAGAAATATTCAGAAGAGTAAGGTGTGTAGCTAGCTACAGAGGAGGGGTAAGATGAATCAATATTGCGTAGGCATTGATGTAGGGGGAACTTCCGTAAAATGCGGTATCTTTACCTATAACGGCGTACTGTTGGACAAATGGGAGGTGCTCACCAGAAAGGCGGAACAGGGAAAGTATATTCTTCCGGATGTGGCTGAGGAGTTAAAGAAGCATTTGGCGGAAAAGACCATTGCCTATGAGGATGTGGCAGGAATCGGGATCGGTGTACCGGGACCTGTAGAGCCGGACGGACATGTGCCTGTTGCGGTAAATCTAGGCTGGAAAGACATTTATCCGGCAAAAATCATGAGAGAGCTGATGGGCGGAAAGATTCCCTGTGCAGTAGGAAATGATGCCAATGTGGCGGCCCTTGGAGAGCTTTGGCAGGGAGGAGGAAGAGGTTTCTCCGATATGCTGATGGTAACTTTGGGAACCGGCGTAGGTGGCGGTTTGATTCTGCATGGCAAAATTGTTACCGGCGCTCATGGTGCAGGAGCGGAAATCGGACACATCCATGTGCGGGATGTGGAGGGAGAACGTTGTGCCTGCGGCGGCATGGGTTGTCTGGAGCAGGTGGCTTCCGCTACCGGAATAGTGAAGGAGGCAGAGCGTTTTCTTCGGATGTTCAGAGATCCTTCTTCTCTTCGTATCTATGGAAAAGCCCTTACCGCAAAGATTGTTTGTGAAGCGGCTAAAGAGGGAGACATTCTGGCCAGCACAAGTTTAGAATGCAGTATGCGTTATCTGGGAATTGTTTTGGCACAGGTTTCCATGATTGCGGATCCGGAGGTTTTCGTTATCGGTGGGGGCGTTTCTCGAGCAGGAGACTTCCTCTTACAGATTATTAAGAAGCATTACGAGGAGCACACACCGATTTTAAACAAAAAGGCGGAGCTGATGCTGGCTAAGCTTGGAAATGATGCAGGAATTTACGGTTGTGCAAAGCTGATGCTGGATAAGGAATAGTTTTCTCTATAAATAGGTATAAAATAGAAATGCTTTGAATGGATATCGTCTAGCGGAAGTAAATCCGGACAAGTTCGTCCAAGAGTAGAAAGGGATAGAATGAACCAAAAGGTCTTAAAGACATTGGAGTTTTACAAAATCATAGACCGATTAGTGGAGGAGGCAGACTCTTCTTTGGGTAAGGAGAAGTTGAAGGCCTTGGAGCCTTCTTCTTCCTTTTTAGAGGTGGAGCAGAGTCTTTCGGAAACAGAGGCGGCACAAGACCGCATTCGTTTAGGGGGAGGAATTTCCTTTCGGGGAATCAAAGAAGTCCGCCCCTATTTTTCCCGTTTAGCCTTATCCACAGCCCTTTCCATTCCGGAGCTATATGATATTATCCTGATTTTAGAAAAGACCAAAAAAGCAAAGGATCAGGGAGAAGAGAGGGAAGATGCTTTACAGGAGTATTTTCAGGCTTTAGCCCCCTTGGATGATATTCGAAGAGAGCTGCAACGTTGTATTCTTTCCGAAGAGGAGCTGGCAGATGATGCCAGTCCGGAGCTTTCCCAGCTGCGCAGGAAGGAAAAGGGCTTAGAGGAAAAAATCAACCAGGAATTAAATCGAATTTTACAGCATAACCGTTCTATGTTGCAGGACCCGGTGATAACCCTTCGAAACGGGAGGCATGTGTTCCCTGTTAAGGCGGAGTATAAGAATGCTTTCCGGGGAATTGTTCATGATGAAAGTAGCTCAGGAGCTACTCTTTTTATGGAGCCCTTCTCCATTGTTCAGCTGGAAAATGATATGCGGGAACTTTTGTCTTTAGAGAAAAAGGAAGTGGAGAAGATTCTTTTACAGCTCTCCCTTTCTTTAGCGCCCTTTACCGAGGAACTGGGGGAAAATGTAAAGATTTTAAGTCATTTGGACTTTGTTTTTGCCAAGGCAAAACTTGCCAATAAGATGGACGGGGTAAAGCCCATCTTGAATCAGGAACGAAAGACGGTGCTTTTGGATGCCCGCCACCCTCTGATTCCCAAAGACAAAGTGGTGCCCATCAGCATTCGCCTGGGAGATGACTTCAGTCTTTTGGTGATTACCGGACCCAATACCGGTGGTAAGACGGTTTGCTTAAAGACTTTAGGATTGTTCCAACTGATGGGGCAGGCGGGACTCTTTATTCCGGCTTTCCAGGGCTCCAGCATTACGGTGTATCGGGAGATTTATGCAGATATCGGGGATGAGCAAAGCATTGAGCAAAGTCTCTCCACCTTCTCCTCCCACATGACCAATACGGTGCGGATTTTACAGGGGGCAAGGGAAGACTGCCTCTGCCTTTTTGATGAGCTTGGGGCGGGAACAGATCCTACAGAGGGAGCGGCTTTGGCATTGGCTATTCTGGACCACCTTTTCCAAAAGGGAATTCGAACCCTGGCCACCACCCACTATGCGGAGGTAAAGCTTTACGCCTTGTCTACTGATGGAGTGGAAAATGCCGCCTGCGCCTTTGATGTGGAAAGTCTCAGGCCTAGCTATCATCTCTTGATTGGTGTACCCGGAAAGTCCAATGCCTTTGCCATTGCGGAGAAGCTTGGTCTTCGAAAGGACATCATTGCTTCTGCGAAGAATCGCATGGGAGAGGAAGACCTGCATTTTGAAGATGTGATTGCGGATTTGGAAAATACCAAACGCCTTGCCCAGAGGGAAAAGGAAGAAATCGAGCGCTATAAGGCAGAGGTGGAGAGCCTAAAGCAGCGTGCCAGAGAATCCACCAAAGGCATCGAAAAAGGAAGAGAGAAAATCCTGCAAAGAGCCAGAGAAGAGGCTGCTCAGATTTTACGGGAGGCGAAGGAAACCGCTGACCAGGTGGTAAAGGAACTACGTCGGCAGGAGGCAGGAAAGAGCAGTGCCTTAGAGGGAGAAAAGACCAGAACCAAGCTTCACCAAAAGATGCGGGAAAATGACGAGGCTCTGTCCTCCACCATGGTAAAGGGACCCTCGCAAACCATTTCCTTAAAGAAATTGGCCATCGGAGACAAGGTAAGGGTTTTAAGCATGCATGATATGGTGGCAACGGTTACCACTCTTCCGGACAAAAATGGAATGTTCACCGTTACTGCCGGTATGCTTCGCACTAAAGTTTCCGCCAAGGATGTGGAATTTATCCAGCATAAGGAAAAGGAAAAGCCGGAAAAGAATCAGGGAAAAGTCGCCTCCATCGGAAGAGGAAAGGTGCTGGGAATCTCTCCGGAAATTAACTTAATTGGAAAAATGACGGCGGATGCGTTGCCGGAGTTAAATAAATATTTGGATGATGCCTTTTTGGCAAGACTGCCTCAGGTACGAATCGTTCATGGAAGAGGTACCGGAGCCCTTCGAAAGATGGTGCAGGAATGCTTGAAAAAGAATAAGCATATCGAATCCTTCCGTTTAGGAGAGTATGGGGAAGGCTCTGACGGTGTCAGCATTGCATTCTTTAAGAAATAAAAAGCCGGTGAAAGAATGAAGAGTCTATGCAGCTTAAGCTCTGTATAGACTACAAAGATGAGCCGATGAACACTCGTGTACTGCATAGATTGAAGCGAAGACTTGCTTCGGTGATTTTTAGAGCAATGAAAGTTGGAAAACATTAGAAAGGAGGAAGCATGGCGGAGAAACAAAAAATCTTGATTGTGGATGATGACAGTTCTATTGCAGAGCTGGTTTCCCTATATTTAGAAAAGGAATGCTACGATACCCGAATCTGTGAAGATGGGGAAGAGGCCTTAAAAAGTCTGGAAAAAGAGCCGGTGGCGCTGATTATTTTAGACCTGATGCTTCCGGGGATAGACGGTTACGAGGTTTGCAGAAGGATACGCACAAGCTCCAATGTGCCCATTATCATGCTTTCCGCAAAGGGAGAGACCTTTGATAAGGTGCTGGGCTTAGAGCTTGGAGCGGATGACTATATGCTAAAGCCCTTTGATACCAAGGAGCTGGTAGCCAGAGTGAAGGCGGTTTTGCGAAGAAGCCAGCATGTCTTTTCGCCACCTTTGGAGGAAGATAAGGAAAAGGAAGGGGGAGAAGACCTTTTACGAAAGGGCAAATACATTGCCTACGAAGACTTGGTAATTAACCTAAGCAATTATGCGGTGCATTATAAAGGAAAGGCTATTGATATGCCCCCAAAAGAACTGGAGCTTTTGTATTTCTTGGCCAGCTCCCCCAACCAGGTTTTTACCAGAGAGCAGCTCTTAGATCATATTTGGGGCTATGAGTTTGCCGGGGATTCCCGGACAGTGGATGTGCATATCAAGAGGCTTCGGGAGAAGCTTCCCCAGGTGGAAGAGTGGGAGATTTCCACGGTCTGGGGCATAGGTTACAAGTTTAGACTGGGATAGATAGAATAAGGCAGGAGGGAATTTGGGAAAACGATTATTTATCAAATTTATCATCACCTACCTGCTGTTTTTTCTCTTTGGCTTTCTTTTTCTGTATTTTTACGGAGAAAAGGCTATCGGGCAGAATCTATACCAAAGAGAGGGACAGGAGCTTTATAGTGAGGCTACCAGGCTTGCCAATTTCTATTCCAAAGAGGAAAACGGAGCCCTTTCTCTGGATAGACTCAGTAAGGAGATGGAAGGTAACATTCATAGAAGTAACGTGGAATGGACCTTGGTGGATAAGGACGGGAAAATTCTACAGCATAAGGGGAAGGACAATCTGAGCGGAAAGACTGTGAGTGATTTTGATCCTACGGAAAACGGTGGAAAAATTGCTTTCCGAGGCAATCTTCACGGTTTACTGCCTGAGGAACATATCTTGGCCCAGGCTCCCATTCAGAGAAATTACCAAAATCTTGCCTACCTGATTTTACATAAATCCGTAGCGGGAATAGAGCAGGAAAAAGCAATGCTGTTCAGCATTTTTTATAGAGGCTTTCTGGCTGTAGCAGTACTGTCTCTTTCCATTTTTTTCGTTTTTTACTTCTGGGTATATCGACCGCTGGGAAAAATTACGGCAGGGGCGGTACACTATGCGGCAGGAGAATATTTGTATCGGATTTCCGTCGGTGGAGGGGATGAAATGTCCTACCTTGCGGATACTCTGAATTTCATGGCGGAGGAAATCCAAAAATCCGATGACTACCAAAGGCAGTTTATTGCCAATGTTTCCCACGACTTCCGCTCCCCACTAACCTCCATAAAGGGCTATTTGGAGGCTATGTTGGATGGAACTATCCCCAAGGAGGCGGAGGAAAAATATTTGCTTCGACTGATTTCCGAGACGGAGCGCCTGAGTAAACTGACCCAGTCCATGCTGAGCTTAAACAAGCTGGATCAAGGAAGCTCTTTAAACCGAAGCAATTTTGATCTAAACCGGATGATTCGAGAAGTTTGTGCCAGCTTTGAAATGCAGTGTCAGAAGAAAAAGCTGGGATTTTCTCTGGTGTTTGCCGAGAAAAAACAGATGGTCAATGGGGATTATCCTAAGATTCAGCAGGTCTTTTACAATCTTTTGGACAATGCGGTAAAATTCTCCAAGGAGGATTCGGAGATTCAGATTCGGACGGAGCAAAAAGGCACGAAGGTGCTGGTGGGCATTAAGGATCAGGGCATCGGAATTCCCAAGAAGGATTTGGGGAAGATTTGGGAGCGTTTTTATAAGACGGACATTTCCAGAGGAAAGGATAAAGCCGGTACCGGCTTGGGACTGGCCATTGTAAAAAGTATTATCACTGCCCACGGGGAAAACATTGACTGTGTTTCCACGGAAGGAGTGGGTACGGAATTCAGCTTTTCACTTCCCGCAATGGAACGGGTAGAAGAGTAAGATAGTGGGGCTTTAGAGGAACGCAAGATGGAAGAACATTTTATTCGAGAGAAAATCGTAGGTCCTAAGGGAAAATGGAAAAAAAGGCTGAAGAAGGCGGTACTGATTCTGCTTTCCGGCGGACTTTTTGGTATAGCGGCAGCCTTTTCCTTCTTTTTTCTGGGAAAACGCCTTTCCCGAGGGGAGGCCGAGCAAGCAAAGGAAAGCATTGCCCTGGTGGAAGAAAGTACGGAAGCGGCATCGGAAAGCACGGCGGAAACCGAAGCGATTGAAGATGTAGTACAGTCAGAATTGCAAAAGTTTGATTTCTCCGTATCCAGCTATGACAGCCTGATGTCCAATGCCAAAACGCTGATTTCCGAAGGTGAAAAATCCTTGGTAGAGGTCAGTATTCATACTCCCGGAGAAGATTCTCTCAGTGAAGCAAACCAGCATTGTACCGGGGTGATTTTAAAAAAGACCAAAGAAGAGGCGGTGATTCTCTTTTTGGGAGAGGCCAAGGCAGGGGCAGGCTACGAGGTCACCTTTAACCGGGAAAAAAAGCTTCCCGCCACTCTTCGGGGGAAAAGCGGCAGGGATCGATGGGTGGTTCTTACCGTAGAACTTTCTTCTCTAACGGATAAGGAGTGGGAGAAAATTCAGGAAATGCCCAGAGGAAATTCCAGACTTCTGCAAAAGGGAGACACGGTACTGCTTTTAGGTTCCCCCTTGGGACAGGCCTATTCCTCAGCTTTAAGCACCATCGGTGTTTTGTCCTATGACAAGGCTTCGGAGGACAGGGTTTGGGAAGAAATCAAGATGCAGTTCTCCGGAGAAGAAAACAGCACAGCCTTTGTTTTAAACACAAAGGGGGAATGGGTAGGCTTCTACACGGAGGCAGAGGATAGAAAAGCAGGAAGACAGATTATCGGAATATCTGATGCTTTAGAAAGTCTGGAACGACTCAGTAATGGAGGAATTCTTCCCTATTTCGGCGTAAAGATTCAAAACAGTTCCAAGACCATGAAGGAGCTGGGAATTCCGGAAGGGGTTTATGTCACGGAGGTGGTGGAAGACAGTCCCGCCTACTCTGTTGGAATTCTTCCCGGGGATATTATCATAAAATTGAACGGAAAGAGCGTTGACACCGGCAAGGCTTTTCAGGATACTTTGCAGGAACAGGCGGAAGGAGCGGTTGTTCCCGTGGAACTTCTCCGTTATAATGGAAAAGAGTATGTAGAGTTAGTGCTTTCTTGCCCTATACAGGCAAGGTAGGAAGGAAAAAATATGGAACGAGTTCCTAACCCCAATCGCTTTATTGAGAATTTCCGAGATGGGCTTCGGGTGAATAATGTGTATCTTGTGAAAACCAAGAATGCAGCGGTGACAAAAAACGGAAAGGAATACTTGAATGTCTGCTTGCAGGACAGAACCGGCACCATTGATGCCAAGGTATGGGAACCCAATTCTCCGGGGATATCGGACTTTTCTCCCATGGACTATGTGTACGTGGAGGGAAATGTCAGCATTTACAACGGGGTAAATCAGCTAAGTATTCAGCGTTTGTCGGTGGCTTCCGAGGGAACCTATGCGGCGGAGGATTTTTTACCGGTCAGTAAGCATGACCGGGAAGAAATGGGGAAGGAACTTTTTGCTCTGATTAAGACCGTACAGAACCCTTATTTACAGAAGCTGTTACAGAAGCTTTTTGTGGAGGATAAGGATTTTTACAAATGCTTTTCCTTCCATTCCGCTGCAAAATCCGTGCATCACGGCTATGTGGGGGGACTTTTGGAGCATACCCTGTCTGTTGCCAAACTTTGCGATTTTTATGCAAGACACTATGGGGATATCAATAGAGACATTTTGTTAAGCGCGGCTCTTTGCCATGATATCGGAAAAACCAAGGAGCTTACTCCCTTTCCGAAAAATGATTATTCCGACGAGGGACAGCTTTTAGGTCACATCTTGATTGGCTACACCATGCTTTCGGAAAAGATGCAGGAGATTCCCGATTTTCCGGAGAATATAAAGACAGAGTTTTTACACTGTATCCTGTCCCATCACGGGGAATTGGAATACGGTTCTCCCAAGAAGCCGGCTACCATGGAGGCTTTGCTCCTTTCCTTTGCGGACAATACGGATGCCAAGCTGGAAACCATGCGGGAGTTTATTGAGCAGGGAGAAAAGTCCGGAAAGGCCAAGGAAGCCAACGGCTGGGTGGGCTTTAACAAACTTTTGGACAGCAATGTAAAGAAGACTTTCAATTAAAAATTCTGTAGGGTGAATTCTGTAGGGTGAATTCTGTAGGGTGAATTCTGTAGAGTAAATTCTATAGAGCAAATTCTATAGTGTATATTCATTAAGAGTTTTCAGAGATTTCTCAGTTAGATTTTATATAGTATGTAGAAGAGGATTTTGTGATTCAATTATTTTTAGGAGATAAGGTTCTGCCCTTTGAAGCGGACATCCGAGAGCTTTGTAAGGCATTTTACCCCGGGGAGGATTTTCAGATTCATAGCAGTCAGGGGATTCGCCTGATGGAAACTACCCAGGAGGAGAAGAATGCCTTTAAGCGGGCGAAGGAAGTGGGACAGCCCACAGAGGTAAATAAAAAGAGCTTAAAGCATAAACCGGAAGAAAAGAAAAATCGCATTTTAACAGAGGAGGGGATTCTCGACCCTTCTCTGTTCCTCTTTTCTTTGGAAATTACCGGAGAAGAGCTTAGCTTTACCGGAGAGCGGGGAAAGGATAAGTCGATTTTAAAGGCCTATCTTTATGATATTTTGGAAAAACAAAGCGGAAGGAGTCTTCCCTGGGGAGACCTAACCGGTATTCGTCCGGTAGGACTTTGCCGAAAAATGCGGGAAGAAAAGGGCCAGAGTTCCGAAGTTTTGTTCCCTGCTCTTAAAGAAGAGTATCGTTTGGAGGGGGAGAAGGCGGAGCTTTTATATAAGATTTCTTTGCAGGAAGAAGATATTTTACAAAGGGCGGAAAAGGCTTATGGAAAAAGCATTTCCGAAGGTTACAGTCTTTATATCAATATTCCCTTTTGTCCTACCCGTTGTGCCTACTGCTCCTTCCTTTCCATGCCTATGGGAAGCTTTTCCGAGAAGATGCCGAAATATCTTTCTCTTTTAGAGGAGGAAATGCTTTTTGTGCTGCGAGAAATGGGAGAGAAAAGAGGAAAGCAGCTGCAAAGCATTTATATCGGTGGCGGAACCCCAACAGCCCTAGGGGAAAAGGATCTGGAAATCCTGCTTTCCTTAGTGGATAAGCATTGTTTTTCCAAGGGAAAGGGCGCCATAGAATATACGGTGGAGGCAGGCAGACCGGATTCTATTAATCGGGAAAAATTAAGGCTATTACAGGATTTTTCTGTAGATAGAATTTCCATTAACCCCCAAAGCTTTCATCAGGAAAGTTTAGACATTATCGGAAGAAAACATTCCGTGGAAGAGGTGAAGGAAAAATATTCTCTGGCAAGGGAATTAGGTTTTGACAACATTAACATGGACTTAATCTTAGGCTTGCCGGGAGAGCATTTGCAGCAGGTGGAGGAAAGCCTTTCCGAAATCCTGCGCCTGGCTCCGGATAGCCTAACCGTACATTCCTTGGCGGTGAAGCGGGCCGCCAGACTAAAGGCGGAGGAAAATCATTTTCGGGAAATCTATCAGGCTGGTGGAGATTCTGAAAACTTTTTGCTGGAAAGAGAGTTTTTCATTCCCTATCTGCCTTCCTTAAAGAAGCGACAGGAGAGAAGAGAAATCGAGTGGATGATGCTTTGTAGTATGGATACGGCGGAGAAATTGGATTTACAGCCCTACTATCTTTATCGCCAGAAAAATATGGCGGGAAATCTGGAAAATATCGGTTTTGCCAAGAAAGGGAAGGAGTGCCTTTACAACATTTTTATGATGGAAGAAAAGCACAGTGTTTTAGGTATCGGAGCAGGGGCTTCCAGTAAGATTCTGTTTCCCCAAGGTAGAATCGAAAGAACGGACAACGGAAAGGATATGCATTCCTACTTAGAGCGCTTTCCGGAGTATCTGGAAAAGAAACGGAGACTTTTGGAAGAGGAGGAGCTTCGGTAAAAGAGTCTGTAAAAAAGTCAAAACAGTTTTCTAAGCAATATTGCCGAAAATCTATTTCTTATTTTGATTTTTACAGCCCCTTTTATGGGCAAAGAGGATTAATAATTCGGAGTAAAGAAACTTTGAATATGGTCGAAATAGTAAGGGAAAGTATGTATATAATTCAAAAACTCCTAGAAAATAACTAGGAGTTAGTCTATACTACTCTTATCCAAAGCTTTTAAGGAGTGGGGGAAGAATTCCCGGAAAGGATGCAAAATGAATATTCAAGAGAGAAAAGTAGGGGTTATCGGTTGTGGATTCGTAGGAGCGAGCTCTGCCTTTGCCTTAATGCAAAGCGGACTTTTTTCCGAAATGGTTTTAAACGATGCGGATCGAGCGAAGGCGGAGGGAGAAGCACTGGATATCAGCCACGGACTTCCCTTTGCAAAGCCTATGAAGATTTATGCCGGAGATTATGATGATTTAATGGATTGCTCCATCCTGGTGATTACGGCAGGAGCAGGACAGAAGCCGGGAGAAACCCGTTTGGATCTGGTGAAGAAGAATGTAGGAATTTTTAAGAGTATTATTCCGGAGATTGCCAAGAGAAATTATGAAGGAATCCTTCTGATTGTAGCCAATCCGGTGGATATTTTAACTTATGCGGCGGTAAAGCTTAGCGGCTTCCCGGAGAATCGGGTATTCGGCTCCGGAACCGTATTGGATACCGCAAGACTGAAATATCTTCTGGGAGAGCACCTTTCCATTGACAACCGATCCGTGCATGCCTTCATTATCGGAGAGCACGGAGACAGCGAGATTGCCGCTTGGAGCAGTGCCAATGTATCCGGTATTCCTTTGAACGATTTCTGTGAACTTCGGGGGCATATCGAGCATGATGAGTCCATGAGACGCATTGCGGAAAATGTAAAAAACAGCGCCTACGAAATTATTGAAAAGAAGAAGGCTACCTACTACGGTATTGCTATGTCCGTTCGCAGAATCTGTGAAGCCATTATTCGAGATGAGAAATCCATCCTGCCGGTTTCCAGTATGCAGCACGGAGAATACGACATTCATGATGTGTCTCTTTCTGTTCCGGCTATTGTGGGAAGAGGGGGCGTGGAAAGGGTAGTATCCATTGAATTAAGTCCGGAGGAGAAAGAAGCATTACAAGCTTCTGCGGATACCTTAAAGAAAGTTATTGAGGACGCCCTGTAAAAGGTCTTGCCTAAATCGGAGATTTTAAGGAGAGTGCCCTGTAAAGAGATAGTTATTCCATTGGTTATAGCCTAAAGAGGATGCCTACGACCGGCATCCTCTTTTCTTGCACTTTTTTTCAACTTCCTTTATACTTTAGCAGAAAAGAAAGGAGAAAGTATGGGATTAGAATTCATTCATAAGTTACCCTCCGCATCAGAGGTAAAGGAACAGTACCCCTTGTCTTCCGAGCTGATTGCTCAGAAAGCCAAAAGAGATGAGGAAATTAAGGCCATCTTTACAGGAGAAAGTCGCAAGTTTTTACTGGTGATCGGGCCCTGTTCCGCAGACCATGAGGATCCTGTACTGGAGTATTGTCACAAGCTTAAAGAAATTGCCAAAGAGGTGGAGGACAAGATTTTAATTGTTCCCCGCATCTATACCAATAAACCGAGAACCACAGGAGAAGGCTACAAGGGTATGCTCCATCAGCCGGATCCGGAAAAGCGTGCCAACCTGATTGAAGGGATTTTTGCCATTCGAAAGCTCCACATGCGAGTTTTGGAGGAAACAGGCTTCAGTACCGCAGATGAGATGCTTTATCCGGATAACCTGTCCTACCTGTCCGATATGCTGTCCTACATTGCGGTGGGAGCCCGTTCCGTAGAAAACCAGCAGCACCGTTTGGTGGCTTCCGGGGTGGATGTTCCCTGCGGCATGAAGAATCCCACCTCAGGAGACTTAGGAGTAATGTTAAACTCCATTTATGCAGGACAGCATGGCCATGAATTCATTTTCCGGGAATGGGAAGTAAAGTCCTCCGGAAACCCCTATACCCATGCCATTATGCGAGGCTTACAGAATAAACACGGGGAGATGGTGCAGAACTACCACTATGAAGACTTAAAGCTTTTACATTCTCTTTATGAGGAGCGGAATCTGGTGAACCCTGCGGCGGTAGTGGATACCAACCATTGTAATTCCGGAAAGCAGCATAGAGAGCAGCTTCGTATTGCCCAGGAAATCATGCATTCCCGGAAGTATTCTCAGGAGCTGGCCAACTTTGTGAAGGGTCTGATGGTGGAGTCCTATCTTATTGAGGGCGCTTGTAAGGTGGAAGAGCATATCTTCGGAAAGTCCATTACCGATCCCTGTATCGGCTGGGAGGATACGGTTCGTTTGATTTCCAATGTCTACGAGTACGAGCAGCAGACCAAATATTAATACAGCACGGCAAGAGCAGTTTGATTTTTGAGGGAATGAAAGTAAGTGATATACCCACACTATTGCCGGGATACTACTTAAGAACGAGATACCCCTCGCCGTGAGAGAGATGTAAAATCAGGCAGGATTTTTCTTTTGAAAGAAAGACAGATCCTGCTCAGCCAATGATGAGAAAAGGAAGGAAGCAGTATGGGAGTTTACGAAGAATTACAAGAGAGAGGATTGATTGCCCAGGTTACAAATGAAGAAGAAATCCGAAAAATGGTGAATGAAGGAAAGGCAATCTTTTATATTGGCTTCGACCCCACTGCGGATTCCCTTCATGTAGGGCACTTTATGGCGCTGTGCCTGATGAAGCGTTTGCAGGCAGCAGGCAATAAGCCTATCGCCTTGGTTGGAGGCGGAACCGGTATGATCGGAGATCCTTCCGGTCGTTCCGATATGCGGCAAATGATGACCACCGAAATGATTGACCATAACTGTGCCTGCTTTAAGAAGCAGATGAGCCGTTTCATTGACTTCTCCGAGGGGAAGGCATTAATGGTCAATAATGCGGACTGGCTTAGAGATATGAACTTTATGGAGTTCTTGCGAGAGGTAGGTCCTCATTTTTCCGTAAATGAAATGCTGAGAGCCAGATGCTATGTGAACCGTCTTTCTCAGGGACTTTCCTTCTTCGAGTTTTCCTATATGCTGATGCAGGGCTACGATTTCTATCGCCTCTATGAGGACTACGGCTGTAACATGGAGTTCGGCGGAGATGACCAGTGGTCCAATATGCTGGCAGGAACAGAGCTGATTCGTAAGAAGCTGGGAAAGGATGCCCATGCTATGACCATCACTCTGCTTACCAATAAGGAAGGAAAGAAGATGGGAAAGACAGCCAGCGGTGCGGTTTGGCTGGATGCGGCTAAGACCAGTCCCTACGACTTCTACCAGTATTGGCGAAATGTGGATGATGCGGATGTAGGAAAATGTCTTCGCCTCCTGACCTTCATTCCTATGGAAGAAATCAAGAAGATGGATGCCTGGGAAGGGGCAGAGCTGAACAAAGCTAAGGAAATACTGGCTTACCATTTGACAGAGCTGGTACATGGTGCGGAAGAAGCTAAGAAGGCGGAGGAAGCAGCCAAGTCCTTGTTTGCAGGAGGTGGAAATTCAGCAAATACCCCGAAGTGCGTCCTAAAGAAGGCGGACTATCCTGAGGGAATCGACATCTTGAATCTTTTGGTTGTGAGCGGTTTGGCACCATCCAAGGGAGAAGCCAGAAGAAATGTGCAGCAGGGCGGCGTAAGCTTTGCCGGAGAGAAGATTACGGATATCGGAAGACAGCTTTCCATTTCCGAACTGGAGAATGAACCCTTGCTCCAGAAGGGAAAGAAGAGCTTTATGAAGATAGTGTTGGAGTAATAGAGGATATAAAAAGAATAAGACTCTCATGCAGTATAGGTCTGAAAGTAGGGCACTATAACCCACCTAATTGTGAAATACTGTAAATAATTAAGGGGCTGTAAAAAATCAAAATAGTTTTCTAAGCAATATAGGTCTAAATTGGGGGCACGCTCTCGCTAGCTTCGCCACGTATCGGATACTAAGCGAAAAACTGCGATTCTCTTGTTTTTCGCAAGTACCGACGGGCTCAGACTACCCCTCATTTAGACCTATATTGCCGAAATCTATTTATTATTTTGATTTTTTACAGCCCCTAATTGATTTTTACAGTTCTTCGTTTGAGGTGTTTTTTGTGTGTTTCGTGGGCTCAGATTGCCCTCTTTTCAGACCTATACTGCATGAAAGTCGGCTTTACTATTTTTATGTTCACTGATTACTCTAAGTTGAAAAATGCAATAAAATGAAAAAAAGATGAGGGACACAGTTCCCTCATTTTTTGAGAGTCTTATGTTTGGTGTGTTCTTTAGGGATACATCGGATTTTTTTTTGCATAATTAAGGAGAAAAAAAGAGGAGATAAAGATTATCTCTCCATCTTCTTACTTCTTACCCATATAGATTCCATAGTTTTTGCGTATCTTGTAAAGCTCCTCCTTTGTGTGAATTTTGGGGGTATTAGCTTATCCCTAAAAAGCTAAAACTTGATAAAACAAGAAGCAGATCCCAGAGGGCTGCTTCATCAATTTTTTCGTAAGTGTCCGTACACTTACTGTGCTTGCTACAAAAGAATGATTATGGTAGCAAGCATTAAGCAAGTTCTAAATATATATTTTATATTATACCAAATGAGGTAAGTAATGTCATCAGAATTGAAAAAATGCTTTTAATATCAAAAATGAAAAACTAAATTCTACTCATTGACCTCTCGGTAGATTTTACTTCTG
>NZ_CAUTEG010000010.1:0-37393 GCF_963537195.1 Oribacterium sinus | reverse complement strand
GTGAAGGTTATCACGGGAATCAGAAGGTGTGGTAAGTCCAGTCTTTTAAAGCTGATGCAGGAACATCTCTTGCGTTCGGGAGTAAAACAAGAGCAGATTATAGCAATCAATTTTGAATCCTTAGAATTTCAAGAAATGAGTTATAAGGATTTATATGCTTATGTGAAAAAAAAGATTTCGAAGAATCAAAGAAGCTATTTGTTTTTTGATGAATTGCAAAGAATTCATCAATGGGAAAATGCGATTAATTCCTTTCGAGTAGATTTTAACTGCGATATTTATATTACAGGATCGAATTCCTATCTTTTGTCTTCGGAGTATTCCACCTACTTGGCCGGAAGATATATAGAAGTGAAAATGTATCCGTTGTCCTTTAAGGAATTCATAGACTTTCATGGTTATATTTTGAAAGACTATCAGACCCCTATTGGGGAAACAAAAAAACGTGCCTGGAAGGAAAATGGAGAAATCGCAGAAACAAGAGATTTACTTGATGCTTATATGCGCTATGGCGGAATGCCCGGAATTGCAGATTTTGGCTTGGAGCAAGATAGAGTGATGACTGTGCTGGACGGCATCTATTCAACGGTGGTGCTTCGAGACATCTTGGAACGGGAAAAAAGAAGAGGACAGCGGCAGATTACGGATGCGGAGCTTCTTAGAAAAATCATACTATTTTTAGCTGATAATATCGGCAACACTACATCCTTAAATTCCGTGAGCAATACTCTGGTATCGGAAAATTTGCTGGAAAATCGTGAGAGGCAGGGGAGGCCGGCAACCCAAACTATAGCAGCTTATGTAAGCGCTTTAAGAGAATCCTTTATGTTCTACGAAGTCAAGCGATTTGATATTAAGGGAAAGGAGTATTTGAGAACTCTGGGGAAATATTACATCGTGGATATTGGATTAAGAAATTATCTCTTAGGTTTTCGGGATAGAGATAGGGGACATAGCTTGGAAAATATAGTGTATTTTGAATTATTGCGTCGAGGCTATGATGTTGCTATTGGGAAAATAGCCAGTTTGGAGCTTGATTTCGTTGCTACAAAGGCCAATGAAAAGCTTTATGCACAAGTTACAGAGAGCATGCTGGAGGAGACGGTAAGAAACAGAGAATTGAAGCCTTTACAGCAAATTCCCGATAATTATACAAAAATGGTGATTACTTTAGACAAAGCATTGGACGAGGAATATGAGGGAATTCATGTTGTAAGCTTAATTGATTGGCTACTGAACTAGAAAAAGGGCCTACAAAAAATCAAGATATCCATAGTCTTCATGCTGTATAGGAGACAGTTTTGATTTTTTGCAAGCCTCTTTTTTCTTCTGTTTCTTCCGATTTCTTTGTGTTTTGTTCTTCTGCTTTTTTGCGTTTTGTTCTTCTGCTTTTTTGTGTATTATGCAGAATGAGATTCTTTTGCAAAGTAGGTGAGATTTCGTTTAATGCAAAACCATTCCCACAAAGATGCCCAGATAATTTCCAATCACATAGCCCAAAGTTCCGATCAAAAGTCCCGGAATAATCAGCTCTGTCCAGCCCTTGGAAACCGCCATGGCCGCCGCTGTTGTGGGGCCGCCGATATTGGCATTGGAGGCAATGATGATTTCTTCGATGGAGAACTTGAAGATTTTTCCGAAAATCAGGGAAATAATCATATTTACCGCTACCATAATCAAAGCCAGAACCAAAAGCAGTGGGGATTCTTTAATAATCAAAAGAATGGATGCAGGAGCACCGATTACCGCAAAGAAGAGGTAAATCAGGAAGGTACCGATTTCCTGAGAGCCTTTCACGGAAGACATTTGCTTCGGGAAGAATGAGGCAATCATCATGGTAATGGTGGTAATTAGCAGGTATTTGTTTCCGAAGAAACCGCCCATAAACTGACTGAAGGCGTCTTTTCCGGAGAAGAAACCGCTGATGACTCCGGAGAGCTTAGTGGAAACAGTTACGATGGTAAAGGCAATGCCTACCGCAAAGGCAATGTCCTTTAGGGAAATGCTTTTTGCCCCCCAAAACTTCGCAGCCATGGTTTTGTTTTTATCCCGGTCCTCTTCGGACTGTGCCAAGAGGGCATCTTCATAGGGCTGCTTATACAGCTTTTTGATGATGGCCATGGAGGGCAGGGAAATAAGAACGAAAACATAAAGCGCCATCAAAAGATTATCCGCAACGATGGCAGCGGATACGGTTTTTCCCGGGACAGCATACTGCTCGGACATGGCTACGAAGTTTACCGCGCCGCCGGTATAGGTTCCTACGAACATAGGAATGATATCGTTTAGCTTGGGGATAGCATTTTTCAAACTAAAGTAGGCAACAAAGCCGCCCAAGAGAGTTCCGGCACTACTCAGAAGGTAGATGGCCAGCATTCTGCCGGATTCCTTTAAAATCTTTTTTACGTTGGCATTGAAGAGGAGCAGGGGTACCGCCAGGGGAACTACATAGCTCCATACCGCATCATATACCGGTGATTCTGTAGGGATGATGTTCAGGTTTGCCAGCACCAAAGTGAAGATTGTGGCTAAGATACAGCCGGTAATCTTGTTGGCCCAGACATATTTTTGTTCCAGATAGATAGAGATGGCCACGCTAAGGGACAGAATAGTCCATAGCGCCCAAGTATCTTCCGCGGAAATCAATGTTGTCATAAATATACCTCTTTCTATAATGGGGAGTTTCCTCTTATCGTGGGGCAGTGCCTCTAAGCGTCGGAGCGGGAATAGGAGTTTTTCATCACGCTGCTGGCTTCAAACAATACCTTGTCCAAAAGCTCGGCGGTTTCCTGCTTGGCACAACGGGCAATCTTTTCATTGCATTCTTCCAGCATTGCTCGAATTTCTTCCTGACTTCTCTTTTTCTTTGCAATTTCCTTCTTGCACTCCAGAATCAGCTGATAGCACTTGGCTTGTACGGAGTTCTGATAGCGCTCCACGTGGAAACGGCTGATGGCGTAGGAAGCATTTGCCAAAGCGCCGATGAGCCGGTTGTTCCAATAAAAGCTGTCGGTGCTGACTTCCTTCTTGGTGGTGCTGAAGTAAGCGGGAACCTTGTCAACGGAGGAAAAGAGGGGAATCAGGGCATTAAAGACATTGCTTCCGAAGGCAAGCCAGGTAATACACTCCAAATCCTTAATCTTTTCTTCTTTGTTCTGATGGAGAGACAGGAAGCAGGTGCGCTCGATGCCGATGGGACGGAACTGTCCGACATGACTCGTATCTCCGTATTTTCCGTAGCAGTCATATTTGGTACCTTGGAAATGAGAGGAGAGCACGTATTTTACATCCATGGGACTAATCTTCTTCTCCGGCACCATGCTCCAGGGGATGTCATCGGAATCCGGGGTGAAGTCTGCATTTTCCCCTTCATAACGGAAGCAGTGGGGATTCAAAGTCTTCAGCATATACCAGGTTCTGGGAGTGTTATACACATGGTCCGCATCGGAGTGGCTGCCGAAGGCGTCTCTTGG
This sequence comes from Oribacterium sinus, assembly GCF_963537195.1. GTDB lineage: Bacteria > Bacillota > Clostridia > Lachnospirales > Lachnospiraceae > Oribacterium > Oribacterium sinus_A. The sequence continues at coordinate 33,920 of NZ_CAUTEG010000010.1, read as the reverse complement.
ATTGAACTCTTCCTCATAGGAAAGATTCAAATGATGCTCTGCGATAAATTCCTTTAAATCCTTGGAGCAGATGTGGGATTCCTGCTTTCCGAAGGCATCCTTTAAATCAAAGGAGTCGATGCCCTGCTGGTTGGCCATCATCACATAGGAATCATCCGGAACTCTTTTGGCGATGAAATGGTGTCCGCCAATGGTTTCCAGCCACCAAATCTCTTTGGTATCGGAGAAGGCTATTCCGTTCATCTCATAGGTACCGTATTTTTCCAAAAGCTCTCCAAGCCGAAGCACCCCTTCTCTTGCAGAATGAATATAGGGCAGCAGCAAGCTTACCATATCTTCTTCCCCGATGCCTCCGGGAATTTCTGCCCTGCCTTCCTTGTGAAGTACTACCAAGGGATCCGCTGCCAGCACCAGCTCGTTACTGGTAATGGTTTCCGTAGCGGATACGGAGACATTGGCACTGTTGGTGCCGGCGCCTGCCCAGATACCGTTATCGTTTAAGGCGTTGGGGAAGCAAATGTAATCCAGTGCCTTGTCCGGAAGAGGAATCTCCACATGAGAAAGCACGGAACGGTATTTCTTGGGAGGATTCTTACCGGAAACGGAAATCATTTTCTTCAGAGTATACTCTCCGGAACCGGAATCCATATTACGGGCGATCATAGTGGAGCCGTCGTAGCTGGCATCCTTACCAACCAAAATTGTTGTACAAGACATAGCAAATTCTCCTTTCAAATGTTTTTTTCTATTATATAATGCACAATTTCAGAAAGCAAACGATGGTTTTGAAATGCCTTTCGCTTGCTACCGAAAGCCGATTCATGGTATAAACAAAGGGTTGGAGAAGGGTAAAATGTTGGAAAAGGACAGTATAAAGGAGGCACTATGGAAGAGCAGGGATATGAGAACAATAACGGCACTGTGGGCGGAGAGCAGCAGAGCATGGAAAAACAGTACAGCAGAGATACTTTGGAAAGAAGGCCGGGGCCATGGGATATTTCCGAGGAAGACCTGCCTGAGGAGCTTAAGGTGGTACCGGCTCTTCACTTCTTCCTGTATCAGGTGGTTTTTGCGATTCCTCTGGTAGGACTTATTGTGGTGATTATCATGAGTCTCGGAGCTACGAAGAATAAGAATATTCGAAATTTTGCCAGAGCCCAGCTGATCGCCATTGTGGTGGGAATTGTTCTGACAATGTTGTTCGGAGCGGCAATTCTCAGCTTTTTCCTGGCTTTTGTGGGCCCCTATTTGGATCATCCCCCTATCGTATAAAGAGGAATTTCCATCCTAATCTCGATACAATAAATTGTATTGTTTTGGAAGAAAGGAAGCTCTATGGCCAAGGAAATGTGGAAGCCCGGAAATATGCTGTATCCGGTGCCTCCTGTGCTGGTGACTTGTCAAAATAAAAAAGGGGAAAGCAACATGCTTACGGTGGCCTGGGCAGGTACCATTTGCTCCACACCGGCTATGCTATCCATTTCCGTTCGAAAGGAGCGTTACTCCCATGCTATGTTGATGGAAACCGGAGAGTTTGTAGTAAATCTTCCTACGGAAGATTTGGTACGGGAAACGGATGAGGCCGGTGTACGTTCCGGAAGAGATATCAATAAGTGGGAAAAACTGCATTTGCATCAGGAAGAGGGGAAAATGCTTTCCGTTCCCATGATTTCAGAGTGCCCGGTAAATATGGAATGTAAAGTAAAGCAGGTATTGGAGCTGGGAAGTCACGACCTGTTTTTGGCGGAAATCCTGGCGGTTCATGTAGACTCTTCCTTATTGGATGAAAAGAAACGCTTGCAACTGGAAAAGGCAAAGCTTTTAGCTTATTCCCACGGACAATATTTCGGTCTTGGAAAAGTCTTGGGAAGCTTCGGATTTTCCGTGCGAAAAGGAGCAAAGAAAAAGACAGCAGGAACAGAAAGGAAAAAGCATGGCAGCAGAAGAAAATAAAGACATGGAAGAAGAGCTGGTGGGGCTTTCCGAAGACTTAGCCAGATGGAATGCCAGAAGATCCAAGGAGGAGCAGTACCATCTTATAGAAGAAGAATCCGAGAAGCTTAGGGCTAAAAATCAAGAAGAATTTTCTGAGGATAGAAGAGGACAGAACAAGGAAGGAATCACCGAGGCAGGACAGAAGAATACTTCTTCAGAGCAGGACGTGGATAGTCTGAAAAACGGAAGATGGACTACGGAAGAGCTTCATCGTTATCGCCGCGCAGGGGATAAGATTCCGGAATATACCGCAGGATATCTGCCCGGTGAAGAGAAGTTTATTCGTTTCATGATGTCCTATTATAAGAAGAAAATCTGGGGATTGGTTTTTATCTTTTGGTTTGCTCTAGGCCTTTTGGCATTTACTCAGTATTGGATGGGAAATAGCTTTTTTGCCATTTGCATGGTAATTCTTATGGTTCTTGTTCCATTTTTGCTGTTTTATCTTTATAAGGGGCAACTTCAGAATCTGTATCGGTCTTCCAATAAAAAGCTGAATTTACCGGTAAGCATCGCCTTCTATAAGAACTACTTTTTGATGAAGACGGAACGCAGCAGTATGATTATATACTACGAAGAGCTGAAAAACATCATAGATATGGAAACACTGTATCTTTTGGATATCGGCGGCAATGCTCTGATTCCCGTAGACAAGGACAGCTGCAGCGAGTCCTGCAGGGACTTCCTGGAGGCAGTACGGAAGAACCTTCTTATGGGAAGGTAATCTAAGTAGAAAAAAGGAAATAAAAAGAGCTGAATAAAGACTATTATTTTTGCTTTTCAATGCAAAATAACTTCGAAACAGGGGCACGCTCCCGCTAACCTCGCCTCGCAGGGGTTCTAAGCTTTTATAAAACAAAAGCCAAGAACCCGCGGGCTCAGATTGCCCCTTATTCCGAAGTTATTTTTCTGAAAAGCCTTCTGATGTCTTTACTGATTCAGCTCTTTTATTATTTCCTTTTTTCTTTGAACATTAACCTTTCTTATGGAAGGAGCCGTAGTTGTGTCCTGCCTGCAGGTCTACGCCCTTTGCCTTCGCCAGCTCGGATACGGTTACCAGCTGGAAGCCTCTTTCCTGTAAGGCGGGAATCAAAGCTTCTGCCGCATCGGCACTTTGGGAATAGATAGAATGCATCAGGATGACATCTCCGTCCTTTACGTGCTGTAATACGGTGTTAATGGTACTTTTGGAGTTTCTGGTTTTCCAATCCAGGGTATCAATGCTCCAAAGAATGGAAGGCTGTCCCTGGCTTTGTAAAGCGGCCTTAACGCTGGCGGAGGTAGCTCCGTAGGGAGGGCGAACCAGAGAAACGGATTGACCGGAAAGTTTTCTTAAAATTTCGTTGGTCTTTGCCAGGGACTGGCTTGCTCCTGCCTGAGAAAGCTTTGGAAGATTCTCATGCTTATAGCTGTGGTTACCAACTTCATGTCCTGCCTCTGCCACACGCTTTACTACGGAAGGATACTTTTCTGCCTGGGTTCCTACGAAGAAGAAGGTTCCTTTTCCGCCATACTTTTGAAAGGCTGCCAGAATACGGTCTTCATATTTTCCGGGACCGTCATCAAAGGTCAGGGCAACCATGGGCTTGGAAGCGTCCACATTGCTCTTGGAGACCTTATGGCTCTGCTCCGGCTGTTCCTCTCTGGGGCTTTCCCCCTTTGCTACCACAGTGACTAAAATACCGTCAATGTGCATTCCTACACCGATTTTTCCGCTGTCTTCTCCGTTTTTCGCCCAATCCTGCCAGGTGCCCAGTACAGCGGTTTTGTAGTACACATCATACTGATCCTTTAAATTGCCGTTTAGGAAAACGCGGATTCCCTCTAAAGGCATGCTCTGCCCTTCTCCGGCGACCTGTCCATTCTCATAGGTTTTACTCCAGCCGCTACCGGAAATGTTGACCTGATACTGAATGGTACCGGTACTTCCCTCCGGCTGATGCTTTAAAAGAATCTTTACTGCGGTGGGATAATTTCCGGACTTCATCTGCCTTTGGCTATCGTTACTGTAGCTTTGGAAGCCGGTATCCGCTCCGTATAAACTATAGTAGGACTTCAAATGATGCTCCTCCGCAAAGCTTTTTCTTACTCCGAATAAAGGGAGAAGGGCGAAAAAGCAAAGAAAGAGGAAAGAAAGAAGAGCTCCTTTCATAAAAGAAGGCGCTTGATTCGTCTTATTTCGATTCAACATTTTCATCATAACACTCCTTATAGATTTATAAGCTCCTATCACTCCTTCTATTTCTTAAAGCTTAGAACGATGGAAGGCTTTAGAAGCTTAGCTTTGTCACTCAACTTGTTCCCGGGTTATTGTGAATTCTTAAAAATATTAGAATAATTAAGAAATTACAACACCTTAAAATGATAGCACATTAGGAAAGACAGAAAAGGGAAGATTTGGTTACAAAATAAAGAAGAGAAAGAAATAAAATAAATGGGGTGTAAAAAATCAAAATAGCAAAGAGATTTTCGGCAATATAGGTCTGAATATGGGGGATTCTGAGCCCAATACTTGCGAAAAAACGGCGAAGTGAAGAACTGTAAAAATCAAAAATTGAAGCGAATGATACAGTGTGTGTCTATAATAGGGGCAATCTGAGCCCGTCAGTACTTACTGAAAGCAAGCAAAGCGAAGCTTGAAGTTAGTACTGTTACGAAGGCGAGGTTAGCGGGAGCGTGCCCCAATTATAGACACACACTGTATCAGAGCGCCTTCTTATAACGAGTGCAGTTCTTCACTGCGCAGGGCGAAGCTGGCAAGCGCGTGCCCCAAATTTAGACCTATACGGCGTAAAAAGTGTATTTTGCTTTTTACAGTCCATCACAAAAAAGGCGAGCTCAGTGAGAGCCCGCCTTAGCTTTAGACCTGCAACTGCATATAGAACTTATTCTACAGTCTTTTTTATACTTTTAAATCTTAAATCAGAAGGTAGGAATAATCGTTGTAAACGGTATCTACCAGTTCAGCCAGACGATAGAAGAGCTTTGTATTCTTATCGCCTACCTTGTAGTTCATCTTCTCGCCGCCTACGCGAACAATGGCATTTCCATCATTGTCAACGAATGCAAATCCGTCGTTGGTGGAGTCTTCCATTTCCTCAGCTCTGTGGAAGAGGGTGAACTTCTCCTTGTAAGGAGCGGAATCGTATGGGCAGAAGGTCTCACAGTTACCACACTCGTTACACATATAATCCACGTGGATAATCTGGTGCATCTCTACGCCGGGAACCTTGATGGCGAAGTTTGCACGGTTAGGACATACATCGCAGCAGTTCTCACAGATGTGGTCGCAGGCAAGACAACGCTTGTCAGGATTTAATCCCTTCTCCGGCTCTACAAGATTGCCCTTCTTTCCGTAAATCTTCTCGTCAGTTGTCTGAGAAGGACGGTCGGTTCCGATGGTCTTGTTTAAGATTGCTTCGCAAGCAAGTTTCGCATCGGCAATAGCCTTTACGATTACGGAAGCGCCGAAAGCACCGTCTCCTGCAGCATAAACGCCGGCTACGGAAGTCTCATTGCTTTCCTTCTTTAATACAGGAAGTCCCTTGTCAGTTACGGAGATGCCGTTCTTCTCATAGAAAGAACCGTCTACCTTCTCACCGATGGAAGCGATTACGGTATCACAAGGAATCTCAACCACTTCGTCGCTTTCCTTAACGGAACGTCTTCCGGAAGCATCCACATCGGAGAGTACCATGCGGTGGCAAAGTAACTTACCGTTCTCGTGGGTAAATGGAGCAAGGAGCTCCTGGAAGTTTACGCCTTCTTCAATAGCCTCTTCCAATTCTTCCTGATCCGCAGGCATGTAGCGCTTTGTTCTTCTGTAAACCAGATAAACATTTTCTACTCCTGCATTTCTCTTCGCAGCTCTTGCAACGTCCATAGCGGTGTTTCCTGCACCTACTACAACAACGTTCTTTCCTAAGTTTACCTTGCCATCCTGTGCCTTGAAGTCAGCCAGGAAGTGAAGGGCATTGTAAGCCTCTCCCTTTTCCAGAACAAGTGGAGCTTCCTTGTGGGCACCGATAGCAACGACTACAGCGTCAAAGTTATTTTCCTTACGGAAAGCGTCAATATCGCTAACTTCCTGTCCAAGGTGGAACTGAGCGCCGTACTGCTTAGCTAAGTTTACGTCCTTCTGAATTTCTTCAGCAGGGATACGGAATCCGGGGATAACGTTGGCTACTACACCGCCGGCTACAGCGTCCTTATCGTAAACATGAACTTCTACGCCTGCTCTTGCCAGGAAGAAAGCGGCAGAGATACCTGCAGGACCTGCTCCGATAACACCAACCTTCTTCTGAACAGCACCTTCCTGCTTTAATCCGGGAAGAACGGCATCATATCCGCCTCTTGCAGCGATTAACTTGTTGGTACGAATCTGTACGTCTGTCTCATAGTGATTTCTGGTACAAGCAGACTGACAGGTATGAGTACAGATATTTCCGGTCATGAATGGAAGCGGGTTCTTATCTAAGATAACCTCTAAAGCTTCCTGGAACTTTCCTTCATTTACCAAGCGGCCGTAGCTGGTGATATCCTGGTGGATCGGGCAACGGTCACGACAGGGCATGGTATAGCAATCTACCAAAGGAACCTTCTTATCGGACTTTCTGTTGGGAAGGGGCTTAACGGGCTTTACCAAGTGCTTATCGCTCTTAGCGTCTGCAATCATCTTCTCCACTAAGGAAAGCTCAACCTTTTCCCAAGGCTTTGCAAGGTTCTTCTCTAAAAGCTCAGCCATCTGGATGAAACGAAGGTATCCACCGGTCTTTAAGAGGGTTGTTGCCATGGTTACAGGCCAAATGCCGGCCTCCACGATACGCTCAATGTTGAAGTAATCCGCACCGCCGGAGAAGGAGATACGAAGGCTTCCGTTAAAGTCTCTGGTCAGCATCTTCGCTACAGACATGGAAAGAGCGAAGAGGGACTTTCCGGACATGTACATTTCCTGAGAAGGAAGCTCGTTGTTCTTCACATCTACAGGGAAGGTGTTGGTAATCTTTACACCGAAGGCTAAGTTCAAGCTCTTTGCCAATTCCTGCAAACGCTTTAACATAGGTACTGCATCGCTGTACTGTAAGTCATCCTTAAAGTGGAAGTCTGTGAAAGCGATGTAGTCGTAGCCCATCTCGTCTAAGATTGCACGAGCGGTTTCATATCCTAAGAGAGTAGGGTTACACTTTACGAAGGTGTGCAAATGCTTTTCCTGAATCAGGTAAGAAGCAATCGCCTCAATCTCGGAAGGAGGACAGCCGTGAAGGGTGGAAACGGTAACGCTGTTGATGATTTCGGACTGAATAGCCTCTACATCTTCCTTGGTTACCTTCCGGAAACGGTCAAGGTTTGCAAGAAGCCACGCCTTACACTCCTTAAAGATTTCGGTATCCTTAGCGTCCTTCATTTCGTTGATGAAACGGTCTACCTTAGGAAGCTTGATTCCTTCCAGATCATATCCTACGGAAATGTTGAACTGGAAAGCATCCGGATCGCCTAAATCATACTCCTTCGCCATAACCTTACATGCGAACCAGCCCTTTACATACTCTGCAAAAGCCTGTGGTACTTCCAACTCTGTGGACCACTCACAGTTGTAACACTCGTCCTCTGCTGTGATACAGGGCTTTGCTACACAAGCTGCCAGCTCTCTACCGTCCATCTTCTGTACGGTCTTTAACTCGAAGAAACGAGCGCCGCCGTAGTAAGAAGCAACGATGTTCTGGGCAAGCTGGGTGTTAGGTCCTGCAGCAGGTCCAATCTGTCCTTCTAATTTTCTGCCAAAAAGAGTGTTTGGCTGAAGGTTTTTTGCCTGGTAGCATTTCTGCATACCGAAAACAGCTCCCTGTTGATGCTCTACCAAAATACGGTTCATCAATCTGTCAAAGGGAATCGGGGTCATAATATCACTCATGGAAATCTCCTTTTCGGGAATTTTTGCCCTCCTGCTTAAGATCCTGCGTCTTCTCCTGATAGACAGAAGGGCTTTTCCCTGATGGGGTATTCTTGCCTGACCAAGAATGGCCCATTAATGTTGCGAACAAAGTTTCCAGAACGAAAAGGGTTCTCAGCTACCCTTTCCTCTATAGAAAAGCTTTGCTTTTTATGAAATTCCGTTTTAACCGTTAATCTTCTTCTCTAAACGAGCTGCACCTTCACGAATCTTGGCAAGGCATCTCTCTTCGTCGATTCCCTGAAGCTCTCTGTTCTTCATCAGAACCTTACCGTTTCCTACGGTAGTAACTACGGAACGACCGTTCATACCGAAGAGCATGTGGCCGTTTAAGTTACCGGCATTCATCGGTGTTGGCGGGATATAGTCGGTGATGATGATATCTGCAGCTGCACCCTTCTCTAATACGCCCAGTTTCTTTTCAAAATAACGGTTAGCGATACGAGCATTGCCCTGGAAAAGCATTTCCGGAACCTCTGCCCAAGCGGCACCCGGGTCTACCAAATGATGCTTATGGAGAATATTAGCCACCTTCCAAGATTCTATCATATCATGGGTGTATCCGTCTGTACCTAATCCTGTAAGAATCCCTTTATGTACAATCTCCATGGTAGGAGGACATCCGCAGGCATTACCCATGTTGGATTCCGGATTATGTACTACCATGGTGTTGGTATCGCGAATCAAATCCATCTCGTGAGGATTTACATAGATGCAGTGGGCAAGGAGAGTCTTCTCCCCCAATACGTCCCAGTCATAGAGTCTGTCTACGATTCTCTTGCCGTGCTCCTTTAAGCAACGGTGAAGGTCTAAGATGTCCTCCGCCACGTGGATGTGGTATCCAATCTCCTTCGGCTTCTCCTTACGGCAAAGCTCCATGGTCTCATCGGAGATGGTAAAGCTTGCATGCATACCCATCATTCCCTTAATGAAGTCGTCCTTCAGGGAAAGAGCGTGCTTTGCGAAGTCAACATTTTCCTTAATAGCGGCATGTGCCTTTTCCTTACCGTCACGATCGGAAATCTCATAGCAAAGAACGGAACGCACGCCGAAGTCTCTGGCAGCCTCTTCGATGGCGAAAAGGGATCCGGAAATCTCTCCGAAGGAAGCGTGGTGATCGAAGATGGTAGTTACTCCGTTCTTGATACATTCTAAATAAGTAGCTTCTGCGGAAAGTTTGGTTAAGTCGTTGTCCAGATTACGGTCAATAGTCCACCAAAGTCCGTCCAGAATCTCTAAGAATCCGTTAGGAGCATAACCCTTGATGGATAAGCCTCTTGCCAAAGCAGAGTAGATGTGCTCATGGGTATTGATAAAAGCAGGGTGAATCACACCACCCTTTGCATCAATAAATTCCGCGTCTGCGTATTTTTTCTTTAATGTCTCAAAATCTCCTACTTCTACAATAGTGTTGTCTGTCCAAACTACTGCGCCATTCTCGAAAAAGCTGTTCTTTTCGTCTCTGGTGAAAAGACGTCCATTTCCGATTAAAAACATAGCTCAATCCTCCTTTTCTTTCTAAGAGCCCTTGGCTCAGTGCGAAAAATTGTATACAGTTTTCCCTAAAAAAATCGCTGTAAAGCCTTGAAAATTCTAGGGAAAAACATATTTGATAGGATTTTATCATTCCCTGAAAGTAATTGCAATGGAGAACATAAAAAAATTTTTGGAAGCTAAAAAATTTTTTGAAAAAACCATTGCAAAGTAAAAAAACCGTGCTAAGATAGGGGTACATAAAAATTTTTTAGGTAGTGCATTTCGATAGATTTTGAAAGCATAAATTCCGGTAGAAAGGAGGGAAAATGACAGAGGATAGCAGCTTGGAAATGCTGGTGAGTACGGCTCACGGTATTGCCAGACAGTTCGGAAAGGATTGCGAGGTTTGTATCCATGATCTTTCCGTAAAGGATTTGGAGCATACCATCATTTTCATCATTAACGGACATGTGAGCGGAAGGAAGATAGGGGACGGCGCCTCAAAGGTGGTACTGGAAACCCTGGAAGCGATAGAAAAGGGAGACATCATTGTGGATCATCTGGGCTATCGCACCACTACCCAGGACGGCAGAATCCTAAAGTCCTCTACAGTTTTCCTGAAGGACAGCACCGGAAAATACCGCTGGGTTCTGGGCATCAACTATGATGTAACCGCACTGATGAATGTGGATGCGGCATTACAGTCCATCACCACGGTGGAGAGCCATGACAGTAACGGGGACGGGCAGATTCCTTTGAACGTGAATGACCTTTTGGACAACCTGATTAATCAAAGCGTGAAGCGGATTGGAAAGCCGCCGGCTCTGATGAATAAGGAAGAAAAAATCCAAGCCATCCAGTTCTTACGGGATGCGGGAGCCTTCCTGATTACCAAGTCGGGAGACAAGGTTTCCAATTTCTACGGCATCAGCAAATTTACTTTATACAGCTATATTGACCAAAGCAAAAAGTAACAGTATAGTGGCGAAAAAAAGGAGGAATAGCCATGCAGGATTTAAAATGGAAAATTAATGAAATGCCAAAGACAGAGGACAAGAATCTTCCTCTTATGTCTATGGAGGAAGTAAAGAAAGCAAGAACCTTCCACGAGAGCTTCCCTCAGTACTCTGAGACCCCTCTTTGCAAGCTTCCCAATATGGCAAAATATCTTGGCCTGGGAAACATCTACGTGAAGGATGAGTCCTATCGTTTCGGCTTAAATGCCTTCAAGGTATTAGGCGGTTCCTACGCTATCGCTCGTTACATTGCCGAGGAAACCGGAAAGGATATTTCCGAGCTTCCCTACAATGTTTTAACCTCCGAGAAGTTAAAGGAAGAGTTCGGAACAGCAACCTTCTTCTCCGCTACCGACGGAAACCACGGAAGAGGAGTAGCCTGGGCGGCTAATAAGTTAAGACAGAACTGTGTAATCATCATGCCGAAGGGCTCTACAGAGACCCGTTTGAATCACATCAAGGCTGAGAATGCCAAGGCATGGATTTCCGATGTAAACTATGACGAGTGTGTAAGACAGGCTGCAGCTCTTGCCGAGAAGGAAGAGCATGGAATCGTAGTACAGGATACCGCTTGGGAAGGCTATGAGAAGATTCCTGCTTGGATTATGGAAGGTTATGGAACCATGGCGGATGAGGCTGCCGACCAGCTGGGAGAAAGACCTACCCACGTATTCGTACAGGCCGGTGTAGGTTCCTTGGCAGGTGCAGTTGTAGGATACTTTGCTAACCGTTACAAGGAGAATCCTCCTATCATGGTTGTGGTTGAGGCTTCCGTTGCAGATTGTCTTTACAAGGGCGCTGTGGCAAATGACGGAAACATCCGTATTGTAGACGGCGACATGATTACCATCATGGCAGGTCTTGCTTGCGGAGAGCCGAACATCACTTCTTGGGATATCTTGAAGAACCATGCAAAGGCATTTATCTCTGCAGAGGATATCGTTGCGGCAAGAGGAATGAGAATGCTGAACGCTCCGTTAAAGGGAGACGATCAGGTCTTCTCCGGAGAGTCCGGTGCAGCAGGCTTCGGTGCATTGGCTGCCATCATGTTACAGGATGACTTCAAGGATTTAAGAGAGAAGTTACAGCTTAACGAGAACAGTAAGGTGCTTTGCTTCAATACTGAGGGAGATACCGACCCTGAGCGTTGGAAGAACATCATCTGGGAAGCAAAAGAGAAGTAAGAATAGGCTTCATTTTCAAAGAAACAAATTGTGCAACACCCTGGATAACAGGCTTATATATAACTAAGGAGGATATTAGTATGGGACAGTTAAATAAGGAAGTTTTGGAAGAGATTAAGAAGAGAGCAGAAGGCTATAAGGCTGACATGAGCGCTTTCTTAAGAGCAATCGTAAAGAACCCAGGAGAGTCCGCTGACGAGGCAAAGCACGTTGAGACCATCAAGAACGAGATGGAGAAGGTGGGCTTTGATGAGGTTAAGGTTGACCCACAGGGTAACGTAATGGGATTCATGGGATCTGGAAAGACTTTGATCTGCTTCGACGGACATATCGATACCGTAGGAATCGGAAACAGATCAAACTGGACATTTGATCCATATGACGGATATGAGGATGACACCAAGATCGGTGGAAGAGGTGTTTCCGACCAGCTTGGCGGAACCGTTTCTGCAGTATATGCTGCTAAGATCATGAAGGACATGGGACTTCTGAACGATAAGTATCGCGTTATGGTAGTAGGAACTGTACAGGAAGAGGACTGTGACGGTCTTTGCTGGCAGTACATCATCAACGAAGACAAGATTCGTCCTGAGTTCGTTGTATCTTCCGAGCCTACAGACGGTGGATTATACAGAGGACAGAGAGGACGTATGGAGATCCGCATTGACGTGAAGGGTGTTTCCTGCCACGGTTCCGCTCCTGAAAGAGGAGACAATGCAATCTACAAGATGGCTGACATCCTTTCCGATGTCCGTGCATTAAACAACAACGGAGATGCAGAGTCTACTTCTATCCGCGGATTGGTTAAGATGTTAAATCCGAAGTACAATGAGCAGTGGAAAGAGGCTCGTTTCTTAGGAAGAGGAACTGTTACCGCTTCCGAGATCTTCTTCACATCTCCTTCTCGTTGTGCAGTAGCTGATAGCTGCGCTGTATCTTTAGACAGAAGAATGACTGCCGGAGAGACTTGGGAGTCTTGCCTTGAGGAAATCAGACAGCTTCCTGCAGTAAAGAAGTACGGTGAGGATGTAGTAGTTTCTATGTACAACTATGATCGTCCTTCCTTCACAGGATGTGTATACCCAATCGAGTGCTACTTCCCAACATGGGTACTTCCTGAGGATCACAAGTTATGTAAGGCTTCCGTTGCTGCTTACAAGGATCTTTTCGGTGAGAAGAGAATCGGTGAAGTAGATACAGTGGCTGAGAGAGAGCCAAGACCTCTTCTTGACAAGTGGACCTTCTCCACAAACGGTGTTTCCATCATGGGAAGAAACGGAATCCCTGTAATCGGATTCGGACCCGGAGCTGAGGCTCAGGCTCACGCACCTAACGAGATCACATGGAAGAAGGACTTGGTAACCTGTGCAGCATTCTACGCAGCACTTCCACAGTACTACTGTGACTAAGCTTTAGAGTCTAAAGTGTAAATCAGGTACTATACTTTTCGGCCATGCCGGAGTAGAGGGTACAAAATAAGAATAAAGATTAAGCCATAGGGCTTTATCGGATAAACACATTTTTAAAGGAGATTAAAATGGATAAGAAGCAGCAGTTTGAAGAGTTAGTAAAGGAAATTAAGGGACTTAAGACTGACAAGATGTACTTAAACGATTTCTTCCTTACATGGGAAAAGTCTGATGATGAGTTAAAGGCAGTATGGGATGTAGCAGATGCACTCAGAAACTTAAGAGAGAGAAACATCTCCACTAAGGTTTTTGATTCCGGTTTAGGAATTTCTTTATTCCGTGATAATTCCACAAGAACTCGTTTCTCCTTCGCTTCCGCTTGTAACCTTCTTGGATTAGAGGTTCAGGATTTGGATGAAGGAAAGTCTCAGGTTGCTCACGGTGAGACCGTTCGTGAGACCGCTAACATGATTTCTTTCATGGCTGATGTTATCGGTATCCGTGATGATATGTACATCGGTAAGGGAAATGCTTACATGCACGAGGTTGCTGATTCTGTTGAGGCAGGACACAAGGACGGCGTTTTAGAGCAGAGACCTACACTGGTTAACTTACAGTGTGATATTGACCACCCGACACAGTGTATGGCTGACGCTTTACACGTAATCCACGAGATGGGCGGAATCGAGAACTTAAAGGGTAAGAAGCTGGCTATGACTTGGGCATACTCTCCTTCTTACGGAAAGCCACTTTCCGTACCTCAGGGTGTAATCGGCCTTTTCACAAGACTTGGTATGGAAGTAGTTCTTGCTCATCCGGAAGGATATGATGTAATGAAGGACGTTGTAGACGTAGCAGAGAAGAATGCTAAGGAGTCCGGCGGATCTTTCAAGGTTACCAACGATATGAAGGAAGCATTCAAGGATGCTGATATCGTATATCCAAAGTCTTGGGCTCCATTTGCAGCTATGGAGAAGAGAACCAACCTTTACGGTGAGGGCGACACAGAGGGCATCAAGGCTCTTGAGAAGGAGCTTCTTGCACAGAACGCTCAGCACAAGGATTGGGCTTGTACAGAAGAGATGATGAAGCTGACCAAGGACGGAAAGGCTCTCTACATGCACTGCTTACCTGCTGATATCACCGGCGTATCCTGCAAGGAAGGTGAGGTTGACGCAACTGTATTCGATCGTTACAGAGACCCACTTTACAAGGAGGCTTCCTTCAAGCCATACGTTATCGCAGCTATGATCCTTCTTGAGAAGTTCAAGGATCCAGCAAAGGTATTAGAGGAGTTACAGAAGCGCGGACAGGATAGAATCTTCGAAGCATAATTTATGCAGACAGATAGAACCTTTGAAGCAAAACGAGATATCGCACACTACGCGTGCGATACTCGTTAAGAATAAACGCTTAGAGGGAGAATGATATAGCGTCCCGATTTATTCGGGGCGCTATTCTTCCCTTAAAAAGGATTTGAAAAGCCTATTTTTCCTGTTTCAGGAGTAAAAATTTTTATTGGAGAATAATTATGGGAAAGAAAATTGTTATCGCCTTAGGGGGAAATGCCCTGGGAAATAATTTGCCGGAGCAGATGGTAGCCGTAAAGACCACCGCAAAGGCTATCGTTGACCTTGTAGAAGACGGAAATGAAGTAGTAGTTGTTCACGGAAACGGTCCTCAGGTTGGTGTTATCAACAATGCTATGGGAGAGTTTGCTTCCGAGCATAAGGAAGATCCGACTCCTCTTTCCGTATGTGTAGCTATGAGCCAGGCGTACATCGGTTATGATATCCAGAATGCCTTGAGAGAGGAATTCTTGAACAGAGGAGGAAAGGTACCTCCAGTAGTAACCGTAGTAACTCAGGTTCGTGTAGATAAGGATGACCCTGCTTTCCAGAATCCAACCAAGCCAATCGGTCGTTTCATGACCAAGGAAGAGGCTGAGGCTGAGGCACAGAAGAGAGGCTGGAACATTAAGGAAGATGCAGGACGTGGATACCGTCGTGTAGTTGCTTCTCCAAAGCCAAAGGAGATTGTAGAGCTTTCCGCAATTAAGGCTATGTCCGATGCGGGAGAGCTGGTAATCTGCTGCGGTGGTGGCGGAATTCCCGTGGTTTCTGAAGGAAAGCACCTTGCCGGAGCCGCTGCGGTTATCGATAAGGACTTCGCTGCAGCCCTTTTGGCAGAGAGTTTGGAAGCAGATATGCTGATTATTTTGACTGCTGTAGAGAAGGTTGCTATCCGTTACGGTAAGCCGGATCAGGAGTGGTTAACAGACCTTTCCGTAGAAGAGGCTCAGAAGTATGCAGACCAGGGCGAGTTCGCTCCCGGATCCATGCTTCCAAAGGTACAGGCTGCTATCCAGTTCGCTTCCGCTAAGAAGGGAAATGAAGCTATGATTACCCTTTTGGAGAAGGCAAGAGAAGCATTACAGGGTAAGACAGGAACCAAGATTACCAAGAAGTAAGAAGTAGCTTTTCTTCGAAAGTCTACATTTACTGACAGTTAGGGAACTGTAAAGAATCAATAATTTTTTTCTAAGCAATATAGGTCTGAAACGGGGCACGCTCTCGCTAGCTTCGCCACGTAGCAGTACTAACTTCAAGCTTCGCTTTACTCGCTTTCAGTAAGTACTGACGGGCTTAGACTACCCCGCATTCAGACCTATATTGCCGAAAAAATTATGTTTAAATTGATTTTTTACAGATCCTTTTTTAGTTATAAAAATTTTAGAACTATGAATGTAGAAATAAACAATGGTCGATAATAATCTGTGGTAGAATTTTTCTTCTGAAAAGAGAGTTAGACTAAGGTTTTAGAGTAAGGGTTAAGGGAGAGAAGATGAGTCAGAATGCATTTTTAATGGAAGAAGCCAACCGTTGTTTGTTATGTAAGAATCCACGATGCTCCAAGCATTGTCCTGTAAATACCTCTATTCCGGAGGTTATTGAGCTGTATAAGCAGGGTGAACTGAAAAAGGCGGGAGAAATTCTTTTTGAGAATAACCCGCTTTCTGCCATCTGCGCTTTGGTTTGCGAGCATGAGAAGCAGTGCGAGGGTAATTGTATTCGCGGAGTGAAGGGGATTCCCATTCCCTTCTATAAGATGGAGGAGGAAATCTCTTTAAAATATCTGGAAGAACTGCATTTTGAAAAGGGGGCGGAGAACAAGGACCGTATCGCGGTAATCGGCGGTGGTCCTGCCGGAATTACTATTGCCCTTTTGATGCAAAGAAGGGGATATAAGGTAACGATTTTCGAGTCCCGAAACAGAATCGGCGGCGTACTTCGTTATGGAATTCCGGAGTATCGTCTTCCGAAATATATCATTGACCTTTTGGAAAAGCATTTGCTGGATCTTGGGGTAAAGATTCGTCCCAACATCCTGATTGGACCGGTGCTTTCTCTGGATAAGCTTTTTGAGGACGGTTATGCCGCGGCCTTTATCGGTACCGGCGTATGGAACCCGAGAACCCTGGGCATCAAGGGAGAAAGCTTTGGAAATGTGCATTTTGCCATTGATTACTTAAAGTCTCCGGAGACATATCATTTAGGAGAAAATGTTGCTATCATCGGTGCGGGAAATGTAGCCATGGATGCTGCCAGAACCGCAAAAAGAAGCGGCTCAAGAGCCACCATCATTTACCGTAAGGGCATGGAAAATATGACCGCCAGCAAGAAGGAAATTGCCGAGGCGGAGGAGGATGGCGTAGAATTTCTGCTTCATCACTCCCCGGTGGAAATTACGGACGACGGCATTATCCTGAAGAAGCAGGAAGAGGGGCAGCCGGAGGAAGAAGTATTCTTTAAGGCGGACAGCATTATCGTAGCCATCAGCCAGAACCCCAGAGCCAATATTGTTTCCAACACTACAGATTTGGATACCAACAATTTAGGCTTACTGCTTACGGATGAAAAGGGGCATACGACGAAGGAAGGAACCTTTGCTTCCGGAGACGTGGTAACCGGTGCCAAAACTGTAGTGGAAGCGGTGCATCAGGCGAAGATTGTGGCGGAGGAAATGGAAGCCTATTGTGAGGCGAAGAAGAATCTGAAGGAAATGACAAAAACTGCCGAGGAAAGTGCTTCTTAATTTAAAGGTAAAAATCAATTTAAAAAAAGGATTGTAAATAAAATAAATTTTCTAAGCAATATAGGTCTGAAACGGGGCACGCTCTCGCTAGCTTCGCCTCGTAGCGGATACTAAGCGAAAAACTTCGTTTCACTTATTTTTCGCAAGTACCGACGGGCTCAGACTACCCCGCATTCAGACCTATATCGCCGAAAATTTTTATTTTTTGATTACAGTCCTTTTTTTGTGGGATTTTTTGGAGATATACCGGAGCGATATGGGAAACAATCCGTCTAAAGCCCTAACCGATGCTGAGAAACTTCGAACTTAAAGAAAAGCAAGCATACTATTTAATTTATAAATAGCATTATTAAAAACTACAATAGTCTTAAGAGAAAATTAGCTTAGTTTTTATGATATATTATTAAAATCGTACAATATTCATTTGAGGGAGAGAATGAATTTTAGACAGAGGGACAGCAAGTTGACTTTGAAAGGAACTAAGAAGAAATGGTTAGACGCGGTTTGAAGACGACAGTCATTGCCACAGTAATGGCGATGATGCTTGCACCGAGCTTTTCTGCATTTGCCCAGACAGGTAAGAGCAATACTTCGGGAAGCTGGCAGGTAGAAAACAATGCATGGGTATTCCGGAATGCAGAAGGACAGTCTGTAAAGGGCTGGGTAGTATATAACCAGGAATGGTACTATCTGAATCCGGAAAACGGACAGTTAAAGACCGGTTGGTTACAGCTGGATGGAAAATGGTATTTCCTCAGCACAGAATCCGGCGCACAGCAGGGTAGATTATTAACCGGATGGCAGTGGATTGACGGTTATTGCTACTATCTGATGCCTACCGATGACAGCAATTACGGTGTTCTCGTAGTAAATGGAAGAACTCCGGATGGCTATTATGTAAATCAGAGCGGACAGTGGCTTCACGGGGAAAATGGAGATGCTGTCTATGAGGCAGGCAAGGGACTTCCATCCGCAGCTTCTTCCCAGCAGGTAGCGGGAGCAAGCCGTGCTCTTCCCGGACAGGTTCTTGGAGCAAGTAGAGCCATTGCAGCACCCGGAGGCGGAAGCTTCGGCGGTGGTGGAGGTGGCGGATCCATCGGAGGCGGAGCAACTGTATCTACCACAGGAGGAGCAGGAACCGCTACAGCCGGAACCGCTACAAGCGGAACCTCTACAGGAACAGCAACCGGAGGAAGTGCCGCAGGAACTCCTACTCCCTCTACAGAGGGAACAGGAGCATCTACAGGTACAGAAACACCCGGAACTCAGCCCGAGACGCCGGTAACCCCGGCCCAGCCCGAGAATCCAGTTCAGCCTGAAACTCCGGTAACTCCGGCCCAGCCCGAGAACCCGACTCAGCCAGAAACTCCGGCACAGCCCGAGAACCCGACTCAGCCGGAAACTCCTGTAACTCCTGCACAGCCTGAGAATCCGACACAGCCGGAAACTCCTGTAAACCCGGCCCAGCCTGAGAACCCGACTCAGCCAGAAACTCCGGTGACTCCGGTACAGCCTGAGAACCCGACTCAGCCGGAAACTCCTGTAACTCCGGCACAGCCTGAGAATCCGACTCAGCCGGAAACTCCGGTAACACCGGCACAGCCCGAGAACCCGACACAGCCTGAAACTCCAGTGACACCGGCACAGCCCGAGAATCCGACTCAGCCTGAGACTCCGGTAACCCCGGCCCAGCCTGAGAACCCGACACAGCCTGAAACTCCGATAACCCCGGCTCTGCCCGAGAACCCGACTCAGCCTGAGACTCCGGTACAGCCTGAGACCCCGGCACAGCCTGAGAATCCAACTCAGCCAGAAACTCCGGCACAGCCTGAGAACAATTTAAAGAACTGGCCTGGAACACATACCTTGTCTTATGATGAAGCTAAAAACTGCTTTGTTTTATCCTTTGATGAAGGAAATCAGATCAATGAGCTTCAAGAGTTGCTGCTTAGCATTAATAAGGTTACGGTAAATCAGACTGAATATGCAGTGGGAGATGCTAAAGCGGATTTAAGTAAAGAAGCAAATACATATTGGCATGACCTTAGGGGAAAAGAAAAGGTGAGAGGATATCTCAATGCTCTTAACTTTAACAAAAAGTCCTTCCATGAGGGAGAGAACACTGTTGAAATTCAGGCAGATGGCTATAATCCGGTAACTCTTCATGTTAATGCAACAAAGGAAGAGCTTCAGGATGAAAAGCTAGATCTTAAGAAGCCGGAGAAGATTATCCCTAAAGACTTCGACAGAACGGAGGCAGGAGAGTATAACGTAAAACTTTTCGCATTTAATAACCTTAGTAAGGGTCAAAAAGAATTTCTCGGCGCCCTTAACGAGGTAGTTATTGATGATGTACACTATCAAAAAATTGAGGAAAAATATTTTGATGCCTTTGTGAGAATAGGAGAACCAAGCTTCTTTGTCACGACTGAGGGTACAAGTATCACTTTAAACTTAAATTATTATCCTAAAGAAGCAGGAGCTCATAAGCTTATATTGAAAGCAGACGGCTATGAGAATCTTGTGATTGAATACACACAGGCTGAGGCAAAGTCCGCACCTGTAGTAGATAAGCTTGAGAAGAAAGAGGCTCAGGGATATTACGAGCTTTCTTTCCAGGGAGACAGAAAGGCTGTTCAGAAATACCTAAAGAGTATCAAGAGTCTGACCGTTGCAGGAAGAACATACGGACAAATGGCACCTTTCAGTACTGATTTGTTGAAGATGGGAGAGAAGTTTAGCTTCGGAGACTCAAAAGGAGAGAAAGAATTAGCAGATTTACTTTTATTCTCCATTCCTACAGACAATGGGGATAAAGAGCAGGAGATTCGCATTGAAGCGGAAGGATACGAAGTAGCTACCATTCCTCTATCTTAAGTATCGCTAAGTGGATAGCAGATAGTTTGTAGAAAATGCATAAGAAAGAAGCGGTGAAAGAAAAACGGGATAAAAACCGGAGACTTTCTTCCACCGCTTTTTTGTATTTTTTAAAGAGTAAAAAACAGGAATGGATAGGTTCTATTGGGCATATCGCTATAAAATTTAATTTATATATCAAGTCAAACGCATAAGAATTTTCTATACTTCTTATTCTTTTCTTTGCTTGGGACGAAAAACTTAGGAGTCAGCAGATGAACAGCTGTGTTTTAGCACTTAAGGAGAAGAGAAAATGAAAAAAGGAGTGGAACAAAAGAAAAAAGAGCCGAAAGCGAAGAAGGGAGGCTTGTTCCAAAGCTTGCGTTTAAGCAGTAAAATGTCGATTCTAATCGGCCTTTGCTCGGCGATAGCGCTTATCGGGACAGGCTCTATTCTAATTAATATTAGTAAGAGCAGTATGGAAAAGACCGTTGACAGCAATATGGTAGATAAAACCCACATGGCTATCAATGATATTGAAAATATTCTTTACCAGAATCAGGTGGTTGCGGAAACCATCCGAGAGGGCATTATGTCGGCTTATGAAACCCAGGAAGAGGTGGGAGCTGTGCCTGCCAATATCTGGAATATTGTGGATGGGAATGGAAATGCCGTTGCCACCAAGGTGATGGGACCGACTACCTTCCAGTCACGGGTAAGAAATGTTGCCATTCCGGCAAATCTTTATAATGCGGAGTCTGCCATGTTGGACTCTCTTTACGCGGCGGTAAACAGTGATGACAGCGTATTTGGCGTAGGAGTTTATTTTGATAAGGGCGCCTTCATTCCCGGCGTGGATGACTATTCCCTGTATCTTAGCAAGGAAAATGCCAAGACTCGTACTGTGCAGACCTATTCCGCAGGTTATCAGGAAGAAGAGGATTTTAAGCATTTAAAAGAGACACAAAAGCTTAGCGTTAGCAACATTTATCAGGATGCCTATACCAAGGACTGGGTCTTTTCCATTATGGTTCCTATCGTTATTAAAGAGGAATTTAAGGGCTATGTTCTTGTGGATATGAAAATGGATGTTTTCGAACTTCTGCAGCAATCGGACGAACGTTTTCCATCCTTGGCTGTTGATTTGACAGATCATGGTGGAAATATTGCTTATTCTATGGATGCGGATGCGATTGCAAAACCCGTGAAGGATACTTTACCGGAGGAGGCATACAATACTCTGGAAAGCATGAAGGCAGAGGGAAAATCTTTTAATGTGGTTACCGACAGCTTGGACAAGGGGCAGGTAAAGCGTTTTCTTGCCCCGGTAGAAGTAGGAGATGCAGATTGGTGGGTGAGTGTCAGCCTTTCTGAAGCAGAGTACAATGCCACGCTGATGACTTTGGTCAAGACTGCCATGCTGACCAATTTATTGGGAGTATTGGTTTTGATTGCTCTTACCCATTTCCTGATTCGTACTTCATTGGCACCTTTGAAGAAAATTTCTTCTTCCGGAGTGGAAGTGGCCAAGGGAAATTTCGATGTAGATATTCAGTACAATAAGAAAGACGAAATTGGAGAGCTGGCAGAGAGCATGAGAGAAATCATGCAGAGAATCCGGACTATTATTTCCGACTTGCAAAATAAGCTCAGCGAGCTGTCCAAGGGAAATTTCCGGGTGGATATGGAAGATCAGGAGTATTATGCCGGTGCCTATGCGCCCCTCCTACAGTCTCTTAGAGATATTCGGGGAGACCTGTCCAATACTATGAAGGAAATCAGAAATTCCGCAGAGCAGGTACAGGAAGGCGCGGATCAGGTAAGTAATGCCGCCCAGTCTCTTTCCGAAGGGGCTACGGAACAGGCTTCCTCCATTGAAGAGCTCTCCGCTACCATGGATGATATTTCCCACAAGATTGACAGTACGGTAAAGATTACCGAGGAAGTGGCAAAATTAAGCAATGATGCGGAGAAGGCTGTAAATGTCAGCACTAATAAGATGGATGAGATGTCCAGAGCCATGCAGGATATTACGGAGAAATCTCAGGAAATCAATAAGATTATCAAGACCATTGACGATATTGCTTTCCAAACCAATATCCTCTCCTTAAATGCATCCATCGAAGCAGCCCGTGCCGGAGCGGCAGGAAAGGGCTTTGCGGTTGTGGCGGATGAGGTAGGAAACCTGGCTCAAAAGTCTGCCAAGGCAGCCCAGAATACCAGTAGCTTAATTGAAGAGGCGATTGATGCCATCGGAAAGGGAGCAAAGCTTTCCGAGGAAAC
Source organism: Oribacterium sinus (assembly GCF_963537195.1). GTDB lineage: Bacteria > Bacillota > Clostridia > Lachnospirales > Lachnospiraceae > Oribacterium > Oribacterium sinus_A. Next base: position 11,656 of record NZ_CAUTEG010000010.1, on the reverse strand, counting down.
TGCCCAGTCTTTAGTGGTGGTTTCTGAACAAAGTAAGAAGATTAACAGCATGATCAGCAACATTTCCCTGGCCTCGGATGAGCAGGCCAAGGGCGTAAAGCAGGTAAGTGTAGGAATTGACCAGATTTCTTCCGTGGTACAAAATAACTCCGCAACAGCGGAGGAAAGTGCCGCGGCTTCCGAAGAGTTAACCGGACAGGCTCATACCTTAAATGAGCTTATGGAAAAATTTCAGCTGAAGGAAGATTAAGGGACAAGCTGATGAATAGAGAGTTCGACAAGATGCAAAGATAGCTTGATGAATAGCTTAAAAAGTCCCTTAAAATAGATAATTTCATTTAAAGACAAAATGTATAAATATTTACAGAATATTGAAGAAAAAGCGTACAAGTGCTATAATTCCCCTTAAGAATTTATTTTTGTCTGCCTATATTTTCCCCTAAAAATTCTTTCTTTCCCCGAAGAAAGAGTGGCATAAGGAGAAAAGGCAGGGATAAGGGTTAAACCTTAAGGAGAGGAGTGTTTATGGACAGCACAGTAAAAAGAAAGGGAGGGCTAGGGTTCTGGATTTGTAACTTTGCCTTCACCCTGGAGCGCTTTAGCTTTTACTCCGTAAAGTGGCTCATCGTACAGTTTTTAATCGCCAGTGTAGTCGACGGTGGTTTAGGAGTAGCGAAGGAAAATGGTGCTACTTATCAATCTTTCTTCGTAGCATTTACCTATTTAGCGCCTTTGTTCGGTTCTTACATATCCGATCATTTTGTGGGTGCTAAGTATCTGGTTCCTATCGGCATGGCTTTGATCAGCTTAGGATATTTCTTCGGCTTTAGATCATCCAGTCTTACCGATGTTGCTATCATGATTGCTCTGGCTTCTATCGGAACCGGACTCTTTAAGCCCCAGACCAACTCCATCACCGGAAAGTTATTCTCCGATCCTAAGGATTTGGATATGGCATTCTCTACCCAGTATTCCATGGTAAACTTAGGTTCCTTCATCGGAACCACCAGCGTGGGACTGATTGCAGGAGCAAGAGGCTATAGAATCTGTTTCCTGGTTTGCTCCATCGTTATGTTGGTAAATGCTGTTATGTTCTTCTTAGGTTGGGGACCCTTGGGAGAAGCAGGAGCTAAGCCTTTTAAGGATAGTGCAGAAGCAGTAGCATCCAAGGAGACCATTAAGACAGCTGAGCCAAGCAGACCTCTTACAAAGATCGAGAAGCAAAGAGTACTGGCAATTATCGCCGTTTCCCTCTTCTCCTCCATCTTCTGGATTTTCTGGTATTTGGCATATCTTCCAGTTTATGATCACTGGGGAGCAATGAACGATGCTAAGGAATTTATCAACATGAACTGGAAGCTTTTCGGATTCACGATTCCCACATCCTTCTTTGACTCTGAGAATGGACTTCTTTGCATTCTGTTAGGACCTGCTTTAGGACTCCTTTGGGCAAGAGATGCAAAACGCGCCGGCGGCGGACTCAGTATCTTTAAGCATACTGCATTAGGTATGGGAATTTTAGGACTTGCTTTCCTGGTGGCTGCAATGGCAGAGATTACCAGAGCAGGAAGACCTGCAAGCTTGCTTTGGGTTGTAGTATTCGGTTTCTGTATGTCTCTTGGTGAGATGACCTTCTCTCCATTAGGAAATTCCTTTATTTCCAAGTTTGCTCCCGGAAAGCTCCTTTCCGCAATGATGGCGGTATGGACCTTCGCTATCTTTATTGCGGGACTTTCCTACGGAACCTTGTATAACATTATTTCCAAGATGCCCTTTGCAGCGGCAAACTTCGGTATTGCAGCGCTTTTGATTATCCTTGCAGCAGTTCTTTGGATTATGGACCGAAAGCTGAACAGCTTGATTACCAATGATCAGGTAGAAGAAACGGCATAAGAAGATATAAGAAAAAAATATTTAAGAATGGGAGGGCTTTAAGCCCTCCCATTTCCTTATAAAAAGGTCTGTAAAAAAGAAGGGACTGTAGAAAATCAAGATGAGAAAGAATTTTCGGCAATATAGGTTTGCATGCGGGGTAGTCTGAGCCCGTGGGTACTTGCGAAAAACAAGAGAAACGCAGTTTTTCGCTTAGTATCCCCTACGAGGCGAAGCTAGCGAGAGCGTGCCCCGTTTCAGACCTATATTGCGTAGAAAATCTTTTTGATTTTTTACAGTCCTATCTTCTTTAAAGTCTTAGTCGTTTTGATTCAACCACTCCATCAATACCTTCTTGTAAAGCTCCTCTTCATCTACAAAGCACATGTGCCGAGAATAACGGAAAAGCTCCCACTTTGCATTGGGGATAGCATCAAACATGGTCTTCGCAATATAGGGAGAGCAAAGGTCTTCAGCACCGTTACAGATTAGAGTTGGCTTGGAAAAATCCTTCAACTGATCCATGTAATTATAATCCCGAAGTGAGCCGGTGGGAGTAAATTCATTTGGACCCCAGCCTGCAACATAAGCTTCGGTTCCTGCTTTTTTCTTTCTTGTCAGGCACTCTGCTGCATCCGGGCCAAAGGGACCGGCACAATATCTGGTCATAAACTCCGTAATGGCTACATCATAGTCCGGATCACTGTAGTTTCCGGTCTTTTCCGCCTTGGCGATAGCCTCCTGCATCTCCTTGGGAAGATAGCCCACTCTTCTTTTCTGCTCACTTTCCCAGATGGCATTGTAGGGAAGGGTACTGGAAAGAATATAGCTGGCAACTCCCTCCGGCTTACATTCGCATTCGTAGATGATAGCCAGCATTCCGCCCCAGGACTGTCCTAAGATATGTACTTCATCCAATCCCAAATGCTTTCTCAGTGCGATTAATTCGTTTAACCAGGTCTCCTTGGTCCAAAGCTCCGGATGTCCGTCCAGGTAGGAATTTCCACAGCCCAGCTGGTCATACATAATCAGCTGACGTCCATCCTTTTCTGCAAGGTCATCCAAAACCTCGAAATAGTTGTGGGTGGAACCGGGTCCACCATGGAGCAGAAGAAGAGGCTTTTTATTGCCCTTATTCTCTCCAACAATACGATAATACGTTTCATAGCCTAAATAAGGCATGCGTCCTTCTTGAATCTTTGCCATAATGTCCTCCGTTTCCACCGGCTGAGCCGCTGGTTTTCTTAAATTATATTTCTTTTATCATACCATACTTTCCAAGAGATGTTAATTATTTAACGGGAAATACTATGAAGCGGAAGTCGCTTAATACTAAAAATCCCCCAAGGGAGAACGATAGTCCTTTGGGGGATTTTTCAATCTTCTAAGGAGAAAGTCTAGAATTCGATAAAGGAAAAGCTACAACAGTTCTCCGGAAAAGTCTACGAATTCGATAAAGGGAAAACTATATTATTCTCCCTTAACGATGCTTCCGTCTTCCTTTACAATTAGAAGATCCTTGGTGTAGTGGTTCAATACATGGCATCCGTCCTCGGTGATGATTACCAGATCTTCTACACGCACACCGATATTTTCCTCAGGAATATAGATACCGGGCTCAACAGAGAAGCACTGTCCAACCTCGATAATCTCTTCATTAACGGAGGAAACGTCTCCCACCTCGTGATCCTCGATACCTGCGGAATGTCCGGTTCTATGGGTGAAGTACTTACCATAGCCCTTCTCCTCGATATAGTTTCGGCAAGCCAAATCCACATCGCACATTCTGTTTCCGGGCTTTGCCATGGCGATTCCCCGAAGGTTCGCATCACGGACAATCTGGTAAATCTCCTTATGTCTTTCACTGACTTCGCCAATGAAGACGGTTCTGGTCATGTCGGAGATGTAGTCATCCAAAACGCCGCCGATATCCAGGATAACGCAGTCTCCCTTCTTTCCCTTGGTGTCGTCGGTAACATGGTGAGGATCCGCAGCACCATGGCCATAGGCAGTAATAGGATCGAAGGAAACACCGGAACAGCCGTGCTTCTTGTACAGATCTCTGGTTACGGCATTTAACTCCTTCTCGGTTAAGCCCTTAACCACGTAAGGAACCAACTCCTCCATAACCTGATCGTTTACCAAAGAAGACTTAATCAAGAGCTCCTGCTCATGCTTGTCCTTAATCTGACGAACCTTGTCTACGATTACGGAACCGTTGACGAAGGAGGAGCCTGCCTTCAACTCCTGCAGACGAAGGAGGAAGCGGGAGGGCCAGGTCTTGTCGATACCCATGGGCTTATCCTTCTCGATTACGCGAGAGAGAATCTCTACAGGATCTTCCGTGTCATCAAAATAGGTAATCTCAACGCCAAGGTCTCTCTCCTGAGGAAGCATACGGTTTACGAAGAGATGCTTGTCCCCCTTGGTGTTGATATACAATGCCAACATTCTTTCGCCGGGATGAATCCACTTACCGGTTAAATAGAAAATGGCGGGTGGGTCAGTGATAATCATCTGAGAAAGATTCCGCTCCTCCATCTTCTTTAAAATTCGCTCTAACTTGCCTTGATCCATGTTGTTTCTCCTTTCTATAGAGGGAGAAGGGAGCTTCCTGCTTCCTTGCTCCAAAGAATAATGTGTTTGGCATAACTACCTAGATTATAGCAAAAATTAACGAAAATGGCATATTAGATGCAAAATTTTTGCAGAATTTGTAAAAAGCATAAAGGCCTGATATAGATTAAATTTATAACTAAGCATTTGAAATAAGAATTAGCATTGGGGTATCCCTTATGCTATAGTACAGAAGTCCTAGTTAATTAGTGGGTTTATAGGAATACAACTAAGGGCAGAACACAATACATATAAAAAAGAAAGAAGCAGTAAGGAAAAACTTGGCCGGTAAAAAGCCGGAAAGAGAATCACCGGCAAGTGTGAAGCCGGCAAATGCAAAAGAAGCAAGTTCAAAAGTAGCAAATCCGAAAGTAGTAAGCGGAATGTATGGGAGAAGAAGGAGAAGAGAACTATGGGTAACGTAAAGAAGAAAAAAATAGCCTTGGGCTTACAATTATTGATAGCATTGTTTTTAGGAGGGGCGGTAGGATATTTCCTTCCCCAATTTGCAAGCTTTTACCAGTTTCTGGGACAGGCCTTTATCCGGCTTATCAGTATGCTGATTATTCCTCTGGTGCTTCCCCTTGTGGTGGTGGCTGTGGCAGAGGTGTTGGGAAAGAATCATTTTCAGAAGCTCCTGGGAAAGACCTTCCTGTATTTCTTTGCCGTAACTACAGGAATTACCGCCCTTTTTGTCTTTGCTTCCTATTACTTAGGCTTTGGTCAGGGAGTAAATATCGGACAGGAAGGTGCAAGCTTGGAAGGAATCGCCACCGGGGTAAAGATTGATGAGTTTTTCTTGAACTTCATTCCTTCCAATCTTTTCAAGGCACTTACCGACGGCGCATTACTTCCGATTCTGATTTTTGCCATTTTCTTAGGCTATGGCGTAGGCCAGCTGGAGCAGGAGAAGAAGGAAGCCTTCCTTTCCGGCACAAAGATTTGGATTGCCGCCATTTACAAGATTTTAGACGCAGTGATTTTACTCTCTCCTGTGGGCGTCTTCGGCTTTATTGCCAAGGACGTGGCAACGACTGGAGTGGATAAGCTTTTGGGACTTGGACAGTTTGTTCTGGGAATGTACCTTGGCTATGGCGTTTTGGCACTTGTAATCTTCCCTGTTATTGCTATTCTATATAAGGTAAACTATGTAGAGCTTTTCAAGAGTATCGGAGATTTGGTGACCCTGGCCTTCGTGTCCGGCGGCTCCAGCGTGGTTTTACCCCCACTTTTGAAGCGTTTGAAGAAGGAAGGCTATGATGAGGCAGTAACGGATTTCGTGGTACCCCTCGGTTACTCCTTTAATCTGGAAGGGGCGGCAGTATATTTTGCCTTGGCAACTGTCTTTTTGGCAAATGCTTACGGTATTACTTTCACTCCTCAAGCCTTACTGTTTACGGTTCTCCTTTTAAGTTTAATCGGAAAGACCGCGGCAACAATCCCCTCCGGGGCCATTGTAGTTTTACTGGCAGCAGCTCCCCAGCTGGGACTTCCGGTGGAAGGTGTAGCCTTGATTCTCTCCGTGGACTTCTTTGCAAATGCAGGAAGAACCGCCTTGAATGTGGTAGGACAGGCTTTGGCAGTGGCTGTATTGGATAGTAAAAAAGCGAATGTGGAAAAAGTAGAAAAACCGGCAAAGGCGGAAAATGTGACAGGCAAGGAACTTGTTGCCAATGCAGGCTAAGAAATCTGATAGAACGAAGGAAAAATTCGCTGGCCATGCAGGATGAATTGGAAGAAAAAACATTTATAGAATACGAAGTTTCGGAAAGGAAGTAATATGGCAGAGAAAAAGGTATATGTAATCCATGAAAATCTGGAATGGACCCAGCATTTGGTAAAGTGGCTGGAAGAAAAGAAGATTCCCTATGAGCTATGGGATTTATCCAAGGGAATCCTGAATTTACAGGAGGCACCCCCTGAGGGCGTGTTCTACAACCGTATGTCTGCCTCCTCCCATACCAGAGGACACCGCTATGCGCCGGAATACACCGAGCAGGTGCTTTCCTGGCTCACAAGACATGGCCGTAAGGTGGTAAACGGTTTAGGTGCCATCAATCTGGAAATCAGTAAGGTAAAGCAGTATCTTGCCTTAGAGGAAAATGGCATACCCCACCCCAAAACCGTGGCGGTTTTAGGACAGGATCAGATTCTGGAAGGCGCAAGACAGCTAAACATTTACCCCCTGATTACCAAGCATAACCGTGCAGGAAAGGGATTGGGAGTCCAGCTTTTCCAAAATGAAGGGGAGCTGGAGGCCTATGTCAACAGCCCGGCCTTTGAGCCTTCCGTAGACGGCATCACCCTCCTGCAGGAGTACATTAAGCCGGCAGACGGCAGAATCCGCCGTTCCGAGTTTATCGGACAGAAGTTCCTATACACCGTATCCATTGACTCCTCCGACGGTTTCCAGCTCTGCCCGGCAGACGGTTGTCAGATCGGAAAGAAGAAGGAAGAGCTGGAAAGCTCCGAAAAATTCCAAATCACGGAGCCCTTGGAGAAGGAAAGAGAGCAGGCTTACACAAAATTTTTGCAGCACAGCGGCGTTGATGTTGCGGCGATTGAGTGGGTACAGTCGGCAAGCGGAGAGATTTATGTTTATGACGTAAACACCAACACCAACTATAATCCTACCGCAGAGAAGAATGCCAATATCTACGCCCATGAGCATTTGGCAGAGTATCTGGGAAAGCTGTTAAAGGAGCAGGGGTAAAAGGTTTTCCGGAAATAAAGAATACGGATTGGAAGTTTTTGTAAAGAGACTGTCAGAAACTTTATAAAGTGAAGGAGGGGGGATGTTCATTCTCCTTCCTTTTTGCTATAAATAAAGGCATAGGATAGAAGAAGGATATGTTGGTATTTTGAAGACATAGATAGCTTATGAACAGAAAGGAAAACCCATGAATACATTTATTTGCTATGACCGTTGCAGTACCTGCAAAAAGGCGGAGGATTTTTTAAAGGCTCACAATATTTCTTTTGAAAAGCGCCCGATTAAGGAGCAAAACCCAAGCGTGAAGGAAATCCATGAGATGAAGGAGCGTTCCGGCCTTCCCTTAAAACGTTTCTTTAACACCAGCGGACAGCTGTACAAGTCCATGGAATTAAAGGATAAGCTCCCCAATATGTCCGAGGAAGAGCAGGAGGCATTACTGGCTACAGACGGCATGCTGGTAAAGAGACCTATATTCCTTTATGGAGAGAAGGTCTTGGTGGGCTTTAAAGAGAAAGAATGGGTAGAGGCTTTAGAAAAATAAGATTTAGACATTGCGGGTAATAATCGTTGAGATTTTCGGCAATATAGGTCTGAATATGGGGGAGTCTGAGCCCCAATTTCAGACCTATATTTCTTGGAAAATTTTTCTGATTTTTACAGTCCTCTGATTATCTCACAGCACTTCTTCACGTCCTCTTCTCTTGTGGACCAGCTGGTACAAAAACGAATCACGCTGGAGTTTTCATCGTAGCGTTCCATGTAAGCGTATTGCGCCTGCTTTTTTAATTGTTCCATTTTTTCATGGGAAATGACAAAGAAGACCTGATTGGTGGGATAGTCTCCAAAGAGGGGGAGTCCCGCATCCTTTAAGGCCGCCTTGATTTCCCGGGCGTAGGCATTTGCCTTTTCGCCGATATGGAGGTAGAGCTCATCCTTAAAGAGCTCATCAAACTGTAGGCCCAGAAGCCAGCCCTTGGCAAGGAGGGCGCCGTGCTGCTTGATGGAGGTGAAAAAATGAGGAAGTCTACCGGCATCCGGAATCACCACCGCCTCTCCGAACATAGCGCCGCATTTGGTGCCTCCGATATAGAAGACATCACATAGCTTAGCCAGATCCGGAAGCTTAATGTCATTTTCCGGGGCGGCAAGGGCATAAGCCAGTCGGGCACCGTCTACGAAAAGCAATAGCTTGTGCTTTTTACAAAGCTCGGAAATGGCAATAAGCTCGGACTTGCTGTACAGACTGCCGTATTCCGTGGGCTGAGAAAGGTAAACCATGCCGGGCTGAACGGTATGGGCTTTGTTTTCGTCCAAGGCAAAGTTGGAAAGAAAGGCTTCCAGCGCTTTCGGAGAGAGCTTTCCGTCTTTTCCCTTTAGGGGGAGCACCTTGTGTCTAGTCAGCTCAATGGCTCCCGCTTCATGCACCGCAATATGTCCGCTGTCCGCACAGAGTATGCCTTGGTAGGAAGGGAGGAAGGAGTCAATCACCGTAGCATTGGTCTGGGTGCCGCCCGCCAGAAATTCCACCTGAGCGCCGGGACAGTGACAGGCCTTTCGGATTTTTTCTTTGGCAGCTTCGCAAATGTTGTCGCTTCCATAGCCGGGATAGGGATTTCTGTATTCTTCCGTCAAACGTTTTAAGATGTTTTCGTGGCAAGCCTCCAGATAATCGGACTGTAATTGCAGGATATCGGTATTCATTTTGCCTCCTTTTCCTCGGAAAATCTTTTTTTCGATTTTTTTATTTTAAATAGGGATGAAGAAAAATGCAAATCGGAAATATCGGATAAAGGAAAGGTTCAAACCGAAAATATCGAATGAAGGAAAACCCAAACCGAAAATCCACAGGTGGAAGACAAAAAGAAAAAGCCCGATTCGATAGGTACCGGAATAGGAAAAGAGATAAAAAATTAAATCAAACGCTTATCTTGTCAAAAACCTTGTCGATTATAATAAAGACGGATTCTTCCAGGGATTTCGGATTTAGAGACGAAGGAGAGTCTTCCGTCGAGGAATGTTACGCATTTTCCGGCTTTACAGTTTAAGACAAAGCATTTTCCTCTTGTATCAACGAGAGCTTTGCGAAACATTGGCCTCGACCTTTTTAGAAGTATAGAGTGTTTAAGGGAGTAGTTAGAAAACGGTTACGTTGGCTAAAGGCTTTGCAGCATATTGCAGAGCCCGGATTACCCCTTAGGGATAGAGAAAAGTCGGTCAGGGAGGTCCTTCTTTTTTCCGGAATGGAGGCAAAATGAAGAAACAAGGAATAGACAGAGTACTGTTCCCCTTGGCTACAGCCATTCTGCTTGGTTTGTTTAGCGGACAGGCTTTCGCGGAGGGACAGGGTACTGCGGCTTCTGAAGGAAGATGGCAACAGGATGGAAACAACTGGAAGTACGTGGACGGAAACGGTCAGGAGAAGACCGGCTGGGTGGAAAGCAAGGGACAGTGGTACTTTGTGGATCCCCAGAGCAAGAATTTAAAAAGCGGATGGATGGAGAAGGACGGAAAATGGTTCTTCCTGGATACCAAGGCGGATTCTTTAGGAAAGATGGCAACCGGATGGCAGTGGGTTGATGGCTACTGTTATTACTTTGCCGGAGATTCCGGAAGAATGTATCACAATGAAAAGACACCGGACGGCTTCTTTGTACAGGAGGGCGGAAAGTGCGCCAATGAGAAGGGCGAGCCTTTGTTCGATCTTTCCAAGGGCGTACAGAGCACGAAAGAAAAGGAAGCGGTAGCGGAGCAGGCCAGAAAAGAAGGCAAGAGCTTGGAGGAAATCGTAAGTCTTGTGGCGCAGGTAAAGCCTGAGGCTACAGGAGCTTCCCAGTCCCAGGCTGCAGAGGACAATGCAGGTGCGGTGAAGTTCTCCGGCGTGGTGAAGAGTGCAGGAGGCTCCGGCGGCGGAGGTGGCGGTTCCAGCTCCGGTGGCGGTGGCGGAAGCTTTTCCGGTGGCGGCTCCGGCGGCGGGGGAAGTTCTTCTGGAGGCGGAAGTTCCTCCGGTTCAAGCAGCAGTGCTTGGCAGATCAGCTATAACCCCTCAACTAAGAATCCCTTTGCAACAAAGGATGAGTTGATTAGCTTTCATGCGCAAAATGAAATACTGAGAAAACAAGGAATTGAGGAACGCTCTAGGGAACGTGTTAAGCAGGATCAAGAACGCATGGATAGGCAGAAAGCGGAGCAAAAAGAGGCTGCCAGAAAGGCGAGAGAGGAACAAGAGCGGAGAGACCGGGAAAATGCTGAACTTATAAGACAGCAGCAGGCTAAGAGAGAGGCGGCTTTCCGAGAGACAGAGGAGAAATTTAAAAACGGCTTAGCAGAGCCTGATCGCCTTCAAGAGATTAATAGGAAGGGAGAAAGTAGATTCGCTTTATTTGCCAAGGGTGTCGATTTACATGCAGGAAGCTTCAGAAAAGATGAGAATCTGGTTATTGCAAAGAATACCTACGCTTTTGAAATCATTCCCCAAACCGCTTCTTCCCGCTTTTATGATACTGCGAATGTAGCGGAAAGAGTATACGGTGCAGGAGAAGAGAACTACATTTCCAGATTAAGCTACTATGCGGCAGAACGAGATGCTTTACGGCATGCCCTTTTACAAAGAAGTAGTGACGTGGTGAATCTCCGGGGAACAAGCCCTCAAAGCGGAAGTTTTAAGGCGAAAATCTTTGGAAAACTCCATAGCCTGGATGAGCTTTATACCGAGGCCCTTGCTCCTACAAGGTCCAGTGCTTATGCCCTGTATCCAAAGACACAGGAAGCCGGTCAAAGCCAAAGAGCCAGTGCTTCTACCCTGTCTCGTTCAGAAGCAAGAGCCAGTGCTTCTACCCTATCTCGTTCAGAAGCAACAGCTTCCGCTTCCAACCTGGGAAGAGAGGAAGCGCAGAATAGCACCCTTCCCCAGAACTTAAGAAATGAAGCTCTCTTTGATGAGCAGAAAGTCAATCCTTCCGACTTTTCCGAGAAGGTTTTGGAGTATTTGAAAAAGGGAGAGGTTCTGCTTTTGGAGCATAGCGGATTCAATAGAAGCGGAAATCAGATTGCCGTAGTTTACGGTGCAGAGTGGGATATCTATGGAGAATTAACCGCATTATATCTTACCGAGCCGGATGATAGTCTGCAGGCAATAAAACGTTATCCTGTGAAAAAGCTGAGCGGTAGTAACGAAGAAAAACTGGTATTCACACCGGAGAAGAATGACAAAGTACAGTCTAAGCTGAAATACTTCTATACGGTAGAGCTGTATGAGAAAGAGCCGGAGAATTTATTCTTTGACGTAACAGACTAACAAGCTTTGGAATAATCATTTTTTCGAATAAGAGAAATAAATCATAGAAAAAGGTGCTGTAAAAATCAAAATTTAAAAGCAATTTTCGGCAATATAGGTCTGAATGCGGGGTAGTCTGAGCCCGTGGGTACTTGCGAAAAACAAGAGAAACGCAGTTT
>NZ_CAUTEG010000009.1:0-37522 GCF_963537195.1 Oribacterium sinus | reverse complement strand
CGATTGGCGGATAAAGAGAAGCATAAAAAAGAGGATTCTTTGGAGCATACCAAAGAAGTAGAGCTGGAAATCGAAGAACTGTAAGAGACTGTTTATCATGCAGTATAGCCATAAAAGTAGGATTTATCCTAGAGCTATACTGCATGAATTTTTTTATCCATGAAAATTTTTCTCATAGGACTCCTTCACAGACTATTCAAAAAGCTTTGCTATCATGATAAAATATTTAGATTCAATCAGAAAATTTTAACTGGACAACACTGCTTTTAGGGACTATAAAAGCAGAAACGGTATTGTATAGAAAAGGATAGGGTGGAGAAGATGAATCAGTTTACGATACAGGCGCAAAGGTCTTTACAACTTGCCATAGAGGTGGCTGAAGAGTGTCATCATCAATATATTGGAACAGAGCATATCCTCTTAGGTCTTGTACGGGAAGGTACAGCCGTTGCAGGGAAGGTTTTAAAGGCAAATGGCGTAACGGAAGAAAAGATTGCGGATATGATTGCCAAGTTTATGGTTAGCGGAGAAAGCGGTGTTTCTCTTGCAGACCCCAGCGGTTATACCCCATCTGCCAAGAGAGTTCTGGAGCAGGCGATGCAGGAAGCCAGAGAGGGACAGTCCCGTTTGGTGGGAACCGAGCATCTTTTGATGGCCATTTTGAAGGATGGAAACTGTGTGGCATCCCGAATTATTTCAACTTTGGGTGTTTCCATGCAGAAGATTTATACCCAGCTGAATTCCGCCATTGGAAGAGACAACCTGGTGGAAGAGAGAAATAATAGAGAGAAGGAAGTACGCTCTGTGCAGACGCCGACATTGGATCAGTATTCCCGTGATCTTACCGCGTTGGCAAAGGAAGGAAAGTTGGATCCTGTGGTTGGTCGCGGACAGGAAATTATGCGAATGATTCAGATTCTGTCCAGAAGAACCAAGAATAATCCTTGTCTTGTGGGAGAACCGGGAGTGGGGAAGACTGCTGTGGTGGAAGGTCTGGCCAATAAAATTGCGGCAAAGGATGTTCCGGACAGTATTTTAAAAAAGCGTTTATTAACCTTGGACTTATCTGCCATGGTGGCAGGCTCCAAATACCGTGGAGAGTTCGAGGAAAGGATTAAGAAGGTTATTCAAGAGGCAAGAACAGACGGTGAGGTGCTTCTTTTTATTGATGAGATTCATACCATCATCGGAGCGGGAGGCGCTGAGGGAGCACTGGATGCTGCCAATATTTTAAAGCCTGCTTTGGCCAGAGGAGAGCTGCAGATTATCGGTGCAACCACCCTGGAGGAGTATAGAAAGCACATTGAAAAGGATGCGGCACTGGAAAGACGTTTTCAGCCGATTACCATTGAAGAACCTACGGAAGAGGAAAGCATCAAGATTCTGGAAGGAATCAAAGAGCGCTACGAAGAGCATCATCAGGTTGTAATTGAAGAAGAGGCTATTCTGGCGGCGGTAAAGCTTAGTGCCCGCTATATTAACGATCGATATTTGCCGGATAAGGCCATTGATTTAATCGATGAGGCTGCTTCCAAAATTCGCATTTTAAATAGCGGAGAGCCTGCAGCCATCAAAAAACTAAGAGCCCAGATTGCAGAATTTGAAGAAGAAAAGGAAGATTGCATTCGTAGGGAAGATTTTGAAGGGGCTTCTCAGATTAAGAGAAAACAGGAACAGAAGAGAAAGCGTCTGAGCAAGGAACTGGAGCTTTGGAAGAAGGAAAGGGAAGAGAATCGTCTTCACGTTCGGGAGTCGGACATTGCCCAGGTAGTTTCCGATTGGACGAAGATTCCTACCAAGAAGCTGGAAGAAACGGAGACGGAAAGACTGAAGAATCTGGAAAATCTTCTTCATGAAAGGGTAATCGGACAGAACGAGGCGGTGAAGGCGGTTGCGCAAGCTATTAAGAGAGGTCGTGTAGGTTTAAAGGATCCTAAGCGCCCCATCGGCTCCTTTATGTTCCTGGGACCTACAGGAGTGGGAAAGACAGAGCTGTCCAAGGCTATTGCGGAGGTGATTTTCGGCTCGGAACAAAACCTTATCCGTGTAGATATGTCGGAGTACATGGAAAAATACAGTGTTTCCAAGATGATCGGGTCTCCTCCCGGATATGTGGGTTATGATGAGGGGGGACAGCTTTCCGAGAAGGTAAGAAGAAATCCCTACTCTGTCATTCTCTTTGATGAGATTGAGAAGGCTCATCCGGATGTGCTGAACATTCTTTTACAGGTGCTGGATGACGGCCATATTACCGATTCTCAGGGACGAAAGGTTTCCTTTAAGAATACCATCATTATCATGACCTCCAATGCAGGAGCGGAGCAGATTATCAGCCCGAAAAAGTTAGGCTTTGATACGACTCCCGGACAGCTGGATAAAGACTATCAATATATGAAGAACAAGGTGCTGGAAGAGCTGAAAAATCTCTTCAGACCGGAGTTTTTAAATCGTATTGATGAAATCATTGTCTTTAGGCCCATCAGTAAGGAAGATATGTCCAAAATTTTGGATATCCTTCTGTCTCAGCTGTATAAGAGGGCAAAGGGAGAACTGGATCTTGGCTTACGTTTAGATAAGGGGGCGAAGGACTTCCTGGTGGAAAAGGGCTATGATCCCAAGTTTGGTGCAAGACCCTTAAAGAGAACCATCCAAACCCAGGTGGAGGACTTACTGTCTGAAGCCATTTTAGAGGGTGAGATTCCTCAGGGCTCTTTGGTTACCGTGAAAATGGACAGAAACGGAGAGAAATTAAAGACCAGCATTAGAAAAAGGAAGGAAGAATGCCAAAAAGTTTAAATCTTTTTTTCTGTAAGGAATGTGGTTATGAGACCATCAAGTGGTTGGGACAGTGCCCTTCCTGTAAGGCCTGGAATTCCATGGTGGAGGCTCCAAAAGAAAGTAAAAAAAGACCGGGGGGAGCAGGAACTATGCTTCCCCTGAAAAAGGCAGAGGCGAAAAAGCTGGAGGAAATCCCTTTAGACAAGGAAGATCGTATTTTCACCGGCTTCGGAGAGCTGGATAGAGTATTGGGAGGTGGCCTGGTGGCCGGCTCCCTCGTTTTATTAGGGGGAGATCCGGGAATCGGAAAATCCACCATTTTCCTCGCCGTAAGCCTGCACCTGGCTTCCAAGGGAGGAAAGAGAGTTCTCTATGTCTCCGGTGAGGAATCGTTAAAGCAGATTAAGCTTAGAGCCAATCGCATGGGAGAAGTGGAGGGAGAGCTTTATTTTCTGTCCGAAAGTAATTTAAATCAACTCTTAGAAGTGGTGGAGGAAAGAGAAATTGATTTTCTGGTGATTGACTCCATCCAAACCATGTTTTTGGAAGAGGTAACAGCCTCTCCTGGTTCCGTAAGCCAGGTGAGAGAGTGTACTTCCTTCTTACTTCGCCTTGCCAAGGAGCGAGGGATTACCATTGCGGTGATAGGTCATGTGACCAAGGATGGAAATGTTGCCGGCCCGAAGATTTTAGAGCACATGGTGGATGTGGTTTTGTATTTTGAGGGAGAGCAGAACAGTCAGCTGCGTATTCTGCACGGACAAAAAAATCGTTTTGGTTCCACCAATGAAATTGCCGTTTTTACTATGGAAGAGAAGGGGCTATGCGAGGTGGAAAATCCCTCCGCCCTACTTTTGGCAGGTCGTGCTCTGGACTGCTCAGGCTCCATAGTGTCCTGCGGCCTGGAAGGCACCAGACCGATTCTTATGGAAATCCAGGCGCTTTTGGTGCCTACTAACTTCGGCCTTCCCAGAAGAACTGCAAACGGTATAGATTATAATCGTTTGCATATGCTCCTGGCTGTGATGGAAAGGCGTTTAGGCATTGAGTGCTCTAAGTTCGATGCCTATATCAATATTGCGGGAGGTTTAAAGATTTCAGAGCCTTCCATAGATTTGGCGGTGCTTTTGGCTTTGGTTTCCAGTTATAGGAATATTTCTATTCCGGAGGACACTATGGTCTTTGGAGAAGTAGGATTATCCGGAGAAATTCGTGGAGTAAGCCATAGTGAATCCAGAATCGAAGAAGCCATTCGCCTGGGCTTTAAAAGAATTCTCTTACCGGCTTACCATGCGCCCACACAGGGGAAAAAGAGAGACATTAGCTTGATTCCGGTAAAAAATATAAGAGAGGCATTGACAATCTTCAAAAAATAGCATAGAATCATACCGTTGCTTTTCTAAAGCAGAGGGGATTAGTTCAATGGTAGAGCAACGGTCTCCAAAACCGCCGATGGGGGTTCGAATCCCTCATCCCCTGCTACTAAGAAACCCTAGGAATTAAGCCAAGAACGGCTTGAAACCTAGGGTTTTTGCTTACTTTTTGGTAATGTGATTTTACTGAAAATGGAAGTTTTTTACTCGTTTCTCATATAAAACCGCCCACGAAACCGCCCACGATTTTTGCTATATATCCTTGAAGTGCTTAAGGTATTTCTTTGAGCCTTTTGTTTACTCCATCTAAGCCCGTGGATAATATTGACGATTATATTCAAAGGGTATACAATGAAACCATAGTACTTTCAGCCGGATTACCGGACAACTTAATCGAGGAGAAAGCTTAGATGCGGGTTATTGAAGCTTTGGAGAGATCAGAACACCTAGTATTCACAAGGAGATGATTAAATGGATAGAGAAAAAATGTTAGCTGAGAAGATGGGCTGGTCATACATCATTGATGACAGTAAGATGCCTAGTGCTGAGGAATCTAAAAAAATCGTGATTCCTAAAGAACTCGAAGAAAAGTTTGATGCTGAAGTAGAAGAGATAGCGCATAAATACGGTCTCTATTAAGTGCGGGCGACAGTATAAAAGACAACTAATCTACCACCGGTCTTCGGTGGTATTTTGTTGCCTAAAAAGGAGCGATGTGGTTATTCACAGCATAAATTAGTAGGAAGCTATGAAAAAAGAAAAGCCATTTGTCTAGTAAGTATCTTTTAAGCGCTATGGAATTGAAGGCTCTAAAATGTCGCCCTTTGTGAGTGAGGACTGCTGAAAGAAAGGCTTGGTTTTCGCCTAATCGGGAGTTATGGATGTAGCCTTCCTACTTAAGGTACGCAAGACAGGATAAGAAAGAATCCATCATCTCCTGTTAACAAGAAACCCTAGGAATTAAGCCAAGAACGGCTTGAAACCTAGGGTTCTTGCTTATTATCCTCCGACTTTCTCCAAGAGTGCCTCCTGCAATACCTGAGAAAAGTTTATTCCCTGTGCTAAAGCCTTTTCATTTAGCCACTGAGGAATGGTAAGGCTTTTTCGTACAGATTTATTGAAATGCAGTTTAGCGTATTCTTCTACATCAACACTAATGAGACTTGCAAATCCATCGGATGGTGGTTCGGTTCCCAGACTTCTTGAATATGCGATAGGATCAATAGATTTCATAAAAGAGGGGGTAGGAAGGACTTCTCCATCTTTCTGTGCCCATATAATTTGTGCCGCAAGACATTCAATAGCCATATTCATGGCATCATGTAAATCATCTCCACATGTAGCAACGTCAAAATCGGGAAAGCAGACAGAATATCTTCCCTTATCATCTTTGTAAAAGATTGCCGGATATATACTTAACATATTTACTTCCTCTCTATTCCTGCTTGTTTATATATAGAACATTTCGTGAATTTAGGCAGTTCTTTTGTATGGAATGGGATAGTGACCTTGTCGGTCTTATGGGGATGTGTATCTGGCATCAATGTGTATACTATTAAAGCTGTTATTCATTTTTCTCCTAAAACCTTGCAAACAGATATACAAAACCTGAACCGAACATATCCGCCATGGAGTGTACCAGCACCACCGGCAAGAGATTTTTGATTCTATAGGTATAGAAGTAATAGTACAAAAGTCCGAATACCACACCGATAATAATAGCGGAGGTCATGCCCTGATAGGTGTGGAAGGATATACGAATCATCGTGGAGTAAAGCAGGGTTTGCCATTTGTACTTTTGGTCTACGGTGCCCAGTAAGCCCAAAAAGAAGAATTCTTCATAGAAGGCATTTAATAAAGCATAGATAATGGCAACGGGGCTTAAGGCTGCTATTTTCCGAAATAACTCAAAGAAATCCATGGAAAGAAGAACTTCCTTGGTGAAGTAGTTATAGCCGTTGTCAAAGAGAAGGTAAAGAACGTCTGCACTTAGTCCCATAATGGCAAGCAATACAAAGTACCAGGGAATCACGGAGAGCTTAAAGCGGAAGGGGATTTGTTTAAAGTCAAAGTTACGAACAATCAGATACAGAAAAACCAAAAGCAGCATAAAGAACTGGAATTGCAGGTTGCTGGAATAAGCTACCCCTTCAGTGGCGGTATCCACGGTTTCCGCTACCGTTTCCGTAATGCTTTCCGTATTTTGGCTAAGAAGGATGGGGGAGAGGGGGAAAGCGTAAAACATAGCAGACTTTACAGCATTTAGGCTGTCCAGAAATAGCTGATTGGAGCGAATAATAAATTCTCCGAATAAAATCAAGGTAATGATGATAACATCATAGAAACGAAGATTCTTGGTTTTTTCTTTGGGGAAAATGAATTGACGAATAGACATGCTGCTCCTTTCTTTACGCTGAGTAATGCAAGCTGTAGAAAACTTAGATTTCTTACCGGACTTATGCAAGTTCGGCACTCCCCTTTTCTTGCTTTGTCGTCGAAGGCTTAGATGGATTTTTAAGAGGAAAGTTTGTCTATTTGCATACTCACTTACTACTATAGTTCCATCAGTGCATTGCTATTTTAGCGGTACCTTTGCTATTATAGCAAGGAAAAATCTCTTAAAAAGGAGAGGAAAGAGGAAGATTCTATGGCAGGAAGTATTGTAAATATAGAAAAAGGCAGCAAAAGCTTTCAAAATAAAGTTTTATTTTCCGATGCTCATTTCTCGATTCAAGAAGGAGAGAAGGTGGCATTAATTGGAAGAAACGGTGGAGGAAAGTCTACTCTGCTTCGGATTATTGCCGGAGAAGAGGAGCTGGACAGCGGCAGCATTGTACGAAGAAGGAGCTTGAAAATCAGCTACCTTACCCAGGAAAGCCGTTTTCCGGAGGAGAAGAGCATCCTGGAGGCGCTGGTGGAGAACTTTGCCCTTCGTATGGGAGAACAGGAAAGAGAGGCCTTTGGCAAGAAGGTTATGCAGGAGATTGGCTTGGAGGATTTCTATTCTCCCTGCAAGATTTTATCCGGAGGACAGAAGAAACAGCTGGCTCTTCTGGCGGCCTTAAATACGGAACCGGATTTACTGCTTTTGGATGAGCCTACCAACCATTTGGATGAGGAAATGGCGGAGTGGCTGGAGGAAAAATTAAAGCGCTTTAAGGGGGCGATTTTGCTGGTGAGTCATGACCGCTATTTTTTGGATACGGTTTGTGATGTGATTGTGGAGCTGGAAAGAGAAGGCTTTACTCGCTACGAATGCTCCTATTCCTCTTATTTGGAAAGAAAGGCGGAGCGATTCAATATTGAAAAGGCTCAGGAAAGAGCCAGGCAAAGCCTGCTTCGGAAGGAATTGGCCTGGGTACGAAGAGGAGCCAAGGCCAGAACCACCAAACAAAAGGGACGACTGCAACGCTATGAAAAGCTTTCCCAAATGCATGGTCCAACGGAGGAGGAAGAGCTGAGCCTTGCCTCCATTTTCGTGCGTCTGGGGAAGAGTACCATAAATTGTGAAAACCTGAGCAAAAGCTATGGAGATAAGCTTTTATTCTCCGATTTCAGCTATAATTTTTTACGGAATGACCGTATCGGCATTATCGGGAAGAACGGGGCAGGAAAGTCTACCCTGATGAAGGCGATTCTGGGAGAGATTCCCGTGGATGAGGGAAAGGTGGAAATCGGACAAACCGTGCGGATTGCCTATTTTCGTCAGGAAAATGAAGATTTGCCGGAAAAGGAAAGGGTAATCGACAGCATTAAGGAGATTGCGGAATACCTGCCCACAAAGGAAGGTTTGATTTCCGCCTCCCAAATGGCGGAGCGTTTCCTTTTTTCTCCGGAAATGCAGTACGCCCCCATTGAGAAGCTTTCCGGAGGAGAAAAGAGAAGACTTTATCTGCTTCGTATTTTGATGTCCGCCCCCAATGTGCTGTTCCTGGATGAGCCCAGCAATGACCTGGATTTAAGCAGCCTGATTGTTCTGGAGGATTTTTTGGACAGCTTTCCGGGCATTGTGTTTGTGATTAGCCATGATCGATATTTTCTGGATCGTATGGTGAATCGTCTCTTTATTTTCCAGGAAAATGGACAGATTCGCCAGTTTGAGGGAGGCTATACCGACTACCAGGTACAGCTTTTGAAGGAAAAGGAAGAGGCGGAAAATGTAGAAAAGGGCGGCAAGGCAGAGTCCAAAGAGGACAGAGGAGAAGAAAAGTCCGAGGGGGATAAGAAGAAATCCTGGCAGGGGGCAAGGCTTTTAAAGATGACGTACCAGGAGAAGAAGGATTTTGAGCATATTGAAGAGGAAATTGCCGCCTTGGAGGAAGAACTTGCTTTTATTGAAAAGGAAAGCGAAGCCAACGGCAGGGATTACGTCTATCTTGCGAAATTACAGGAGCAGAAGGAAGAAGCGGAGGGAAAGCTTTTGGAAAAATATGAGCGCTTCGAGTATTTGACGGAGCTTCAGAAAAGAATTGATGCCGGGGAAAAGGTTTAAAGTCCATATAAAGGATTAAGCAAACATTTTTAGAACAAATGTTTGCTTTTTTATTTACAAAACAAATGTTTGGTTTTACAATAAAGAAGGAAAGGAAGAAGAATGAGGATAGAGCCATGGATGTGTATGGGGAAGCGCAAAAGGAAGCTAAAGGAGGTAGGCATGAGGGAGACAGTCGGAAGAGAAAAGCCCAAAAGAATGCTGAAGAAGCTGGGCGTGGAATAGTAGGGCGGCAGGAGGAGAAAACCTGTCACTATATGGCCATTGATTTAAAGTCTTTTTATGCTTCCTGCGAGTGCAGGGAAAGAGGCTTGGATCCTATGGATGCTTATTTGGTGGTGGCAGATGGGGAAAGGACGGAAAAAACCATCTGTCTTGCGGTAAGTCCTGCCTTAAAGGCCTACGGTGTTCCGGGAAGAGCCAGACTCTTTGAGGTGGTGGAAAAGGTACGAAAGATCAATTACCAAAGGGTGAAGCTTTACGGAGGACAGCCCCTTGTGGGAAAGTCCTGCTTTGATTCTGATTGCAAGACCTATCCTTTTTTGGCAGTAAACTATATTACGGCTCCTCCCAGGATGGCTTTATACATGGCTTACAGCAGGCGGGTTTATGAGGTGTATCTGGAATTTGTTTCTAAAGAGGATATTCATGTCTATTCCGTGGATGAGGTTTTTATGGATCTTAAGCCCTATGAGAGAATTTATCAAAAAAGCAGTATGGCCTTGGCGGAGGAGATTTGTAGAAGGGTTTATGAGGAGGTGGGCATGATTGCCACCGTCGGCTTAGGGGAGAATCTTTATCTAGCCAAGGTAGCCATGGATATTGAAGCTAAGCACATGCAAGCTTCTAAAGAAGGAATTCGTTTGGCCATGCTGACGGAGCAATCCTATCGGGAAAGTCTTTGGCAGCATAAGCCACTCCATGACTTTTGGCGGATTGGCCGGGGGATAGAGAACCGTCTGGCCCACTATGGAATCTATACCATGGGAGACATTGCTCTGGCGGCGCTTTCCGGCAGTAAAGAAAAGAAAAATCAGGCACTCTTGTATAAGCTTTTTGGAATACAGGCAGAGCTTTTAATTGACCATGCCTTTGGCTATGAAACTTGCAAGATAGAGGATATTAAGGCCTTTCACAGTAAAAGCAACAGTCTGCATAGCGGGCAGGTTTTGCCTTCCCCCTACGGCTTTACGGAGGGGAGGATGGTGGCAGAGGAGATGGCGGAGGATTTGGCACTGGATTTACTAAAGAAAGGGAAGGACTCTGCCTTTGTGCAACTCTATCTTTCTTTTGACGAGGAAAATGCAGGAGAAAGCTATGAAGGGAAGCTTGTCCAAAATCACTATGGAAAAAGGGTACCGAAATCCGTCCATGGTCTATATCATTTTCCGAAAAGGAGCAATCAGGGGAGAGCCTTTCGAGAGGCGGTTTTGGCTATCTATGACCGAATCATGGACAGAAGATTAAGAATCAGAAAGCTCAGCATTTCCGCAGAGGATGTAAGGGATTGTGAAGCCTTGCCGGAGGGACAGCTGGATTTATTTCAGCATTTTTTGACCTCGGATGAGGAAGAAAAGGAATGTGTGGAAAAAAAGCAGTTTTTGGAAAAGGAAGAGAAGGCCAGAGGAGCAGCCCTGGAGGTCATGGAGAAATTCGGAAAGAATGCCTTACTGAAGGGCTATCAGTATCTGGAGGGAGCCAGAGGAAGGGAGAGAAACCGGCAGATTGGAGGCCATAACAGCGGTGTTTCGGACTTGGTTTCTATCAGGAGAAAGGAGGAATCCACTATAGCGAAGAATATCGTGGAAGGACAGGATTATGAAAGATAGAAAAAAAGAAAAGATAGGAGAAAACTCCTATCAATCCATTTTATATACCAGCTATCCCATTCCCCTTCTTAGGAAGAGGATGTCCAAGGAGAGCCGAGCTGCACAATTCGCTCCCTTTGCCGCCCTAAAGGGCTATGAGGAGATGATGGAGGAGGACAATCCTAGTCCTTTTTCTGCACCAGTAAGGACTGGATAAATTGCTCTGCTGTTCGTCCTGTAGCGGCTCCTCTTCGGATAGACCAGGCATTGGCCATGGTTAGAAGCTTTTCCTCTGAAATGGAAAGCTTGTATTTATTGGCCAGAGAAAGCACGATTTTTTGATAAAGGGTGTAGGCCGGCTTTTGGAAGAGGATGGAAAGCCCAAAACGATCTGCCAAGGAAAGCTTTTCCTCTGTAGTGTCGGAATGGTGTAAGTCCTCTTGGTATTCGATATCATTTTTATCGGAAAGATTTTCCTTTACCAAATGTCTTCGGTTAGAGGTGGCATAAAGCAGAATATTGTCTGCTCTTCCTTCCAAGCCTCCTTCCATGACCGCCTTCAGCAGTTTATATTCCACTTCAAAATTCTCGAAAGAAAGATCGTCAAAGTAAAGAATAAAGAAATAAGGTCTTTCTCTAAGGGTTTGCAAGAGGAAGGGAATTCCCTCCAGATCTTTTTTGAAAAGAGAAACAAAGCGGAGTCCTTTAGAATGGTATTCCTCCAAAAGCGCCTTCATACAGCTGGATTTTCCGGTTCCCGCATCTCCGTAGAGTAGGACGTGATTTGCCTTCTTTCCTGCCAAAAAGGCTTCTGTATTCTCTTTCAAGGCGGAAATTTCCTTTTCATAGCCCAAAAGAGTGGAGAATCCGGGATACTTCTGCAAGGGAAGACCTTCCAAACAGTATTCGGAAGAGCCTGTACCGAAAATATTTTCTTTTTCCAAGCTAAAGGCGGAATGACAACGGAAAAGTCCTACACCTTTTTCCTTATATTCCCTTTCCAAAATAGAAGAGAATTCCTGAGCATCCTTTGCTGCTTCCAGTTTATTGTTAAAGGAAAGCAGCTGTGCTTCGTAGGAATAGGAGGGGAAGTGCTCTGTCTTGGCTGCTTCGGAAACTTTTCCTCGAAATACGGAATCGATAGCTTTTTGTTCCTTCGGAAAGAAGAAAGACAGGTTTAAATGATAGAGGGAATAGAGGATTTCCCTTTCTCTTTGGATAAATTCCGGATGAGAGAAATGACTCCAGCCTCTTTTTTCGGCAGATAAACTTAGAGAATTTTCGTCCTGCAAAAGAAAATCGGCAAGAAAAATATGCCAAAGGTTTGTTCCCTTTGGCATATTGGAATAGTTTTGAAAGAGACGGGAGAGGGCAGAATAGGGAGCATCGTCCCTTAAATCCTGTACAAAATCTGTTTCTAAAAGATTTCGGTAAAACAATAATTCTTCCATTCTTTCTAAATTCATCCCTTGTACTCCTATTCTTTATTTACTGAAAAAACTTGACGGTAGATATTTTCTATTTTTTATTAAATGATAGATTTCTCTAATTAGACTTGCTTTTTCCGGAACTGCTCTTGCTGTTATCGTGAGAGGAATTCTTTTCCGAACTATTCTTGGAAGAGCTCTTTTCCGAACTGCTCTTTTCGGAATTGCTTTTTTCAGAACTTTCACCGGTATGATTTTTGGAAGAACCGTTTTTTTCTGAGCTTCTTTCCTCCTCTTTATTGCCTGACTTACCGTTATGTGTGTTGCTCTTACTATCTTTGTTTTTACTGTTTTCGTTCTTGCTATCTTCGTCCTTAGCCGCTTCTTCATCCGCCTTGGTTTTCGGGTAAGGAGATTCTTCTAAAGTGAAGTTGCCGGTAACCTGATTTCCCGATTTATCAGAAACATACACGGTAAGTCCATTACTTTTCATGGAAAATGTTACCTTGCCGCTAGCTTCATCAATATTGGTGGGTTTAAGATTGTCTCCATCCTTATCGATTCCGTAAATTGTGGCATAATCCACTCCGGACTGATCATCGGTAACGGTAAACTCAACATATCCGGAGCCGAGAACAACATTATCCTCATCAATGACGGGGGGATTTTCGTCAAAACTATTGATTTGGGTATTGCTGACTTGCATCATCCCGTTGATGGATTTTGCGGAAATTCGAAGATTTCCGTTTCCGGTAAGAGAAATGATGTAATTTTGATTTTCCTTTGTGAAATTTTGCTCTTTTCCCTCTAATTTTGCGGTGAACTCTTTAATAGGAAGAACGGAATCCACATGAACCAAAAGTGTTCGTACAGCAGGATCATCCGTTTCTGTAGCTTCATTCACCTTTAACTTCGGGGTAGCCAAAACAAAAAACAAAATAATGGAATTAATCACCAGATAAGGCAGGACATAATGAAGAAGTATAGAAAGGAAGCCGGACTTCTTTTTCTGTGACCCTTTGGAACTTCTATAATCTTTTTGGTTGGACATGTTTTTCTCCTCAGCTTTTTCTAGATACTACGGCAAGAAAGTATACCAAATCTTCCTTTTGCTTACAAGATAACTTCTATGCAATTAGGACTTCCTATCGAAATTGTTAAGAAATAGCGCTGCATTCGCCGAATTTAAAGAGCACTGTCAAAATCTTTGATAATGAACATTTTCAAAGATGTTCCCAAAGACATTCCCCAAGATGTTCCTAAAGACATTCCCAAAGACATTCCTTTTGAACCCTAGGCAAAAGAGAAAGAGAATGTTAGAATGAGAAGACTAATCTTGGAGGGATGTTATGAAATTTGATACAAAAAGAGATATAAAAAGGCTGCTTGGCGTTTTGGCGGGAGCCACCTTGTTGGCTTTAAACTTGAAAACCTTCGTTTCTGCGGGAGGACTTTTTCCGGGAGGAGCTACAGGACTTACGGTTCTCTTGCAAAGAGTGGCATTACGCTATTTTAATTTAGCGCTTCCATATTCTGTACTGAATATCATTATTAATATCATTCCGGTCTATATCGGTTTTCGATATGTGGGAAAGAAATTCACAATCTTATCCTTGATTATGATTTTGTTCACAGGCTTTGTAACGGATAGTGTGAATTTACAGCCCATTACCTCGGATATGCTTTTAATATCTATCTTTGGAGGAATCTTAAATGCCTGTGCTATTACGCTTTGCCTCAGGATGGATGCCACTTCAGGAGGAACGGATTTTATCGCGATTTATCTGTCCCAGAAGAAGGGCGTGGATACTTGGAATTTGATTTTCTATTTTAACGCCGCCCTTTTGGCCGTTGCCGGATATCTTTTCGGTTGGGAGAAGGCGTTATACTCCATCATTTTCCAATATGTGTCTACACAAACCATTTCCGCACTTTACAGAAATTATCAAAAGCTTACGCTTTTTGTGATAACGGACTATCCCAATGAAATAGCGGCGGGAATCCATGAGGTCTGTCATCACGGCGCCTCTATTATGCACGCCATGGGAGCATTTGAAAGAAAAGACCATTATATGGTGTATTCCGTAATTTCATCAGCGGATATCAAGAAAGTAAAGATGAAGATTAACGAAATTGATCCCAAAGCCTTTATGAATACGATTCGTTCTAAGGATATTACCGGGCATTTTTATATGAAGCCGAAGGATTAAAAGAGCAGGACATAATATTTCGATTTGAAGGAGAAAGATTAAAAGAGTAGGAAATCACATTTCGATTTGAAGGAAAAGGATTAAAAGAGTAGGAAAGCATATAGAAAAGCATATAGGAAAATATATAGGAAATTATAGTAGATAAAAAGGGAGAAGAAGTGCTTATGAAAAAGCAGTATCAGAATATATTTTTGGATTTGGACGGAACCATTATGGATTCCGGCTCCGGAATTATGAAGTCGGTGCAATATGCCTTGGATCATTTTTCCTTACCCAATGAACCGGAGGAAAAGCTGAGAAGATTTGTGGGACCCTCCTTGCAGGATTCTTTTATGCGATTCTACGGCTTTTCTGAAGAAAAGGCTAAAGAAGCCATTTCCTATTATCGGGAATATTATCCCGAGAAGGGAATGTATGACGCCTTTTTATATCCCGGGATGGAGGAATGCATGAAGAAGATGCATGAAGGAGGGAAGAAGCTGGTGCTTTTAACCTCTAAGCCTCTGTTTTTTGCCACACAAATCATAGCCCACTTTGGTTTATCCCCTTATTTTTTCCTGGAAATCGGTACAGAGCTTAAGGAACAACATTCCGACAAGAGCTTCCTGATGGAGAGAGCCATAGAAAAGGGCGGTTTTCAAAGAGAAGATTGTCTTATGGTAGGAGATACCGTTTACGATATTCAAGGAGCGAAGGATGCAGGAATCGACTCTGTGGCAGCGCTCTACGGCTATGGAGAACGGAAAGAAATCGAACAGGCGGAGTATTCCATTGAAAAGCCTTTGGATTTGTTGAAGATTGTATTTTAGATATTCTCTATTTACTCAGTGTACCCGCTGCTGCATGAAGAGGGAAAATTATGGCATGAAAGCGGTAAAATTATATTTACGGTTTAAGAAGAAAGGATGTATATGAAAAGAAATCTTTGGAAATGGCTGTTACTTTGTCTTCTTTGCCTTGGCCTTTTTGCCTGTACCAAGGGGGGAGAGAGCTCTACGGAAGTGAAGAAGGAATCTACTCCTTCTGTAGAAGAGAAAAGCTCTTCGGTAGAAAGATCTGAAAATGCGGAAGAATCCAAGGCTGAGAATAAGACTGAGAATAAGACTGAGGCAGGAGAAGAGCCGACGATTTTAAGCCTGAAGGGTCCCACCACCATCGGTCTTGTGCATTTGATGGAGAAAAGTGAAGAGGAAAAACTTCCTTATCAATTTCAAATGGAAGCAAGCCCGGATGCTTTACTTCCGGAGTTTGTATCCGGAAAGGGACAGATTGCCACAGTTCCGGCCAATATGGCGGCAGTTTTATATCAAAAGCTGGATAAGGACGTGGAAGTCTTGAATATCAATACGCTGGGAATCTTGTATGTTATTACCGGAAATGAGGAGGTAAGCAGCATTGCGGATTTGGCAGGAAAGGATATTTATATGCCGGGGCAGGGAGCTACACCGGAGTATGTGCTTCGCGCCCTGCTTTCCAAGAACAATGTGGAGGGAAATCTTAACTTTGTAACGGAACCCGCCGAGGCGGTAGCACACTTACAGCAGAATCCCAACAATGTGGCGATTCTTCCGGAGCCCTTTGCTACCGCAACCCTTTTACAAAACAGTAATTTACAAAGAAAAATCTCAATTACAGAGGAGTGGAAGAAGTCCTATGACGGAGTGGAGTTGCCTACAGCAGTAACCATTGTCAGAAAGTCTTATGCTGAAGAACATCCTGAAATTGTAAAGGCTTTTCTGGAAGAGGAAAAGGAAAGCATTGCCGCTGTGGAAAAGGATGTTCAGAAGACGGCGGAGCTTGTGGTAAAACAGAGAATTTTAGAGAAAGAAGCTTTGGCAGCCAAGGCTATTCCAAACTGTAATATTCATTTCATTGACGGAGAAGAGATGAAGAAAGCTTTGGAGCAGTATTATCAAGTTCTTTTTAAGTCCAATCCTAAGTCTGTGGGAGGAGCCTTACCGGAAGAGGGCTTTTATGCTCAGTCTTAGATAGTAGGGAAGTGACAGTTCTTTTTAAAAGCCATAGCCTGGATATAGAAAAGAACGAAATGCATTCCGATTATTAGGAAGGAAAGAATGTGAAGCAATGGCGTAAAGCGGGAATTATACTATTTTGGATGCTTCTATGGGAATTGTTTGCCAAATTGGTGAACAATTCCTTTCTTTTGGTTGGCCCCATGGAAAGTGCTAAAGCCTTAAGTCGACTATTGCAGCAGCAGGAATTCTACGGAATCCTGTGGAAAAGCTCTCTGGGGATTCTTTCGGCTTATCTTTTTAGTTTTCTCCTGGCTTTGATACTTTCTTATCTTTCCTATAGAAATTCTCTGTTGGAGGATTTTTTAAAGCCGGGGGTTTTTGTGTTAAGAAGCTTACCGGTGGCCAGTTTCATTATTATTCTTTTGTTCTTTCTGGGAAGGGACAAGCTTTCCTTCACCATAAGCGGCTTTATGTCCTTTCCGATTTTCTATATTAACCTGCTGGAGGGTTTTCATAAAACAGACCGTAAATTACTGGAAATGGCGGAGGTCTTTCATTTTTCCCTATATAGAAGACTTCGGTATATTCATCTTCCGGCAGTATATCCCTTATTGCTTGGGGCAGCGAAATTAGCCATGGGACTTTCCTGGAAAAGCGGCATTGCGGCGGAGCTGATTGGGCAAGTGGGAAAAAGTATAGGCTATCAGTTGATGGAGGCCAAGGTGGGCCTGGAAATGGCGGACGTCTTTGCCTGGAGCATCGTGATTATTGCTTTGTCTCAGTGTTGGGAAATTCTGGTCATACTGCTGATTAAGGCTTTGTGCAGGAAGGGATGTGTGTGATGGAAATTCGAATTGAAAATGGGGAGAAGTGCTTTGGAGAAAAAATCATTTTTTCCGATTTTTCCTGCCAAATGGATTTTCACAAACATTCTCTTTATAGAATTTCCGGGGAATCCGGAAAGGGGAAAACTACTTTGCTGCGAATTTTGGCTTCTCTGGAAAAACTGGATCGGGGGGAGCTACAGTTTCTATTCGGGGAGGCAGCCAGAGGAGAGGGGAGCTTTAAGGTTTCCATGCTATTTCAGGAAAATCGACTGCTGGAAAAATGTAGCGGATTGGAAAATCTTCAGATTGCTTTGCCGATGCTGTCTAAAAAAGAAATTCTGACAGAAATGACTGTTTTTTTCGAAGAAGAAGATTTCCGAAAAAAAGTAGAGAAATATTCCGGGGGGATGAAGAGGCGATTAAGCTTTCTAAGGGCAATGCTGTTTCCCTTTGACTTCCTGCTTCTGGACGAACCCTTTACAGGCCTGGATAAGGAAAATAGAAAGATAATGGAGGAGTATCTGCTTTCTCATCAAAGAAAACGTCCGGTAATCTTTGCCAGCCATGAAAATCCACTGCTATGGAAAGATTACGGAACTATCGCGTTATAAATTGAAGGGCCTTGTATGATAAAAAACTTAAAATTGCTCTTTTAAATACTTAAAAAGAAAAACTGTAAAGAAAATTTTATGAAATGGCAGAAAACTTGTAACACATGAAGAAAGACTTTTGTCTATACTTTTGATAGCGAATAGACAAAAGGAGGTTTCTATGAAAGCGAAATCATTTTTAAAAGGAATGGCAGTGTTTATGAGTATTATGGCGGTTTCCGCGTTTTCCGCCTTTGCCGCAGGAAACAAGGCAGAAATCGGATCGGTGAATTTACAGATTGACAGTTCGGATATTGAAATCGGGTCGGCTGCAAAGAAGATTTCCGTAAGTAGCGGTGATGACGGTTTTACCATTCAAAATGATGAAGGAACCGCTTTGAATATGCAGGGAAATGTTTGGAAAAGTAACACGACTCCCCAGTTCAAGGTAATTTTAAAGGCGGATTCCGAGCATAAGTTCAATACCAACAATTTAAAGACTGCGAATTTTTATAAATTTAGCGGAGCTGAGGTAGGATTTGTAAAGGCTACAGGTACTGCAAATTCCATCACCCTCACCATCAAAACCAAGAAGCTGAAGGCAAATCCCGGTGACTTGACAGTAGGAGATGTAAGCTGGAGAGATGAAAACGGTGTGGCAGAATGGTCCGGGGTGGATAATGCGGAAAAATATCTGGTAAAACTCTATAGAGGAAGTCAGTTTATCACCAGCGGAGAAACTACCGGAACCAGCTATGATTTTCGCTCTGCGATTACCCAGAACGGAAACTACAGCTACAAGATCAGAGCCTATGCTTACGGAAGCTATGGAGACTGGGTAAGCTCCGAAGAACTGGAGATGAGAGCAAGCTCTTCTCAAGGCGGTACGGAGAATGGACGTTGGATTTTAGATGCAAATGGTTGGTGGTTCTTAAATCCGGATCGTTCTTATCCTGCCAATACGTGGAAGATGATTAACGGAAAGTGGTATTATTTCAATAAGTCCGGCTATATGAAGACCGGTTGGGTACAGACCAACGGAATTTGGTATTATCTTGGTGCAGACGGTGCCATGCTGACGAATACCAGAACTCCCGATGGATACTATGTAAATCAAAGTGGTGCATGGGTGGCATAAGGCCAAAAGAATCATAAAAAATGCAAAAGTTATAGCAGATATAATGAAAAGTTTCTTGACAGAGAAATAAGCCTATGGGATAATTCCTTCATATTTTTCAAGGAGGAAAGGGTTATGCAGAACATTTGGCTGGCAATTATTATGATTCTTGCAGTCATTATTGTCTTACACGATAATGTTTGTTTGCGTAACGCCACTTTGGAAAGATAAAGACATGATTTGAGCCTTTAGCCTTACAGCGTTACGCTGTAAGGCTTTTTCAATGAAACGGGAGAGAAAATGAAATTATCAGGGGCAAGGCTATTAATTGAAGAGTTGATTCATCAGGGGGTGGATACCGTATTCGGCTATCCCGGAGGTGCAGTTTTACAGATTTATGATGAGCTGTATAAGTGTAAGGATCGGATTCATCATGTTCTTACCGCCCATGAGCAGGGGGCAGCCCACGCTGCAGACGGCTATGCCAGAGCCAGCGGAAAGGTTGGCGTGGTTATTGCGACTTCCGGTCCGGGAGCTACGAATCTGGTAACGGGCATTGCCAATGCCTATCTGGATTCCGTTCCTATGGTGGCCATTACCGGTAATGTAGCCACGGAAGCACTGGGAAGAGACAGCTTCCAGGAGGTGGATATCGTATCCATTACCCAGCCTGTGGTGAAGCATAATTTTATGGTAAAGGATGTTACGGAGCTGGAGCAGACGATTAAAGAGGCATTTCAAATTGCCAATTCCGGCAGAAAAGGTCCGGTGCTCATTGATATCCCTAAGGACGTACAGATTAGTGAATGTGAATATGGAGTAGCCGTTCTTCCCAAGATGCCGGATAAGCCGAAGCTTCCCTATGATCAGGAAGGGGTTATTGCCTTACTGAGTCAGGCGAAGAAGCCATTAATTTATGCCGGTGGAGGTATTACAGCGGCTAAAGCGGAGAAAGAGCTGATTGCCTTGGCGGAGAAGCTGAATATTCCGGTTACCGTCAGTATTATGGGAAGGACAGCATTTCCCGACTCTCATCCCTTAAGTCTTGGTTTGGTGGGAATGCACGGAAGCTATGTGGCGGCGAAAACCCAGTCGGAATGTGATGTGTTATTGGCTTTGGGCGTTCGTTTTTCCGATCGTGCCACCGGAAATATTGCCCGTTATACACAAAATTGTAAAGTTATCCATGTAGACATCGATAAGGCGGAAATCGGAAAGAACATAAGCCCGGATTATTCCGTACAGGGGGATGTGAAGAAGTGGATTAAAGAAATTCTTCCAAAGCTAAAAGAACAAAAGCATCCTAAGTGGTGGGAAGAAATTCATGGCTTTGAAAAAACCAAGAGTAAAGTGGAGGGAGATTTCCATCCAAAGCATATCTTGGAGACCTTAAGGAAGTATACGGAAGATGACACGGTGGTGGCTACCGATGTGGGACAGCATCAGATGTGGACAGCACAGTACTATCGTTTTGAAAAAGGAAGAACCTTCTTAAGCTCCGGAGGATTGGGAACCATGGGCTACGGTTTAGGGGCAGCCATTGGAGGGTGCTTTGGAAGAAAGAAGGCCCATACCGTTTTGATTACTTCCGAGGGATCCTTCGGAATGAACTGTAACGAGCTATGTACAGCGGTTCATGAAAATTTGCCGATTACCATTATTCTGATGAATAATCGTGTTTTGGGTATGGTAAGACAGTGGCAGACAGCCTTTTTCGGAAAGCGTTATTCCGAAACGGTTTTGGATAGAGCTACGGACTTCGTAAAGCTGATGGAAGCTTACGGCGGTAAGGGCTTTAACGCCAAAAACTGCAAGGAGTTGGAAGATGCCTTAAAGGAAAGAGAGCATTATAAAGGTCCGATTTTGATTAACTGCTCCATTAATCCGGATGAGAAGGTGCTTCCGATGATTCCTCCCGGAAAATCCGTGGATGATATTATTTTATAAGGAGGGGGGAAAGATGAAGAAGTTTACCATTGACCTTTTTGTAAATAACCGCTTCGGCGTTTTGAACCGTATTACAGGACTTTACTGTAAAAGAGGGTACAATATCGAATCCATCCAAGCCGGCCCTACAGAAATTCCCGGATGTACCAAGATTGAAATCGTTTCCACCGGGGA
Source organism: Oribacterium sinus (assembly GCF_963537195.1). Classification (GTDB taxonomy): domain Bacteria; phylum Bacillota; class Clostridia; order Lachnospirales; family Lachnospiraceae; genus Oribacterium; species Oribacterium sinus_A. Next base: position 16,803 of record NZ_CAUTEG010000009.1, on the reverse strand, counting down.
TGACTATATGCGTTCTCAGGTAATTTCTCAGCTGGAGAAGTTATATGATGTACGGAAGGTGGATCTCCTTTCGGAGATGGATGGTGAATAAAGTCGTGAAATGCCGGAATACGGCTTCACAATAGAGAGGCGGAACAGTGCTTCGAAGAAAGTCCCTGCATTTGTTCCAAGGGATCCCCTTAGGGGGAAATGTATAGAAGGAGAGAAAACAATGGCTATTATGTACTATGAGAAGGATTGTGACTTACAGTTATTAAACGGTAAGAAGGTTGCCGTGATCGGTTATGGCTCTCAGGGTCATGCTCATGCCCTGAATTTACGGGACAGCGGTGTGGATGTAGTCATCGGTCTTTATGAAGGTTCCAAGTCTGCAGATAAGGCAAGAGAAGACGGCTTTACCGTATACAACACAGACGAGGCTGTAAAGAAGTCCGATATTATCATGATTTTGGTAAATGACGAGAAGCAGGCTAAGCTTTACAAGGATCAGATTCAGGCAAATTTAAGTGAAGGTAAGACTCTTGCTTTTGCTCACGGTTTCAACATTCATTATCACGCTATTGTTCCTCCAAAGAATGTAAATATCATCATGGTAGCACCAAAGGGACCCGGACACACCGTTCGTTCTCAGTATGTAGATGGAAAGGGTGTTCCCTGTCTTGTAGCTTGTGAGCAGGATTACTCCGGAAACTCTATGGATGTGGCTAAGGCTTATGCAGCCGCTATCGGCGGTGCAAGAGGCGGAATCTTAGAGACAACCTTTAAGGAAGAGACAGAGACAGACCTTTTCGGAGAGCAGGCAGTACTTTGCGGTGGCGTTTGCGCTTTGATGGAGGCAGGTTTCAATACTCTTGTTGAGGCAGGTTATAAGCCGGAAAATGCATATTTCGAGTGTGTACATGAGATGAAGCTGATCGTAGACCTGATTTTCAATGCGGGATTTGAGGGAATGCGTTATTCCATTTCCGATACAGCTGAGTATGGAGACTATACTGCAGGACCAAAGGTAATCGGCGAGGAAGCAAAGAAGGCTATGAAGCAGATTCTTTCCGATATTCAGGACGGAACCTTTGCGAAGGATTGGATTTTGGAGAACCAGGCAGGAAGACCTCACTTCTTAGCAATGAGAGAGGAACATGCAGAAACCTTGGCTTCCAAGACCGGTCAGGATTTACGTCAGAAGATGGGATGGAAGCAGGTTCAGGATTTGGATCAAGCGAGATAATTGCCCTAGGCCAGCGGCACATTTTGTGCCGCTTTTTTTAAAAGAAAAAGGAAGTAGAAAGATGGAATTGACATTGGATCGGGTATATCAGGCAGCCCATGTTTTAAAGCCCGTAATACATAAGACGGATTTGGTACATGCAACAAGAATTCAAACAGATTGTGATTTATACTTAAAGACGGAAAATCTACAAAACACCGGTTCTTTTAAGATTCGAGGGGCTTACTTTAAGATATCCACCCTATCCGAGGAAGAGAGAAAGAAGGGGGTTGTAGCCTGCTCCGCAGGAAATCATGCTCAGGGTGTGGCACTGGCGGCGCAGGCCAGCGGCACCAAGTCTACCATCTTTTTACCGGCCATTGCTCCTATTTCCAAAGTGGAGGCCACCAGAAGCTACGGGGCCAGTGTGAAAATGATTGACGGTGTCTATGACGATGCCTATGAAGCGGCGGTGAAGTTCCAGGAGGAGCATGGTTCTGTCTTTATCCATCCCTTTAATGATGTGGATGTTATGGCAGGACAGGGTACCATCGGAATGGAAATCTTGGATCAGCTGGAGGATGCGGATGCTGTGGTTGTGCCTGTAGGCGGAGGCGGACTAATTTCCGGTATTTCCTTTGTAATCAAGAAATTAAATCCAAAATGTAAGGTATACGGAGTACAGGCACAGGGCGCGGCTTCCATGGTGCAGGCTGTGAAGGATCACCATCTGGAGAGTCTGGAAGAAGTGCATACCTTTGCGGATGGTATTGCGGTAAAATCCCCCGGCAGCTTAAGCTATGCAATGGTGGAAAAATATGTGGATGAGCTGGTGACGGTTACAGACGATGAAACAGCCGCAGCGATTTTAACCCTTATGGAAAGACAAAAGATTGTTTCCGAGGGTGCGGGAGCGGTTTCCGTAGCGGCAGTCCTTTTCAATAAAATTCCTGTAAAAGGGAAAAAGGTCGTTGCGGTTATTTCCGGCGGAAATATCGATGTGAATATCCTGGCCCGTGTAATTAACCGTGGTCTATTAAAAACCGGAAGAAAAGCAAGTCTTACCATTCCTCTTTTGGACAAGCCCGGACAGCTGGAAGAAGTTTCCAAGATTATTGCCGAGCAGGGAGCCAATGTGACCAAGGTGGATCACAATAACAATGTGGAGGATTCCGACATTAACGGATGTCATCTGACCTTACAGATTGATACCAGAGACTTTGCCCATATTGAGCAAATTAAGCAAGCCTTTATTCAAAGAGGATTTACTATTCTTTAGAGCGTTGAAAGAGTTTATCCAAGGATTGGAAAAATAGAGTAGGAGGAGAGATGACAGGAGCTGCTGCCATTGTAAAATGTTTGGAGTTGGAAAAGGTGGACTTTGTTTTCGGCTATCCCGGGGTAGCGATATGTCCCTTTTATGATAGCTTGGAAGACAGCGAAATCCGTTCCATTTTGGTGCGTACGGAACAGAATGCAGCCCACGAAGCCAACGGGTATGCCAGAATCAGCGGAAAGCCGGGGGTCTGTGCGGTAACCTCAGGACCGGGTGCTACCAACATTATCACAGGAATCGCCACTGCCTTTGCAGACAGTATTCCTTTGCTTGTAATCACAGGACAGGTGGAGAGTGCTTTATTGGGATCCGATGTATTCCAGGAGGCGGATATTTGCGGTGCCTGTGAATCCTTTGTAAAATACAGCTATACCGTACGAAATGTAGAGGAAATTCCTAAGATTTTCAAGGAAGCCTTTCATATTGCCATGACCGGAAGAAAGGGACCGGTTCTGATTGATATCCCTATTGATGTACAAAATGCTTCTCTTCGGAAATTCCAGTATCCGGAGGAGGTTAAGATGAGAACCTACAAGCCTACGGTACAGGGAAATCCGGTGCAGATTAAAAAGATGTTCCAGAGATTGGCAGCTACAAAGCGTCCTATTCTTTGCGTGGGCGGTGGCGTACATCTGGCAGATGCTAAGGAGAGGGTTCGGGCATTTTCCAAGAAATTCAATATTCCTGTGGTTTGTACCATGATGGGACTTGGTGTAATGGAGGAAAATGATCCCCTTTTCTTCGGTATGGTGGGGAATAACGGAAAACCCTACGGAAATAAGGCCATGAATCATGCGGATCTTATCATTATGATGGGAGCCAGAGTGGCGGACCGTTCCATCAGTCAGCCGGACTTGATTACCGATAATAAGACTTTGATTCACATTGACGTGGATCCCGCGGAAATCGGAAAGAATGCAGGGCCGGAGATTCCATTGGTGGGAGATATTGCCAGTGTGCTGGATGCCTGTCTGGAGGAAGAGGGAGAATTCAGCTATGCCCCATGGATTTCCGAATTGGAGAATATTAAGGGAGAAATTCAAAAAGTTCTTCAGAAGAAGAAAGAAGAGGGAATGGCTAAAAATCATTTGGTTCATCCCGAATATTTCCTGGAAGAGCTGAATAAGCAGTTGAATCAGGACGCGGTTTATGTGGCTGATGTAGGACAGAATCAGCTGTGGTCCTGTGCCAATTATCAAATGAAAGAGGGGCACTTCCTTACTTCAGGCGGTATGGGTACTATGGGATATTCTACGCCGGCAGCTATCGGTGCTTACCTTGCCGATCCGAAGAAGCAGGTGGTGGCAGTTATGGGAGACGGTTCCTTCCAGATGAGTATGATGGAATTGGCTACCATGAAACAATATAATATCCCCATTAAGCTGATTGTCTTCCATAATGGAGTATTGGGCTTGGTTCACCAATATCAGCACAAAACCTATCATGACCGTTTCACCATGGTGGATCTTACAGGAAATCCCGACCTTTCCATTTTGGCTAAGGCCTACGGACTTTCCTATGATGCCATTTCAAAAAATGAGGAAGTTTCTTCTAAAATCACTGCGTTCCTTAGCAAGAAGGAAGGCGGAATTTTAGAAGTGTATATTGACAGTCATGAGGTAGTGTGATGAAAAAAATATATTCTATTTTAGTGGAAAACCAGTCCGGTGTTTTGGCAAAGGTTGCAGGATTGTTCTGGAGAAGATGCTTTAATATCGATTCCTTGACGGTAGGAGAAACTGAGGATCATTCCGTTTCCAACATGGTGATTGTCTCCAGCGGCGAGAAAAAAACACTGGAACAGGTAGAAAAGCAGCTGAATAAAAAGCTGGATATTATTAAGGTTCGTACCTTTACGGAGACCCAGGGGATTACCAGAGAATTGCTTTTGGTAAAGCTCCGTTATAATCGGGAAAACCGAAAGGATATTATGGAAAACTGTCAGATTCTGGGGGCTAAGATTCTGGAGCTTAGTAAGAATCAGATGGTGATTGAAATGTGTGATACTCCGGAAAGAATCCAGATGTTTCTTGACACTTTAAAGACAGTGAGCATTTTGGAATGTGCCAGAACCGGAACCTTAGCCATGTTAAAGCTGTCGGAAGGAAATGCCTAAGAGGAGAAGAGGCAGAAATTCCGGATTATAAGAAAAAAATAATAATTTTTCCATAGAACAGGGAGAAAAATAGGAAGAAAATAAAAAAGAAGCCATAGAGTATTTCTTGAATTTTCACAAAAGATTTGCGATAATATCAAAGATGTTCAATTGTTTTCCACAGAAAAGGAGATGTACAATGAAAAACGTATCAACAACAAATGCACCGGCAGCTATCGGACCTTATTCTCAGGGCTATGTTGTAGGAAATTTAGTATTTGCTTCCGGACAGATTCCTGTAGATCCTGCTACAGGAGAGATTGCAGGACCGGACATCGCAGCACAGGCTGAGCAGAGCTGCAAGAATGTTAAGGCTGTAATCGAGGCAGGCGGAAGTGATATTTCCAAGGTTTTCAAGACCACTTGTTTCCTTGCTGATATGGCTGATTTTGCTACCTTTAACAGCATTTATGAGAAGTACTTTACTTCCAAGCCGGCACGTTCTTGCGTGGCAGTAAAGACCTTACCAAAGAATGTTCTTTGCGAAATCGAGGCTATTGCGGAGATCTAATATGAAATTTTATTCCTATGAATATTTATTAAGTAGGATAGAAGTGACCAACTGGCTGCAAATCACCTTTGCAGCCATTTCGGCACTTCTATTGTTGTTTGCACTTATTATGTCTTTTCGAGACAAAAAAACCACTAAGTATAGAGAGTTATCCTTAATTGCTTTACTTTTGGTGCTTGTGACAATTTCTGTACATATTAATAACTATCAAAGTCATAAAAGAATTGATGATCAATACAGCACTGCTCTAAGAGTGATTGAGCAGGTAGCTGTTCTATTGGAGGAAGATAAAACGGACTTGTATATCAATACCCAGGCTGCAAGAGATGGAGCGATTATTAAGACCAAAGAAGATCAGTTTTACCGTATTATTTCTGTGGATGAAAACGTACTTTTGGAAAAAATGGATGTGTATAATCCTCAGATAGAAATTGTGGATGTGGAGAAGTAGAAAATAGTATCTTAAAGTATTAAGCAGAATTAAAGGGTCATAAGGTCTTGATGTAATTTTGAGGAGAAGTAGATGATTGTGTCTTATATAAATATTGCCATTAAATTGGCAATGGGACTTTTGTCCATTGTAATGGTCATAAATTATACCGGAAAAGGAAATTTAGCTCCTTCTTCTGCCAGCGACCAAGTACAGAATTACGTTCTTGGTGGCATTATCGGTGGTGTGATATATAATGAGAACATAGGGCTTTTACAATATTTTATTATTTTATTGATTTGGGTTTGCCTTGTTTTGAGCTTAAGATGGCTAAAAACCAATAGTGCCTTTTTCAAAAAAGCCATAGATGGGGAGCCGAGTTTGTTGATTAGCAGAGGGAAACTGGATACAGAGGCTTGTAGAAAGGCAGGGCTTACTGCTCACGAAATTATGTTTAAGTTACGAAGCAATAATATCTATAGTATTCGAAACGTTAAGCAAGCGGTACTGGAGCAGAACGGACAGCTAATTGTAGTAATGTCGGGGGAAGAAAACCCAAGATACCCTCTGGTTACGGATGGAACAATTCAGGTTCAGGCTTTGGATAGTATTGATAAGACAGAGGAATGGCTTTTGGAAAGACTAAAGGAACAGGGAGTAGAATCGATTTCTGATGTATTTTTAGCTGAATACGAAAATGGAAATCTGAACATTGTCCTTTATTAATAAAAAAATAAGGAGGAGATTATGAGGTGTAAAGTTTGCGGTACGGAAGTAAAAGAAAATCAACGGTTTTGTCCTACCTGTGGCTTATTGATTGACCTTTCTTTCTCCCCCTTTCAAAACATTGAAGTTCAGCCGGAGCCGGAGAAGGATGAAGAACCTGAATTTTTAAAACAACAGATGCTGGCACAGGAAGAGGCGGAGAGCGAGGAAGAGTCTGTGGAAAATCTTCCTTTGAAGAAAAATGTTGATGAATTCCTGGAGGAACAAAAAGAGGCCGGAGAGTTGGAATATGCACCGGAGGAAGAGCCTATTCAGGAAAATTCTGTTCAGGATAATTTGGAAAAAGATATACCTGAACAGGAAAAGCTTGAGCAGAGCTTGTCTACACAGGAGTTTTTGTCTCAAGAAGAACTTTCACAGGAAGAACTCTCACAGGAAGAAGTTTTAGAGGAAGATGTTTCACAGAAAGAACTTGAGGAGAAAGCTGTACAAGCAGAGGCTGTAAAGGAGTCTGTAGCTTCGGAAGAGAAAGAAGAAACCGATACAGCCGCTCTTTCAAAAGAACAGGAAGAAACCGGTACCGATACACTTTCAGGGGAAAAGGAAGAAACCGATACAGCTGCTCTTTCAAAAGAGCAGGAAGAAATCGATAGAGATGCTCTTTCAGAGGAACAGGAAGAAGCCAGCTTCATTGAAGCCTTTTTCCGGGAGAAGGAAGAGCATGGGGAAGAAGAGTCTCAGCCGGAAGAAACTCAGGTACAGGAATCTATACAAGAGGAAGCGGAACAAGAAGGACTGAAAGAAGAGACATCGGAACAAGAAATATCGGCACAAGAGGAAGCCGGAATACAAGAATTTGTACCGGAGGTATTTACTGAGGAAGATTCTAAAGAAGATTCTCATGGAGATGAGCTTCAGGAGAAAGAGCCTCAAAAGGATGAGTCTCAAGAGGATGAGCCTCAAGAGGATGAATCTCAAGAGGATGAGTCTCAAGAAGATGAGTCTCAAGAAGATGAGCTTCAAGAGAAAGACCCTCAAGAGGAAGAGTCTCAAGAGGAGGAAGGTCCTTTAGAAGACGAGTCCATTACCCTTATTGAAAGAGGACTTTTCCGGGAAGAAGTGCAGGAAGATGAAGAAGAGCCGGAGGAGAAAATCCTTTCCTTACAGGAAAAACGTAAGGAAATGGAGGAAAAGCTGGCTTTTGAGGGGGAAATTCCTGATGATCCTGATGATTTCCAGGATAAGGCAGCCATTCCTCCAACCTCAGTGGGAGAATGGAAAAAGGGCTGGCAGAAATGGAAGAAGGCAGCTCCTTTAGCAATTATTCCCGTTTTGGGCATTGCATATATTTGTTATCAAAACTTGCCTGCTACCCAATATGATAACTTACTGAAGAAGGGAACAAAGCTGGTTCAGTCTGAAAAGGGAGACGAGGCGATAGCTCTTTTAGAAGGAATGCCCTCTAACCTTACGAAGAACAGCAAATATTATCTTCTTTTGTCAGAGGCCTATGGAAAGGCCGGTAGACATCAGGAGGCGGTAAAGGCATTGGAAGAAGCGAAGAAGCTCTACCCGGAGGATACAGAGGTTCAGACAGCATTGTCTCTTCTGGATCCCAAGGTGGAATCGGATTTGCAGGGAGACAGTTTTACCGACCCTGTGGAGATCAGCTTAAAAAGCAGTGGAAAGAAAATCATTTACAGCATAAGTGGAGGAAAAGAGGATATTCAGAATGAGGAATATCTTGCTCCGATAAAGCTGAGTCGAAACGGTAATTACACTTTGACAGCCTATGCACAAGCCAGTGACGGCAGTATGGGAGAAAGCTACAGTAAGAGCTTTAGCATTAGTTTGGATCCGGAGAAGTATCATCTGTCCCAGTTTGTAGATGAAGAGGGAGGACGTTCCTACATCGATGAAAATGGAGATCGGGTTACCGGATGGAAGGAAATTGCCGGAAAGTATTACTATTTTGATGAAAATGGAATTATGCAAAGCGGTTTCCAGGATATCGGAGGAGAACGTTACTATCTTAATTCCGATGGAACTATGCAGACCGGTCGTCTGGACTTGGAAGGAAAGACCTACTTCTTCGATCAGGATGGGCATATGATTAAGGATGCCTGGGTTGATAATCTTTACTATGTAGGGGAAGATGGCGTAATGCTTCGGAATCAGGAAAATAAGGAAGGGGTACATTTTGATGAGGATGGAAGGCGTGCCTTCCTAGCCGCTGATTTGTATGCCGCTCATCCGGACAGTATCGTCGTAGTGGAAAGTAAACAGAGAAAAGAAAAGTCTTCTTACTATCTTTTCCCGGCAAAGATTTACTATCAGAAGAAAAACGGCAGAGCCAGCGGAAAAGTGGCTTATGAGACGGAAATCAAGGTTTCCAAGATGGCCATGATGAGTTATTTGGATGAAAATCTGCCAAGTATTACCGCAAAGGACGCCGTATCCTTCCTGCCGACTCTTTCTATGCAGAACATTAAGCAGAATAAAGACGGCGTTGTTACAAGCTTTGCTTTTGTTTTGGGAGAGAGGCGCAGTTAAATGAATACAAGCATAGTGATAGCTGTGAGCTTGAACGCCAAATGGCTTCTACCGTTTTTACTTCTTTCCTTTCTCTTTATTGTAGTTTTAACCGCGGTGATTTATAAAATCATGTGGCTACGCTTGGATAAGATGATTAAAGAGAAAGAAAAAGAAGATATTGAAAAAACAGAAGATAAGAACGAAGAGTAGAGAAAAAAGAGAGGCTGTAAATCAAACTATTTTGATTTACAGCCCTCTTAATTTATGGGTTCTCTCTAAAGCTGATTTGTCCTTCGTCAGTCATTTCTTCAATGATTGCCAGGCTATAAACCGGGAAGCCCATTTCCCGAAGCTCTTTTCCGCCGCACTGGAAGCCTTTTTCGATGGCGATACCGATGCCGGAAATTTCCGCATTGGCCTGCTTACAGATATCGATAAGACCTCTCATAGCCTTTCCTACAGCCAGGAAATCGTCAATCAGCAAAACCTTGTCCTCAGGTCCCAAGAATTTCTTGGAAAGGGTTACGGTGAAATCTTTATTGTAGGTAAAAGAATGTACAGTGGAGGTGTAAAGATCGCCGTCAAGATTTTTACTCTTTGCTTTTTTCGCAAAGACAACCGGAACATGAAAATATTGTGCTGCACAACAGGCAAGGGCGATTCCGGAAGCTTCAATGGTTAAAATACGAGTAATCCCTTTGTCCTTAAAACGCTCATAGAATTCTTTTCCTAATTCTTCCAAAAGAGAAACGTCCAACTGATGGTTTAAAAAGCTATCCACCTTTAAAATATTACCCGGTCTGACTTGTCCATCCGCCTTGATTCTTTCTTCCAGCAGCTTCATTTGATCCCTCCATTTTATCCTTGACTCAGCCTATGATTCTACTCCTCTCAAAGTTCCCTGTTTTCCTTTATTTAGGAAAGCAAAAATGAACTTGTTTCAGAATAGTATGTATAGTAAAACATATTGTAGAAAAAAGAAAGGGGTTGGAAAGAAGATAATAGAGAAAAGCAAAGAAATTACGCAAATTTCTCAAAAGCAATTCCCTTTCCCGGAATAGAAGCTCATTTTTGGAAAAATAAGAAAGGAAAGAAAATGGATCAGTGGAGCATCCCCATAGGGTATCAAGAGGTTTTAGCAGATTATGCACAGAAAAATGCGGTGACAAAGGAGACGGCATTTTCCAATCTGATGGATTTTATTCAATTAAAGGATCAGTATTTCTCACAGATTTTGGTTTATATTGAAAATGCGGAGCAATACTTGGATGGGGGAGAGGAAATTCCGGAACAGGAGCTGCAGCTGGCTTATATGGAAAGCTTCGGGGAAAATACTGTGGGCGCCATGGTGAAGTGCTATTTCCGAAGATCGGAAAGCAAAAATCTTCTTTTGGCAGTGGGTTATGACAGTGAATTAAGTACCTGGGAAATCCTAAGTTTTTTCCAAAGAAAGATTCCTTCCATGGACTTAAACGGAGATACGCTCTGCCTGTACTATGTTAAGGATATGAACAGCCTTTCCGAAGCAAAAAAAAGCTTCTCCCTCTTGGAAAATGAAGAAGGAGAAGAGTATTGTAAGGCGGGATATTTTCCCTCCATCTATGTAGAGGAAGATGAGGAGGAATGGGAAGAGGAGTAAGATTCCTAAGACTGCTTTTTCTTAGAACTTACATTCTTGGCTAAATCGAATAGGATGTCCTAGTGGGAGCTATAATAGTTTCTAAAGAAATTTCGAATCTGTCCTACCTGATACAAGGAACCCAGACAAAGAAGGAGAGTTTTCTCTTCTTCTTTTTTTACGGCATTAAGATTCCATTCCAGACCTTCTTCCAAGGTGTTGGGACAATAAATTTCACCACTGAAATGTTCCTGCCATTCCTTCTTTAAAATCTCCGGAGACTGTCCTCGGTGTGTCTCCACCTGGAAGAAACTAAAGCTTAGAGTATTGGTTTTTAAAAGCTCCAACATGGTCATATAATCCTTATCCGCCATAACGGAAAAGAAGATTCTCTTCTTGTAGTTCGGAAAAAGCATTTCTATAGAGCGAACCAAACTGTTTACCGCCTGAGGATTGTGGGCTCCATCAAGAATAATCAAAGGACGTTTTTTTAGAATTTCAAATCGTCCCGGCCATGTAACTGTCATAAGCCCCTGCTTTACGCAGTCCTCAGGAATGGAAATACCTCTTTCCTTCAGACAGTCTATCGCATCACAGATGACCATGGCATTGTCCAATTGATAATCCCCCAGTAAGGACAATGCATATTCCTGTCTCTCACGATAGGAAAAGTATTGGTAGCCGTTGTCAATATGGAAGGAATAGGAATGAAAATATTTGGGATTGGTAATATGTAGCTTGGCATTTTTTTCTTTGCAAATTCTTCGAATCTCTTCCATGACCTCAGGCTTCTGATGCATTAATACCACAGGAGTATCTTTTGCAATAATACCGCCCTTTTCACGGGCGATTTCTTCCAGAGTATCTCCCAAAATAGCGGTGTGTTCCAAACCGATATGGGCTATAACGGACAATTCTTTATGGGGAATAACATTGGTGGCGTCCAGTCGTCCTCCAAGACCTACCTCCAGGACCACATAATCTACACCCTTTTCCAGAAAATAACAAAAGGCCAGAGCAGTCAGCATTTCAAAGGAATTGGGTTTCTCCTCTTCCAAGCTTTCGCTTAGCTCCCGTATTTTTAGACAAAGTCTTTTTAAATCCTCATCGGAAATCATTTCTCCGTCAATGGTGTAGCGTTCATTCATGATTTCTATATGAGGGGAAATATACATCCCGGTTTTATAACCGGAAAGGCTTAAAATCTGTTGCAGGCTTTTCGCGACGGAACCTTTTCCGTTGGAGCCGGCAATATGGATAAACCGAAGCTTATTTTCCGGATTTCCACATTTTTTTAATAAATTTCTGGTTGGTTGAAGACCCATTTTACAACCGTACCAATCGTTTACCCCAAGAGTCTCCATACATTCTTCCCAAGTCATTTTAAAATTATCCTCCTTATATAAAGAACAAATTCTTCCCATAGAAAAACAGAGTAGCGAAAGCAATGAACAGCACTGCATTCGTTACTCTGTATTATAAATGTTTTAGTTTGCTATAGCATGAAAAATTTTGCGTTTTTCAAACAGCAAGACGATTGCATTAATGGCAAAGTATTGAAGAATACTGTTAATCAGCACTTGAAGAACACGGAACTGCATCAAAGGAAGAAGAGGGCTTCCGGTGCTGAGAGTCAGTAAGTAGCTGTTGATGACTAAGCTGCAAAGCAGCTGGCTGATTAAGATGGCAAGGAGAATACGATATTGGCTTCGATTTTTCTCCAAACAAAGGCTATATATCACTGCAGTTAATCCTACAGACAGAGTGTAGCCCGGCATATAAGGAAAGGGAGAGAATAAAAAGCATCCCAGAATATCGGAAACGCAGGCAATTAAGACGGCCGGAACCATCCCCAGATACATAGAGGCAAAGACAATGGGGACAAAGCCGAAGCCGATACGGAAATTCCATGCCTGTACCGACAGAAATCTGGTCAGAATAATCTGAATGGCAACCAGCATAGAAAAGGTGACAAGATTTTTGACATTAAACACGTTCTTATTCATAGACCGCTCCTTTCATGCGCTGTAAAGAAGCTGTCTTGCTTCCTGGCAGCGGGATGCGAGAATAAAACTGGGAACCGATTCGGTTCTTCGTCCTGACACCAACTCCCTGTGTGTCAGGCACTAACCACTTTATTCTCTACTCTGCAAAAAGTTCTAAGGGCATAGTAATGCCTATTCCGCGTTTTGTAAAGAATAATCCCTCTAAAATCCTGCTTTTTCAAAAGGAATTTTAAGAAAATTATTGGAAGAAAATTCCATCTCAAAATTTATTTTATTTTTTCTGTTTTTTTTTTAGAAAGGAAGAAAAGATGCACGGTTTTTCTTGTCAAAAAAGAAATAGGGGACTACACTGTAGTAGTTTTTGTGGGAGGAGGGTTCGATGAAATTAATCCGACAGGTGACATGGATCATCTTTTTTACTTTCTTAGGAGAAATGTGTAATAAACTTTTGCCTTTGCCGGTTCCGGCAGGAGTTTATGGTTTGATTTTTATGCTGATTTTCCTAATGCAGGGAATCATTCCCTTGGATGCGGTGGAGCAGGTAGGAAATTTCATGCTGGAAACCATGAGCATTATGTTTTTGCCGGCTGCAGTAGGGATTATGACCGTAACAAAATTACTGATGCCGGTTTTAGTACCTTACCTTGTAATTATTGTCTTATCCACGATTATTGTTATGGCAGTTACCGGCTTGGTAAGCCAGAGAATTCTAAAAATAACAGAGAGCAGAGAAGATAAAATCAAGGAAATGCGTTCTATGGAGTCTGCATTGGAAAAGAAAGAGAAAATCCAGGAAGAAATTCGAGAGATACAGTTGGAAGATTTAAAACATGGCTTAAAGGGCTTGGAGGAGGATTAATGAAAGAAATTTTAATGAGTTCAGAACACTTCGGTTTTGGCTTAAGTATATTTATTTACCTCCTTGCCATCCAAATCAAGCTTCGCTTAAAGTGGGACTTTTTAAATCCCTTGCTTGTTTCAACCATCATTATTGTGGGAATCCTCCTGGTTACGGAAATTCCCTATGCCAAGTATAAACAGGGTGCGGGACTTTTGAGTTACTTTTTAACGCCGGCTACGGTCTGCTTGGCCATTCCACTTTATAAGCAATGGTCTTTATTGAAAAATAATTTTAAAGCCGTATTTTTGGGGATTTTTGCAGGGACTTTGAGCTCTATCGGTAGCATTTTACTGCTTGGTCTATTATTTCATTTGCCCAATGAACATATTTCCACCCTACTGCCAAAGTCCATTACTACAGCTATCGGTATGGGGATTTCGGAAGAAACAGGAGGATATGTAACCTTAACCGTAGCAGCCATTGTTTTAACGGGTATTCTGGGGAGTATTCTTGCGGACCTTGTCTTTCGTATTTTCCCTATTCATCATCCCATTGCCAAAGGTCTTGCTTTAGGAACCAGCGCCCATGCCATCGGTACGGCTAAAGCACTGGAGCTTGGTGAAGTGGAGGGAGCGATGTCCTCTCTGGCTATCGTCGTTGCCGGAATTCTTACGGTAATTTTGGTTCCTATAGTCAATAATGTGGCCTTTGGCTAGGACATAAAAAAGAGTAAGCCTTCCGTGCCGGGATTGTAAGAAAAATGTCCAAGCTTTTTCCCGGAAGCTTTGCTAAAATGGGGCAGAGAAATGAAATTTTAGGAGGAGCAATGAAGAAGAAAAGACTGATACTTTCCCTTGCTTTGAGTCTGTCCCTGCTGGCATACTCAGGCTTTAGCTTTGCAGACGGTCCGGATCTGGATGACCATACCACGGTGAACAGCGGTCCCGGAGTAGGTCTGGGAAAGAATGAAAATACCGTTTCCGTAGCGGATTCCTATTTGCAGGTATACTCCGGTGTGCTTTCCGGAGAGAATGTTCCTTTGCTGAGTGACTATGGCTTTTCAGGACATGGGGTGTATGGCTACAATGAGATGTCCGCCGATTTATTTAAATTAAAGGACGCCTACCCGGCATTACAGTTATCCTCCTTGGGAAAAACCCTAGACGGAAGAGAGCTGTACTGCGGTATTGTGGGAAATCCCAATGCCCCCAAGAAGATTTTGGTTCATGCCAGTATCCATGCCAGAGAATATATTGTGACCAAGGTCGCTATGCGTCAGCTGGCAAGTCTTTTGGAAATGGAAAAGAACAATCAGCGCTACGGCGGTAAAGCGATGAAGGATATGTTGCAAAATTGTGCCGTTTACTTTGTTCCCATGGTGGATCCGGACGGTGTTTCCTTGGTACAAAACGGTTTGGCCGGTATCGGATCGGAAGAAGTCAGAAATACAGTGCAAAGCATTGTGGCTAAGGAAAATCCTGCCGATTTAAAGAGCTATTTCCGTTTATGGAAAAGTAATGCAAGAGGAGTTAACCTCAATAAAAACTTCGATGCCAACTGGTCTATTACTGTAGACAAAAAGGGATACCCGGCAAAGGACGAGTACAAGGGTTCTGCAGCGGAGTCGGAGATAGAATCCAAAGCATTGGCGGATTTACTTCGAAAGGAAAAATTTACTTCCACCATCAGCTACCATACTCAGGGAGAAGTCATTTATTGGTATTTTGGCCAGGGAGAGTATGTTCCGAAAGCCAGAAGATTGGCGGAAATCGTGCATAAGAATTCTTCTTATCCTGTAATTGATTACTATTCTCCCCAGCATGCCGGAGGCTTTAAGGATTTTGCAGAGCAAAAATATCAGATTCCCTCTGTGACCATTGAGTGCGGAAAGGGCGTAAGTCCTGTGCCCGAAGAACAGATTGATAAGATTTGGGATGGACAAAAGGGAATTCTTCCGGATTTGCTTTATGATTATATGAGCTAAGATGCAATAGAATATCGAAAAATTATTTCATGGGGTACGGATTGGAACCGGAAAGCTTAAGCTTCCTTTTCCAATCCGTGCCCCTGTTTTAGCTTTTTCTTGTGAAACAGCTTTTCCTTATGCTATAATAGGCAAATTAAAATAATGAATAAATTTTAGGAGGATAAAATGGGGACAGAAGAGATGCTTGGAAAAGAGAATGAGCTTGAGTCCAAGAATTTTATAGAGAATTTCATTGATGAAGATTTGCGGGAGGGAAAGGTTAAGGAAATTAAAACCCGTTTTCCGCCGGAGCCCAACGGTTACCTCCATATCGGACATGCCAAGTCGATTTTGTTAAATTACGGCATTGCCAAGGAATACAACGGTACCTTTAATCTTCGTTTTGACGATACCAATCCGGTAAAGGAAAAGATGGAGTTTGTAGAGAGCATCCGAAAAGACGTGGAATGGCTTGGAGCGGATTTTGAGAACAGAATGTTTTTTGCCTCCGACTATTTTCCTATTATGTATGAAAAGGCGGTTTACCTTATTCAGAAGGGAAAGGCCTTCGTAGACGATTTAACGGCTGAGGAAATCAGAGAGTATCGTGGAGACTTTACCACTCCCGGTAAGGAGAGCCCTTATCGTAATCGTTCCATTGAAGAAAACCTTCGCCTCTTTGAGGAAATGAAGGCAGGAAAGTATCAGGATGGAGAGAAGACACTGAGAGCTAAGATTGATATGGCAAGCCCCAATATCAATATGCGTGACCCTGTTATCTATCGTGTATCTCACATGAGCCATCACAATACCGGAGATGAGTGGTGTATTTATCCTATGTACGACTTTGCCCATCCTATTGAGGACGCGGTGGAGGGGATCAGCCATTCTCTTTGTACTTTGGAGTTTGAGGATCACCGTCCGCTGTATGACTGGGTGGTGCAGGAGTGTGATTTTCCCTATCCTCCAAGACAGATTGAATTTGCAAAGCTTTACTTAACCAATGTGGTTACCGGTAAACGCTACATTAAGAAGCTGGTTGAGGACGGTGTGGTAGACGGTTGGGATGACCCTCGTTTGGTAACCATTGCTGCTTTGAGAAGAAGAGGCTATACCAAGGAAAGCCTGGCACAGTTTGTAAAGCTTTCCGGTATTTCCAAGGCTCAGTCCTCCTGCGATTATTCTCTTTTGGAGTATTGTATTCGTGAGGATTTAAAGTTGAAGAGACCTAGACTTATGGCGGTTTTGGATCCCATTAAGCTGGTGATTGACAACTACGAAGGGGAAGGAGAGATGCTTTCCATCCCCAATAATCTGGAAAATGAAGCTTTAGGGGAGAGAAAAGTTCATTTCTCCGGAGAGCTTTATATCGAGAGAGAGGATTTCATGCCGGATCCTCCCAAGAAATATAAGAGATTAACCATGGAAAATGAAATTCGTCTGATGGGAGCTTATTTTATCAGGGCGGTATCCTA
>NZ_CAUTEG010000008.1:0-41679 GCF_963537195.1 Oribacterium sinus | reverse complement strand
ATCGGCAGTGCATTACAATATCGAATTAAAATTCCGGATAAGAAGAAGTTCGGTTTCGTGTTCTTTGTCTATCAAACATATTCCGCGATGGATATGTGTTTGCTCTGGCTTCCTTATCCTTTGATGCTTTTAAACAGAGGAATTTGCGGCTTTCTCGGGAGTAACAGCGCCATCATAAGAGATGCAGCAGTACAGAGGTATATTCCGGAGAGACTCCGGTCTCGGGTCAATGCTTTCCAGGGGGTTCTGGTTACAGCCGGCTGCAGTGCATTTTCTTTGGTGATGGGCTTTCTCGGAGAGATTCTGGATTATCGGTGGTGTATTACGATTGGCGGAACGTTCACCTTACTGGCCGGTTTTGTTCTGATTTTAGTCAGGCAAAAAGAGGTTCGCAGGCTCTATGAGTCGGATATCAGTGAGGGGACTGGAAATTAGGGACGTTTTAAATTCGGCCCAAAGCTATTTCCAATAAGGCTACAAATTGTATTTTCAAGTGCTATTCTTGGAGAATTTAGGTAAAGAATCTGATATATTGTCAGGTTCTTTTTTATATGGAAAATCTAACTCTTTTTTGAGTCCGTTCAATTGGACAATAAAGCAATTATATTGAAAGAAATATAGAAGCTTTCCAAGAGAGGGGGCAAAGAAATGTTTGTTGCATGCAAAAAAGGCAGTTCAAAGATACTGCATAATCAGCAGTGCTTCTATGGAAAACGAATTCGACCGGAAGACCAACAGCTGTTTTATACTGTGGAAGAAGGAGAAAAAGCGGGATATCGCAGCTGTAAGTATTGTTCTGCTATAGGCCGGCATTATCGAAAAGAGGCGACAAAGATAAAGCAATTTTGCGAAGAGAATAAGATGCTTTTGCAACATGACAGTAAAGAAATTCATGTACAGATGCCGCTAAGTCATTGGAAGATTGTGTGGAATGGAAAGAAGGGTCGCATTTTTCTGTATCATAAGAATGTATTTCGTCGATTTATGGAGGAAAAGGAAGAAGTACCGGGCTATCATAGGCAGCCTGTTACAAAGGGGAGCATTTATGGCTACTTAAAGTACATTGTTATGCATGATCAGTGGATTTTTCATCATGGATATGAGGAGAAGCCTCGTCCTGAGGAAAAACACTACCCAAAGAGAGGCAAAAAGTATCGTAATCATGCTCGGATGATGAAAAAGAAGGAAAGAAGAAGCAGTATCAGGCGAGTCTATAATCTTCTGGAACAGTTGGAAAATTATCGTAAGATGAAAGGAGAGAAGATTAAGCAGTAGCTTGTAAGCCGGTAATAAATAACAGGCAAATCATGGTTTAATCATAGAGAAATCATAAAGAAAGAGGATGCCCTTTGTTTTTCCCAAAATGAAGGAAGCGGTCCTCTTTTGCTTTTTTCTTCTTTTTCAGCTTCATTTCAGTTTTTTCTCCTATACTCCAGCCATGAAAGGAATTGAAGCAAGTGCTTCCAACTTTCCTTTTAGGAAACGAAAGCAGACAAGGAGGGATAAGCATGAAAAAGAGGATTGCCTTAATACCGGCTTATAAACCAAATATACAGTTATTGGAATTTGTAAAAGGGATTGAAGAACATGGAATGGATTGCCTGATTGTAAATGACGGTTCGGGAGAGGAGTATTTGTCTCTCTTCCATAAGATAGAAAGGGAGACGGAGGCCAGAGTGCTGTCCTTCCCGGAAAATAGAGGAAAGGGTGCCGCTTTAAAGGCGGGGCTGGAATATTTGCAGAAGGAAAATGCGGGGCTGCAAAGGGATTTCACTATTATTACTTTAGATGCGGACGGACAGCATTTGCTGAAGGACGCTCTCAACTTACTTTCTGTAGCAGAGGAGAAAAAAGATACTCTGATTCTTGGTAGCAGAACCCAGTCCAAGGATTCTCCTCTTCGCTCCAGAATCGGAAACGGCATTACCAAGGAGGTGTTTAATCTTTGCACCGGCGTGGAAGTGAAGGATACCCAGACAGGGATGAGGGCATTTTCCGGAAAGATGATTCCGAAAATGCTGACGATTCCGGGAGAGCGTTACGAATACGAAATGAATGTGCTTTTGTTTTTGGCAAAGGAAGGAGTGCCTATGGAAGAGGTGCCTATTGAAACGGTATATATCAATGACAATGCGGAAAGCCATTTTGATACGGTGAAGGATTCTTATCGGATTTACAAGCAGATTTTGAAGTTCTCTGCCAGCTCCTTATTATCCTTCCTGGCGGATTTTCTGCTTTACAGTTTCTTCTTCCTGATTACAGGAGGGCTGTTTGTATCGAATTTCCTGGCAAGAGTGATTTCTTTACACCTGAATTTCTTCTTAAACAAGACTATGGTGTTCTCCGGAGAGGAAAGAAAGGAAGATATTGAAGAACCCAATAAGAGAATAGAAAACGATAAAGTACAGAAGGGAACTAAGTGGAATCTATCCGCACTAAAGAGCTTTAAGAAGGAAGAGTACTTCTCTTATCTTGGATTGGCGGCATTTATCTTCTTAATTAACAGCTTTCTCTTATCGGGAATTGTAGGAAGCTTGGGAATGAATCCCTACCTGGCGAAGATTTTAACGGAAGGCTTGTTGTTCTGCCTGTCCTACTTCGTGCAAAAGAAATGGATTTTTGAAAAGAATAGCAGCAAGAAAGTAGCAGCTAAGCAGGAAGAGCTTAGGAAGCCCTATGGCGCAACAAAGATAGAAGCATCTAAGGCATTTTCCGGAAAAAAGGATGAAGAGTTAGCGACGTTTGAAGAGGCCTTACAAGAGAAAAAAAGCCGGATGATACAGGCGCAAGTATAAGGAAAGGATAGAATTATGAGAAAGTTTAATGGAAAGAAAGCAGGAATTATTTGTGGTGTGGCATTGGCGTCATTTACCTCCTATGCGCTTTTGGATACCTTCGTTATCCCCCACCCCATGCAGACGGTGTCGGGACAGAACTTAGATTCCAACGGGCTGTCTATAAATGAAGAGGAGAGTTCTGAGGTGGAAAATGCCTATGGGGATAATGAGGGCTTTGGCGGAAATGGTGGATTCTATAATGGACAGGGCTTCGGCGGCCCCGGCAATGGCGGTCCGGGAGGACATGGTCAAGGTGGTCCGGGACGGGGAGGACAGGGTAGACCCGGTGGCGGAAACAAAAAATCCGGCAATAGCTCAAATTCCGCTTCTACCGGCAATTCCGGCACAAAATCCGGGACAACAAACTCCGGCAGTACCGGTTCCAACAGCACCGGATCCGAAACGAAATCCACTACGAAATCCACTACGAATTCCTCCGGTAGCTCCGGTAGTACAAGCAGCACAAGTTCCGGAACGGTAATCGGCACGTACTCTGATAGTAAGAGCAAAATTACCGTAACCCAGTACAGAGCTTACGACAGTAATATCTATGTGGCGGATGTGGAGGTCACAGACGGAACAAGCATTCTTTCCGCATTTGCAAAGAATACCTATGGAAGAAACATTACCGACACTACTTCCGATATGGCGGAGGAAAACAATGCGGTTTTAGCGATTAACGGAGATTATTACGGGGCAAGACAAAGTGGCTATGTCATTCGAAACGGTGTGGTATACAGAAACCAGGGAAGTAACGGAGAAGATATGGTGATTTCTAAGGATGGAACCCTTTCCTTCATTTCCGAATCTGACACCACTACAGACTCTCTGCTTCAGAAGCAGGCTTGGCAGGTTCTTTCCTTTGGACCGGTTTTGGTAGAGAACGGACAGGTAGCCGTTTCGGAAAATGATGAGGTAGGTATGGCGATGGCCAGCAACCCAAGAACAGCCATCGGCACTGTAGCAAAGAATCATTATCTCTTTGTGGTGTCTGATGGAAGAACTTCTGAAAGTGCGGGATTAAGCCTTTACGAGTTGGCAAACTTTATGAAGTCTTTAGGGGCGACCAATGTTTATAACCTGGATGGCGGCGGATCCTCCACCATGGTGTTCCAGGGAGAGGTGGTCAATAATCCCACCACCAACGGAAATAAGATTTCCGAGAGAGCAGTCAGCGATATCTTATATATCGGAAAGAGCTTGTAAGATAGGGAATTCTACGAAAATCAATTTAAAGAGATAAAAATCAATTTAAAGTTATAAAAGCGATCAAGATACGAAATGGAGTATAAAATACGAAAATCAGTAAAAATACGAAATGTAATCTAAAGATATGGAAATCAGTATAAAGATATGAAATTTAGTATAGAGGAGGCATCAAATGGAAAAGAATCAAGTTATTTATTATCATTCGGCGAGCTGTCAGGACAATGCTGAAGAAAGGATGGAGAATATGCAGGGCAGGCAGAATATTTCTGATAATAAAACGAGTCAGTTATCTTGGAAATCGCTTCTTCCCATTACTTTAACCACGGTTTTTGTCTTTGTCTTCGCAAAGATTTATGGGATTTTCTCCCATGGAGTCAGCTCGGTTTTTATGAGCTATGCCTTTTTACTGCCCTTAAGTCTCATTTTCCTTCCAAAGCTCTTGAATCTTTGTACAGGGAATCGTCTTTGGAATGGTTCTTTGGATACAGAGGAGGAAGAAGGAAAAAAGCTATTCCTCTCTTCCCTGGCTTCCTTCCTTTGGAAAAGCGGTGTGGCCGTTCTTACGGTAGGTTCCCTTTATAAAGGGGTATTGGACATATATGGAACCAGCGGAAGCTTTGAATGGGTTTATCTGGTAGTAGGAGTTTTGACATTAGTATCCGGAGGGATCAGTGCTTTACTGGCGAAGAAAGCATGGTGATTCTATTTATAAGCTTACGTAATAAAGCTAAGAATTTATTGCAAAATTCAATTTCTCTCCCGTAACCCTCTGGCGTATACTCTTCCTCGTTACAGTTTAAAAGAGTGGCTTAAGGAGGAAAAAATGAAAAAAAGCTTAAAGGTCATGTTACTCTTGGGAACAGTAGGAATGCTTATGGCTGCCTGCGGAAATAAGGCGGTAAGCAATGTAGAAACAAGTGCAAAGGGCACAGAGAAGAGCACAGAATCTGTTGCTGCAACGGAGAAGAGCTCTGAGAAAGAGACGGAAAAGGCAGAAGCTTCCGAAAAGAAGGTAGTCGAGGGGGCGGTGAACAATACCGTTGACTTATCCAAGTATGAAAAAGGAAAGAAGGTTCGCCTTTGGATTCCTGTTCCTCAAAGCAGTGAGTATCAGACTGTTGAGGATGTAAAGTATGATGCCGGAAATGCTAAGGCGGAAATGAACACGGACGACTGGGGCAATAAGATGCTCTATGTGGAATGGGATGAAAATGCCGAGCCTGCCGACAGAGTGGTAAAGCTGGATTTACAGGTAAAGAGAGAAGAAATCGTCAGTCCTGAGTTAAAGGAGGATGATAAGGCGGAGATTCCTGCAGATGTGAAGAAGTATCTGGAGCCTTCCAAGAACCTTCCCTTAAATGATCAGGTGAAGAATAAGGCCGCAGAAGTAACCGAAGGAAAGACCACAGATTTAGAGAAGGCAAGAGCAATCTATGACTGGGTTATTGCCAATATGAATCGTGATGAAAGTGTAAAAGGCTGCGGTGAGGGAGATGTTTGTGCTCTTTTAGATACCACCATGACCGGAAAATGTACCGACATTAACTCTATGTTTGTGGCTCTTTGTCGTGCATCCGGAATTCCTGCCAGAGAGCATTTCGGAATCCGTATCAATGCAGAGGATATCACCAAGAATCAGCACTGCTGGGCAGAGTTTTATTTAAAGGGAACCGGTTGGGTTTCCGCAGATCCCGCCGATGTGTTAAAGGCTGTTTTAAAGAATAATTGGACAAAGGACCAGACAGAAACCAAGGAAAAGCAGGAATACTACTTTGGTAATTGCGATGCAGAGCGTATGATTTTATCTGATGGAAGAGACCTTACCTTGAATCCTGCACAGGATGGAGAGGCTTTAAATGATTTCGGTTATCCTTACGCAGAGGTTGACGGAGTAAAGCTTGATAACTACACTCCGGATCAATTCGTTTATACCTACAGCTTTGCAAAGAAGGCTTAATGTAGTAAAGAAGAGCGTACAAATCTGAATGCTTCTATTAAAGAGCTTCTACTGAAAAGCTTCTATCGAAACGCGCTACTGAAAAGTACTAAAAATATGTAAAAAAAGCATTTCCATTTTCTCTCCGTACAGAGATTTTGGAAGTGCTTTTTTCTTTTTCCCAAAAGCTTTGAAAGAGATGCCATTCATTTGAAAAGTGAATATTTCTAGGTCTTTTTTCCTCTACGATAGAGTGTTATACTAATGTCAATATTCCAAAGGGGGACGACAAAATGAATACAGCGCTTTCTGCAAAGGTGAAGGATATTATCATGGTAAATGTGGGCATAGTGATTGTGGCTGCTGCCGTTTTTTTCTTTCAGGTGCCCAGTCATGTGGCGGTATCTTCGATTTCCGGTCTGGCCATTGTGTTGCATCATTTTCTGCCCTTTTCCGTGGCTACTTTAGTAATGGCTTTAAATATCATCCTGTTGATCATGTCTTATTTTTTTGTGAGTCACGCATTTGCCTATAAAACTGCCTATGGCACCATTATGCTACCGGCGGTATTGCTTTTATTTGAAAAGCTTTTTCCCAATAATCAATCCTTAACCGGGGACGCCTTCTTAGACGTGGTAGCGTATATTTTCTTCGTCAGCATCGGCCTTTCTATTTTGTTTAATCGAAATACCTGTTCAGGAGGCTTGGATGTTGTGGCTAAAATGATGCAGAAGTATCTCCATATGGAGCTGGGGCAAGCCCTGGCTCTTTCCGGACTTTGCATTTCCGCCCTATCTATTTTTGCCTTTGATGCTAAAACGGTGATTTTATCGGTGCTGGGAACCTATTTTAATGGCATTATTTTGGATCATTTTATCTTCGGACAGACCATTAAAAAGAGAGTTTGTGTGATTACCACCGAGGAAAAGGCAGCTATTCTTACGGAGTTTATTTTGAACCGCATCCATAGCGGTATGAGCATCTATGACATTATGGGGGCTTACAGCCATGAGATGAAGAAGGAAATCGTGGCGGTGGTGGATCGGCAGGAATATCAGAAGCTGATGGCCTTTTTGGAGAAGGAAGATCCCAAGGCGTTTATTACCGTTTATAATGTGGCGGAGATTCATTATACGCCGAAGAAGTGGTAGGAGAAAAAGCCAATGCTTAAAATCTGTTTCGTCTGCCATGGCAGGACATCCTAAGAAGATTTATACTATTGCTGAACTTGGCCGGATAAGGCCAAAATTTTGTGGGTGTGAAAGAAAAGAACTACTGTTTTACTACGAATCAGAAAAGAGAGAAGTGTGTTCTAGGGTTTGATTTATTTACCTTGACTTATCAGGTACAAATCCTAAGACTTTACAATATTTCATTAGGTATTCTGATATAGCGGTAACATTCAATGTTTATACGTACATCGGATTGGGTGATGCAACGGAAGAAAGAAAACTGGAAGAAGTGGAAAATGCCTGTAGGAAACAGGAATAGCGGTAGGAGAAATCAGTAAGCCAGAAGATGTTCAAAGCGATTCGGAAAATATCAAATGTAGCCTAAGTCAGAAATTGCTTTAGCGTGTTTGAGGTTATATAAAAAATGAGGTGAAATAATGTCGGATAAAATCAATTCAGTTAAAGAAAAATTGATTAATGATTATATAAGGAAAATTGATACAGCAGTTGAAAATTACAATTCGGCAATAGAAACAGATGGGGAAATATTTGAGCTTGTTTTCGAAATAGCAAATGTTTTTGAAAACGATGTTCCAAACTTATCAGGAAGTTTACTATTAAGGACAGGATCTGAATTAAGAGATGCCAGTACCACAAGAGCTATGTTGATCATGCATTTGGCTAATAGTGGTATAGAATATAAAGGAAAACGTGTCGAAGAAAATGTAAATGAAAAAAGATTTTGGAATTCATTTATTCATTGGTTTGAAACAGAGTTACCAAGTATGGAGTTGTTGAACACGAGATATTTACACTGGGATCATTGGGATGGGGGAACGTGGATTTTAGGATTGGATTATGATCATGAGTTTACCTTGTATAGAGGTACAGCTTATCCGGATTCATTGAGAAATAATACAGGTGATTTTTCGGAGATAAAGGCATTTATAGAAATGGCATATAAGTATTGGGTTATTAACTCCGGAGAGTGTCATTACAAATTCACCATAGAGGTTAATGATAGATTTAAAATATTCAAATTGCCATACCGATTACAAAGTGGAATTGTAATAAAGCAAGGGTATAAAACAACCTTCCCTATTGATAAAATTATCAATTATAGGATGTTCGAACGGAAGATACAGTTTTCGGAGGATATGATTAGTAGTAAAGATTTGATGGAAAAGAAAAGTGCGCTAGATTTTATTATAGATGCACTTCAATATCTTATATCTACTCAAGGTGATAGCAGAAATGAACAGTATAGAATGCTGTCGTTGAGTGTAAACGATAATATGGAAGGAAAAGTTTATGCTGTTGTAAAAAAGGAATTAGATGAGTTAATGAAATTTTCCAATGAATATTTTGATATCAGGCATAATGATTATCTGAATGGTGCTAAGGAAAAAAGGGAGGCATTGAATGATTCGCAGTTTATAGAGTATTTATATAATCGTGCGTATGCAATGTTGTATTTACTTAGATTAAAACATAAAGATATAAAAGAGCGTGAATAGTATTTACAAATAATTGGAGATGAAGTATAGATGTAAAAGTACAATGAGCCGCAAATTTATGTCATCAATAATGAAGAAATAACGGAAAAATGAGCAAGAGTTCTGATGTAGCAATTGGTGATTTAGGTGTGACCAAAATTGTAGAATATGAAGAATATGTGAATAAAAAACATGTTGACTTGGAATATAGTATGATAAGCAATTTGTACGGATATAGTGTGGTTATAATTGATTTGCAAAATCCAAATGAAACAAGACATTATATAGAAAATGATGAGCCGGATGATATATCGTATTTATTTGAATTGAATTTTCCTCAAAAAGAATTTTACCTATCTCACTGATATTGAGTATGATGATAAGTAGTTAAGAACACAAGTCATAAAAACATTTTTGCAGGAAAAAGTTATTCGGAAAAATATAATATAACCAAGGTGCTTCTACAAAATAAATATTGCTATTCAGATGAAAAAGTACACAGTATATATGATATAATTCATGCTAATTCAACATCGGAGTTTGGAAAGAAAATTGTGACAGAGAATAATTTTGCAAACACAATAGGAAAGTATGTAATAGGGTACAGTACTGTTTTTGAGTTACCCCCAAAATGGGATAAAGATTCTCAAATTTCACCCAGGACTTCGTATTTCAGAGTTTTGCAGGTTAATATTAAAGGATATTGACCTTGAGCGTAATACTTTGAAAATAGACCATCAGTTATAGAGAACCGTGGACATGAGGTATATTATAGAAACTTATAAAGTACAGATGCCAAATAGCGCACCTCATGTATGCGGGCATAGGTTGAAAAGAAGAATGAAAAACTGATGCCGTAGAAAATGTTTAAGGCAATATAACATAGAAGATTTGTGACGCTCTGGATTTTGTTGGACGTTATTTTTGTGGAAACAACACGAATCTACGGATACATTATATCGTAGGAAAGTGAAGCACTGGAGGTGTGTAAAATGAATAATGAATATCAATTATTATTAGATGAAGTACGACAAAATTATTCAAGTGTTGTATGGACTCACAAAATACAAGAAAAACAAGCTGATATATACCATGAAAAATATGCGAAGTTAGAAGCGGCAAATATACTGGTTGCTTCTGCGACTTCTTGTGGAATTGTAAGTACTATATTTTGTGATAACATATGGGCAAAAATAATAGCAGCAGCTCTTTCGTTTGTCACAATAACGATTACAGCATATTTTAAGAGTTTTGACATAAAAGAAATGGAAAAGCAAAACAAAAAGTATGCTAATAAGTTTTTGGTTATAAGAAACCGTTTGTTACATATTATATGTGATATTCATATGAAGAAAAGAAATGTAGATGAGATTAATTTAGAGTACATTTCAATTATGGATGATTTGAACGAATTGTATACTGATGCTCCATCCACAACTCAAGATGCAGTTGATAGAGCTTTTGAAGCATTGAAGGTTAATAAAGAATATACGATTTCGGATGAAGAAATAGACAATTTCTTACCGCCGACACTTAGAGGAAAGGTTGAGTAGTGAGTGGGATTACTAAATGATTTTGATACTTTTTGTAGCAATATAAAGCTAGATAATCTAGCTGATATGAAAAAGACTACAGAAGAGATTGCGAAAAAGCTTAATACGAGTTATTACGATTTGGATAATGAAACTGAATTACACATGTACATAGTGGGGTCGGTTGGTCGAAATACTGCGATTAGTGGAAGTAGCGACTTAGATATTTTATTTGATTTACCAGTAAACGTTTACAGGCAATATAATGCGTTTTCTTATAATGGACAATCTGCATTGGTACAAGCTGTAAAGAAAGTACTTAAAGAGAAATATACAAGTACAAATATTCGTGGTGATGGGCAGGTGGTGGTAATCGCTTTTGATAAGTATACTATTGAGCTTGTTCCTGGATTCAAACAAGTGGATAATAGATTTAAGTATCCAGATACACATGATGGTGGTTCATGGAAATACACAGATCCATTAAGTGAGCAAAGTGCATGTGCTGATTGTGAAACAAAGTCAGAAGGCAAGTACTTTGATTTCTGCCACATTATCAGAAGTTGGAAAAACAATATTGGCTTTAAGATGGGTGGATTGTTGATAGATACCTTAGTATATGATTTTTTTGATATAAATGAATGTTTTGCTGGTTCTCCTCAAAAAAATTACTTGGAAATATTACAAGCGTTGTTTGAGTATCTAAAAAATCAAGATAAAGACAGAAGCCACTGGTATGCTATGGGTAGTCACCAACGAGTGTATAATTCTGAAAAAGGCAAATATATTGGAAAGGCAAAGGAAGCATATGATAAGATTAAGGATTTAACAATCGGATCAGATAATGCCAATAAGATACTTCGACAAGTATTAGGAAATTCATTTCCTAAAGTGCAAGGAAAAACAGAGAGGTCTGCGCAGTATGTTCATATTAAAGAATGTTATGATTGTGATTCAGCGTCTGAAGAATTTATTGAAGAAAAGTTTTTTGTTGATATAAGGTATGATGTTGATATTGACTGTAATGTTACTCAGGCTGGTTGGAGACCGTTTTTATTAAGAAAATTTCTGGGAGAAGGTTCGACTTATTTGAGAAAGAATAAAAAACTAGCTTTCTTTATAGAAGGTACGGATTGTCCAAAACCTTATGATGTATATTGGAAGGTTAGAAATGTCGGTGCGGAAGCAATTAGGCGTGATATGGTAAGAGGAAATATTGTTAAAGAAAGCGGATTGCACCATATAGAAAATACTGTATTTGAGGGAGAACACTATGTGGAGTGTTTTTTAGTTAAAAACAATGTTTGTGTGGCAAGGGATAGAATTGAAGTGCCGATAGGTACATTATAATGTTAGTAGTTATATTTTTCGTTTTACTACTAACAGGTAGAATAACTTGCTAAATTACACTCTGATTTGCCACATTCCGTCATTTCAGAGTATCTCAAAATAACACCGAAACCCCTTGTAAAACATGGTAATCCACGGCATTTTAGGAGGAAAAACACTATGCAAAAAATCTGTTTCGTCTGCCACGGTAACATCTGCCGCAGTCCTATGGCGGAATTTCTGTTTAAAAAAATCCTGGAGGAAAATGGAAGGGTAGAAGACTTTGAGGTATCTTCCAAAGCTACCTCCACAGAAGAAATCTATCGTGGGCAGGGGAATCCGGTCTATCCTCCGGTACGGGAAATTTTGGAAGGGCTGGGAATTGATTGCAGTAAAAAAAGAGCCTGCCAATTGCAAAAAGAAGACTATGAAAGTTACGATTATTTCATCGGGATGGATGAAAGAAATCGGGAGAATATGAGGCGGATTTTAGGCGCAGACCCCAAAAGCAAGGTTTCCCTCCTTGGAGATTATACCGACCATCCTCATCCCATTGCCGACCCTTGGTATAGCGGGGAATTTCAAGCCTGTTATGAAGATATCCTAGAGGGATGTAGGGGACTATGGGAACAGATTAAAGAGAAGTAAAAGAAGCCGGTGCTGTAGAAATACAGTACCGACTTTTTTTATATTTTGTTTAAACCTGTGCGGAATGTGTTTGTTTGTGTGTTTTGCCTAAAATACATGGCAATATTTTGTGTTTTTGCTTATTGATAACTTACATAAGTAGGGTATAATGCAGATAGTTATTTGTTCAGAATATACAAGAAAGATGGGAGGAAAGCTATGAAAAAAAGAATTTTATCCGCAGTATTGGCCCTTTCTTTAGGGGCATCTTTACTGGCTTGCGGAGCAAAGAGCGAAGGAAATGCAGGTGGAGATGCTTCTGCTAAGGCAGAGGAAGGAAAGTCCGATGGGGCTTCCGGGGACAAGGCAAAGGGTAATGGAGAAACCTTGACTGTCCTTTATATGTCCGGCGTTTATGCGGATGCTGCAAAGTCCATGGTGGATGAGTTTGAAGAGAAAACCGGCGCCAAGGTAGAGGTCATTGATATGCCATACACCGAGCTTCACCAGAAAATGCTTTTGGACTTCACCAGTGGAGCAGGAACCTATGATGTGATTGATGTAGCCAGCCAGTGGGATGGAGAATTTGCTCCTTACCTTACGGACTTACAGCCTTATATGGAGAAGGACGATGTAAAGGCGGAGGACTTCATTGACAATGTTATTGCAAACTCCGGAAAGTGGCAGGATAAGTACATCGGAATCCCCAATGCTTCCACACCACAGCTTTTTGCTTACCGTACCGACATTTTCCCGAACGGACTTCCGGATACTTGGGAAGAGTACAGAGAAGAGTTAAAGAAGGTAACCAAAAAGGATGAAGGCTTCTATGGTGCTTCCATTTCCGGTATCACCGGACAGCTGGGCGGCGTGTTTGACTATGTACTTTGGTCTAACGGTGGTGCATGGGCGGATGAGGATTGGAAGGTTACCATTGATTCTCCCGAAACCAGAAAGTCCTTAGAGCATTTGAATGCTTTACAGGAGTCCCTGGATCCTAACTGGCTAAACTGGGGAACCGATCAGTCTATTCAGGCTTTCTTAAACGGAGATGCAGCGGTTTGTGAGACCTGGCCTACATTGGGCTTGGTACAGGATGCTGACAACCCTGAAAAGTCTAAAGTAGTTGGAAAATGGGCATTGTCCGTAATTCCAAAGGAGAAGACCGGAATCACTCTGCTTTCCGCATGGGACTGCGCAATTCCGGAAGGCTCCAAGAACAAGGATCTGGCTTGGGAGTGGATCAAGATGTATACCAGCCTGGATAAGCAGAAGGAATTCTATGACAACCATGGCATTCTCTCTCCGAGAAAGGCTTTCTGGGAAGAGGATGGCATTAAGGGTACATACATGGATACCGTTCGTGAGGCACTGGACACCGCAAATATGTGGTGGAGAGTAGCAGCTTCCACACAGGTAGACACCAGCTTTAACACCTTGATTTCCGCATATCTTTCCGGACAAAGTGACTTGGATACTACCGTGAAGGAAATGCAGGCAGCAGTGGAAGAAGCCTTGCAGCAGGCTCCTCCTGAAGAGGGAACCAAGAACTATAATCATTAATCTATTTTGTAGAGAAGTATCTTTTGCTTGTCTCAAAAAAACAGTTTTAAAAAGAATATGCTAGAAAGTTAGAGGAATACAGTATGAATGGCACAGAAATAAGAAAAGGAAATAGGGGTAAAGGAGAAAGGCTGTGGTCTTGGCTTTTCCTGCTTCCTACCATTTTATTCTTAGGCTTTACGGCCTTGTTACCCCTACTGTATTCCCTCTATCTCAGTTTATTTCAATACAAAATTAATCTTCCCAATGCCGTTCCCAAGTTCATCGGCATTGGGAATTATCTTCGGATGCTTCAAGACAAAAACTTGGGGGTAAGTGTGGGGAACACCGTCCTTTTTGCAGTGGTTTCCGTATCTTTAGAGTTGGTTTTAGGGCTTTTGGCGGCTATGATGCTTTGCGGCACCAAAAGAATTTACCGCATTTTTACTTCTTTGCTTTTGATTCCTATGATAATGGCTCCGGTGGCCATTGGTACGCTGTTTCGTATGATGTTGGACGGCAGTACGGGAATCATCAATTACCTCTTGCATTTTGTGGGTGTACCCCAAATGAACTGGCTGAGCAATCCCAAAACGGCTATGCCGGCAGTGATTTTTGTCAATGTCTGGCAATTAATTCCCTGGGTATGCATCATTACCATGGCAGGGCTTAAGTCCCTTCCGCAGGATGCGCTGGAAGCGGCCCGGGTGGATGGGGCGAAGAATCGCCACATCTTTTTCCAAATCGTGCTTCCTATGATTAGTCCTTTACTGATTATTGTTCTAATGCTTCGCTTCGTAGATGCCTTTAAGGTGTTTGACACCATCTATACTATGACCAATGGCGGTCCGGGAAATGCCACGGAAATGCTGCCGAACTACATTTACAAGCAAGGCTTAAAGTTCTTTGATGCCGGCTATACGGCGGCTCTGGCTATGGCCTTCGTTTTCTCTATGACCATTATCAGTTTCCTTTTCCTTCGTTGGAGAAGACATGTGGAAGAGAAAGTTTTGTAATCTGAGAAGTAGAAAGGAAGAAGATTATGGCTAGAAAGCAAAGAATGGATGCAAATGATTCTATGGTGCATGAAATATTGGGAAATGTGTGGGGAAGGCCTTTTCGTATAGTGTTTACCGCTGTGCTGATGTTGCTGGTTTTGTTTCCCTTATACTGGCTTTTTTCCAGTGCTTTTAAGATTCGGGCAGAGTATTTGGCGAATCCTCCTCTTTTGATTCCCCATGTTTTCACCATGGAAAATATCAAAACGGTGTTGTCCATGAACGGTCTTGGACGGCAGTTTATGAATTCCATGATTGTAAGTCTTAGTTCCACCGCCATTTCCCTGCTTTTTGGCTCCATGGCGGCATACAGTTTGGTGCGAGGAAAATTTTCCAACCTTACCAGACAGATTTTCGGTCTATGGTTTATGATTCAGAAAATGTATCCGGCTATTGCTACAGCAATTCCCATCTACCTTGTGATGCGAAAGCTACAGCTTATTGATACCCTGCCGGCTTTGATTATTATGAATACCAGCTTTAACCTGCCATTGGTTATCTGGCTGATGATGGGCTTCTTCGCCCAGGTTCCGATTGAAATGGAGGAATCTGCCAGAATTGACGGATGCCATTTCCTAAGTCGTTTCTTCTATGTGGTTTTTCCGGTAACAAAGTCCGGCATTGTGGCGGCAGGAATCCTGGCCTTTGTGGGAGCGTGGAATGAATTCCTCTTTGCGGTTATTTTAAGTATCAATAAGTCTAAGACATTGCCCGTAGTTATCGCCGGCTTCATCACCGATAAGGGACTGGATTGGGGACCTATGGCGGCGACTTCTTTGATTAGTTTGTTACCGGTTTTGGTACTGGTATACCTTTGCCAGAAGCAGTTCGTGGAAGGATTGGCAATGGGAGCGGTGAAGGGGTAGAAGAAGGCGCATAATAATACGACTGGGCAATAAGGTGGATATTCTTTATGAGAACTAATAGTCGAAAAGTTATGATCAAATATTTGTGTGCATTAATGATCTTGACTATTTTATTTCTTTATCTTATTTGCCACCGATTTTCTGTACAAATGCCTTACTCACAAAAAGTCATTGTCCTCCTCTCCGGTTCTGAGGAGGATATGAGCTGGAACAAGGCAAATATTGATGGCATTAAATCCTATAATGCAAAAAATGATCAGCGAATAGAATATATCGAGAACATAGCAGAGAAAGATTTTGAGCGTAAGGTTTTACAATATGCTGATCAGGGATATGGGCTTATTATCGGGGCTGGTGCACAATTTAATGACGTTATAGAAGCTACAGCGCCTCAATATAAAAACACCTTGTTTTGTATTATCAATGGTTCGACTTTCAATCAAAAGAATATAATCTCGGTTCAAATTAAAGAGGAGGAAGCAGCCTATATTGCTTCCTGTATAGCCGGGAAACTAACGAAAACAGGAGTGTTTGCAGATATTGCAGGATTTCCGAATGAGCCAATGAAGAAAATGTTGGACATTTATGAGAAAAATGCAGTTCGCATTGCCCGGGAAAGAGGGCTTAATCAGGCTCACTGTCTAAGGGCATATACCAACAGTTGGGATGACCTTGACTTAGGATATAAAATTACAGAACAAGTGTTAGAAGAAAATGCAGACATTGTTCTGGTATATGCTAATAAGGTTTGGCAAGGAAGCCTTAAGGCACTTCAAGCAGAACCGAACAAAGCGAGTATGATTGGAATTGCTACGAATCAGTGTTCTATAGATGAGAACATTGTTTTGGCATCTGTTATATTTGATTTTGACAAAGTTTACGCATGGATTATGGGTGAATATAAAAAGGGACATCTTGGCAA
The DNA here is from genome assembly GCF_963537195.1 of Oribacterium sinus. GTDB lineage: Bacteria > Bacillota > Clostridia > Lachnospirales > Lachnospiraceae > Oribacterium > Oribacterium sinus_A. The sequence goes on along the minus strand of NZ_CAUTEG010000008.1, from coordinate 25,153 downwards.
GCAAAGGGTATATCCACTGGGAATGAGCCAAGATCTTTTTCATGTACAATATAGTAAGAAAATACAAGGCCAAGTAATAGAGGAAATCAATGATGTACAAAAAGACTTGAAGGCAGGACGGATTAATTTGGGCAAGGAGTAACAAATGAGTCTTTGGAAAAAAATGTCATTCACAATTATTGCGGTTATTGTACTTATTACCGGGCTTTGTGGAGTGATTTCTTACAGAACGGTACAAAGTGTAATTATTCAAAATAAAAAAGAAGAAATGGGAAATATGCTGAACCTTATTGATATGAATATCACGCAGCATATAGGAACTTTAGATAGGTTGATTGACGTTATTAGTGACTTAGTGTTTGCCCCGAATAAAATTATGAATGAGGTAGGAGCCAAGAGATTTGAAGAAACGGAGCTTTCTATTTTAGAACAGGAAATTAACGTTTTTCCTTCGGTTAAAAATTTATATGTTTTGAATCAACAAGATGAAATTTTTTACCAATATAAAAGTAGTCAAATTTCTTTAGAGGAACTTTTCTTTCAATCGGATGCGGATAAAGGAAAGAAAAATAAAAATATATGGATAAGCTTAGAGGACGGATCCATCTTTTTACTTAGAACTATATGGATGGAAGGGGTAAAGAAGGGATCAATTGTTCTGGAGTTCAACCCTGAAATATTTATGCAATTACTGATTAATAATTTAAGTACTTTCCATCATCAAATTACTCTTATTACGGATAAGAATGGTAAGGTAATTTGCTCGAATACCGGTGTGCCGGTAGAGTATCTGAACATAGTAAAAGATCGATATGATACCGGAGAACATACCTTTCAATTTAACTGGAGCAACGTTAACTATTTTGCCTGCGGCCAATATAATGGTATTACCGGATGGAGATTATTTTCTATTGTTGCAGCGAAAGATATTTTTCCGCAATTACAACTGTTAAAAAATAGAGTAATCACAATTACTGTCATATCCGTGCTTATGGGATTTCTAATCAGTTTTCTTCTTGCATGGACTATAACTAAACCACTGAAAGAGCTTTCCAAGGCTATGGAGAAAGCACAAAGTGGTAATTTTGACATTCAGGTTTATACGAAGCAAAAGGATGAGATTGGAAGTTTAATTCAATCCTACAATTTTATGCTGGGTGAAATTAAAAGGCTTATTCATGTGGTTACGGAAGAAAAGATGGCGCAAAAGACAGCAGAATTAAATGCTTTGCAAGCGCAAATCAATCCTCATTTTTTATATAATACTTTGGATACTATCAATTGGATGCTTTTGGCAAGGGGAGAAGATGATATTAGCGATTTGATTGTACGCCTGGGAGAATTGTTAAAGTACTCTATATCAGGTGCAAATACATTAGTACCTTTGCAAGAAGAAGTAAGATATATTAGAAATTATTTAGAGATTCAGAAGTGTAGGATGGAGGAACGTTTGGAATATGCTATTTCCATAGAGGAAGCATGCAATGCTTATCCTTGTCCTAAACTTCTTTTGCAGCCTCTTGTGGAAAATGCAATAAAACATGGTTTAGAACCTTTGGTGCGGGGAGGTAAAGTTTGCATTATTGCCGTAATAGATCAAGGAGAGTTGAAAATTAATGTTATTGACGATGGGCAAGGAATGGAAGCAGAAAAGATACAAGATATACTTTTGGATAAGCGTGTTGGCCTTAATAATGTGGAGAAACGAATCAAATTAATATACGGACAGAGTTATGGTTTGAGAATTCATTCTCAAAAGAATAATGGGACCACAGTGGAAATTCATCTTCCGCTAATAGTAGAGGGAGTTTTTCATGAGGATTATGATTGTAGATGATGAACCTAAAATTAGGCAAGGACTTAGGGCTTTGCTTTCCGGTCAAGAAGGAATGGAAGTAGTGGGGGCTTATGAAAGTGCTATTTCTGCGTTGCTCTCCATTTCGGAGAAAAACCCTGATGTTCTCATAACAGATATAAGAATGCCTGCGTGTAATGGCTTGGATTTTATAGAAAAAATAAGAGAGAAAGATGAACGCATAAAGATCATTATCCTTAGCGGCTATAGTGAGTTTTCTTATGCACAGCGGGCTATTAAATATGGGGTATATAGATATCTGACAAAACCGACTAATCCAAGAGAACTTCTTATGGCTTTAAGAGATCTTGGTTTTAATGCACGAAAGAATGATTGCGAAGCAGTTGAAAAAAATATATTCTCAGAAAATTTTGAGGTGGGAAATTATTTAGTTAGAGAAGCAATGAATTATATTGAAGTGCATTATGCAGAAAAAATAGGACTCAAGAGTATAGCAGATGTTTTACATATTTCTCCAAACTATTTATCGGACTTGTTTCGATTACATTTGAAAGATAATTTTTCGGATTATCTTTTAGCTTTTCGATTGAAAAAAGCATGTTTGTTTTTGGAGCTGCCACAATATAAAGTATCAGATGTTTCTCAAATGGTTGGGTTTAAAGATGCGACTTATTTTAGTACAGTATTTAAAAAAGCATATAATGCCACTCCTTTAGAATACAAAAATACTGCAAAAAAAACTATATAAATAATATTCTTTTGCAAAACTGTATACATAATATACGCAAAATAAACAAAAACAATAAAATATATGTAGAAAACAAATAAAATCAGTAACTTATCATGTATTCAATAAAAAACAAAGAAGATATACTGTTCATAAATACAAGTACAGAAAAACAGGAGGTCTAATTATGAAAAGGAATCGTTTGTTTTTTTCTGCAAGCTTAGCGTTATTGGCGTCTATGATGGTTGCTTGCGGCGGTGGTGGAGCAAAATCTGAATCGAAATCAGAGAACAGTGAACAACAGAATGCCGAGAAGACAGATTCAGAATACTCCGGTATGAAGATTGTTTTAATTCTTCCCGGTAGTGTTGATGACCAGAGCTGGAATGCCAGCAATAATGCCGGAGCAAAGCAGTGCGATAAGGAACTGGGAACCAAGATTGAGGTGGTTGAGTCTGTACCCGTAGAGGAATTTGAACAGACCTTCACAGAGTACGGTGAGAAGGGATATGACCTGGTAATGGCTGCCGGAAGTCAGTTTGATGAAGCTTGTGCGGCAGTAGCGCCTCAATATGAAAAGACAGTTTACACTATTATCAATGGAACCAAGAGTGATTCGGATAATATGGTTCCGGTATTCCCGAAAGAATATGAAGGTTCCTATATTGCAGGAGTTATAGCCGGATATACTACGGAGAACGGCAATTTTGCCACAATGGGCGGAGAGTCTAATCTGGCCATGGTACACCTTTTGGATACCTATGAAGGGATAGCTGTAGCAACCGCAAAAGAAAGGGGAATAGCTAATGCAAAGGCGAATCGTTCTTTCTTAAATACCTGGACCGATGTATCTATCGGAAAGGCAATGGCATCACAAATGATTGATAATGGTGCTGATACAACGTTCTGTTACTCCAACGAGGCAACTTCAGGTGCCATTCAGGCAACAGCTGAAAAAAAGGCAAAATTTGTAGGATTTGCAGCGAATAAGAATGAGGAAAGTGATTGTGTAGTGGCATCCGTAAGTATGAACTGGGCCAATGTATATCCTTGGATTATTAAGGGCATCAAAAGCGGTGAATTAAAAGGTGCTCAAGAAGTAGGTGTAAAAGAGGGTGTATTTGAAACCATATTTACAGACCAGTGTTCAGAGGAATGTAAGCAGGCAGTTGAGAAGGCTACGGAAGAAATTACAAATGGAAAAATAGACTTTAAGCAGTATTTTTCTGAATAGATTTATAAAAAGGCAGTGTTAATCCAACGCTGCCTTTTTCATAAAAAGCCTTAGGAGATGCATTATATGGGAAAAAATATTATTGTTGAATTAAAACATATCAGCAAACGTTTTGCCAAGGTTTTGGCAAATGATGATGTATCTATGGTGATTAAAGAGGGAGAAGTAGTTGCTCTCTTAGGGGAGAACGGTGCCGGAAAAAGTACCATAATGAAAATCTTATATGGACTTTACCACGCTACAGAAGGAGAGATTTTTATTCATCAGAAAAAGGCGGAAATTCGCTCTCCTAAAGAAGCTATGGCTTGTGGAATTGCTATGATTCAACAGCACTTTTCCTTAGTGGAGGCACATACAGTTACCGAGAATATCATATTGGGACATTGCAAAGGAAAGATTGATTTTAAGGAAAAAGAAAAAGAGATTCAAGCTCTTGCTGATCAATATCACTTTGACGTTCCTGCAGGGGAATTGGTAAAGAATCTGACGGTTGGCGCACAGCAAAAAGTTGAAATTTTAAAGGCACTATATCTAAATGCAAAAATTATTATTATGGATGAACCCACAGCAGTACTTACTCCCCAGGAAGCGGATGTGTTAATGAGCTTTGTCCGAGACTATGTAGCTAAGGGAAATTCGATTGTCTTTATCACCCATAAGATGAAAGAGGTTTTAGAAGTATCGGACCGTATCATTGTACTGCGAAATGGAAAAATAAGTGGAACGATAGAAGAAGGGGAGATTCGGACTGTTAAAGAGTCAGAGTTAGTCAATCTGATGATTGGACATGACTTGGAAATTATAAAAGCGCCAACAATGACGGGGACAGATAATCGGAAAAATAGATTAGAGGTAGAACATGTATCTTTAAAATCTAAAGATAATATTCCATTACTGGATAATGTTTCATTTTCGATTAAAGAAGGAGAAATTCTTGGTTTTGCAGGTGTTTCCGGAAATGGACAGCAGGAACTTTGCGAAGCGATTTATGGTGCAAGAAAACTTCATGCAGGAAAGGTGATTCTTGACGGAGAAGAGATTAGCCAATTAGCGGTAAAAGAAAGAATCGAAAAGGGAATAGGATACTTAGCGTCGGATCGTTACAGGTATGGAATGATTTCCGGAATGACACTCTCTGAGAATATTCTTTTAAAAGCCAGTTATCTTAAAAACTGGGTTAAAAATGGAATCATAAAATGGAAAGAATTGAACAATTATACGGAGAATATTATTCAGGAATATAAGGTTAAGGCTCCTGACCATGAAGTTGTGATTGGTAGCTTGTCTGGGGGGAATCAACAAAAAGTTGTCGTGGCCAGAGAAGTGGATAGAGGAGAAAAGTTGATTATATTTGATCAACCTACAAGAGGCTTAGACCTTGGGGCGATTAACTATGTACACAAAACCATTATGAGAGAAAAGAGTAAGGGAAAGAGCATTTTACTGGTATCTACAGAGCTATCGGAAATCTTTGCTCTTTCCGATAGGATTGCTATTTTATACAAAGGGAAAATCATGGGGATTTTTCAAAATGGAGAGCTTAGCACAGAGCAGATAGGATTGTTAATGGCAGGCTATGAATTGAAGGAGGCGTAAATGAAAAAGAAAGAGATTCTTTGTGATTTTTTACTTTGGATTCTTTTCGCAATCCTTTTAGGTCTGACAATCAGCTTTAGTTTTTTACCTTTATTATCAGTGAATCCTTTTCAGGCTCTTACGGTAATGTTTTCAGAAACATTTTCCAGCACATATAATATGGGAAATATTCTGATTAAAACGGCTCCTCTTATTTTAACCGGTTTGGCTTTTACGTTCACCTATAAAGCGAATCTGTATAATATTGGAGCGCAGGGGCAGTTCTATTCCGGCTGCATTTGTGCATCGGCAGTATCTTTAGCACTGGGAGGGAAACTTCCAGGACCAATTGTAATTCTTTTGGCAGGAATGGCTGCTATTTTGGGCGGTGCTGTTGTTGGATTTATAATTGGATTTTTAAAGGCAAAATTCAATGCTAATGAATTTTTGATTAGTATGATGTCCACCTATGTTATCCAATATGTTATGCAGTTATTGCTCAGAACCAGTTTACAGGAATCAAAACATGAGTATTTGAAAACAGACTATTTGGATAAAAGCACCTGGCTGCCAAAAATCATTCCGGGCACCTCTGTTTCCTTGGGAATTGTGATTTCTTTGCTGGTTGCGGTATTGGTTTGGTATGTACTTTATAAGACTTCTTTAGGATTTAGAATTCGGGCAACCGGTTTAAATCAGGATGCTGCCAGAATGTCCGGAATCAGTCCTCAACATCAATATATGCTTGCCTTCGCCATTAGTGGTGCTATTGCAGGACTTGCAGGACTGGTGGAAATCAATGGAATGCAGCATATGCTTCTTACCGGTTTTGATACGCAGATAGGATCTTACGGAATCGGAATTGCCATTTTAGCCAATGCTCACCCGCTTGCGGTTGTGCCGGCTTCTCTACTATTTGGCTTTTTGCAAGTTGGAGGAACGGCATTGGGACATTCAACGGATGCTCCTGCCAGTGTAATTGATCTGCTACAGGGTTTTGTAATGCTCTTCGTGCTTATGTCTTTCTACTTTAGAAGAAAGGCTGAATTAAATAAGCTTAAGAAAAAGAGAATCGTGACAGAGGAGGCCTAGAATGAACAATATAACAAGCCTTTTGGCAAGAGCATTTTTTATGAGTACCCCTCTTATTCTTGGTGCGCTTGGAGAGGTGATTGCAGAGCGAACAGGAATGATGGTTACTGCTGTAGAGGGAATATTTCTCATCGGGGCATGGGGCGGATTCATAGGCGCATACATTAGTGGGAATATATATCTTGGCTTTTTGCTGGCTATGGTGTGTGGCCTCATGGTTGCACTTCTCTATGCTTTAACCACTGTATATATGAACCAGCATCAAATTGTTATGGGAACCGCAATTTCCATTTTAGTCACAGGGTTTTGTACTTTTTTTTATCGAGTTATTTTTGGCATTCAGACTACGCCTCTGAAGGTCGAGGTACTTTCCACAATACAGATCCCGGTGTTAAGTCAAATCCCATTTATCGGGAAAATTCTATTTTCCCAAAATGTTATTACCTATCTGGCGTATCTATTGATTCCGATTATTTTATTTGTGATGAATCATACAGCATTGGGACTTACCCTTAGATCCTGTGGAGAGAACCCGGAAGCTGTTGATACCGCAGGAATAGATATATTAAAGATACGTTTTGTGGCAGTAGCGGTCGCCGGTTGTTTAGGAGGGATTGCAGGCGCGTACTACTCTTTATGTAATGTGGGGATGTATACATCTGAAATTATCAGTGGTCGCGGTTGGATTGCTTTTGGAATTTGCTTTTTAGGAAATTGGAATCCGGTAGGGGCATTGATTTTCGGCACTGTATTTGGCGTATCAGAGGCGATTGGAGTTTATGTAAAAGCTTTAGGTATGAGTACCATACCCAGTGAACTCTTTAGTGCACTGCCTTATGTTTTAGTGATTGTTCTAACGGTTTGTAGGAAGGATCTCAGAGCGCCAAATAAGCTGGGACAGAATTATGTGAAAGAGAATTAATGTATAGAGTTTTGGTATCTGTATCTATACCAAAGCATTTGCTTGGTACAACAATATTTTCATAACAAAGGAGGATATGGTATGAAAAGAAAAGAACGTCTATTTCTAAGTCTTTCACTTGTGGCAGGAATGGCATTGTCCGCATGTGGCGGAGCTGCACAGGAGGCTAAGGATTCTGCTTCACAAGCTCAGACGGAGACAAAAGCAGAAGAAGCAGGGAAAACAGAAGAGACAACAAATGGAACCGGAACAGTGGATAATCCTGAAGAGATTACTGTTCCTGCGGGTACTTTAAGCTTTTGGTCCTTATTTACCGGAGGAGATGGAGATTGGTTTAAACAAATAAAAGACCAATATAATCAAACCAATCCTAAAAATCCGGTGGAGATTATTACGCTTGTCTGGGATGATTATTATACGAAATTACAGACTGCTGTAGCTGCGGGAAAAGGCCCGGATATTGGCATCTCTCATGTTTCTAAACTATATGAGCTTTCCCAGAGTGGTGTTGCGGAGCCATTAGATGATTATTTGAAGAAATTGAATATTGATTTATCAAAGGACTATCAGAAATCCAGTCTTGATTCTGTAAGCATTGATGGGAAAATCTATTCCATTCCCTTGGATACCCATGCTGAGGTAATGTATTACAACACCAGCCTTCTGGAAGAAGTTGGAGTTACGGAAGAGGAACTTCTTAATGTGAAGGATATGGAAGGATTTAAAGATATCTTAAAGAGATGCAAAGAAAAATTACCTGCTGAAATATCTCCATTGGGATTAACACAGTCCGGAGATGATCCCTTTAGAACTTGGTATGCAATTTATTTCCAAATGGGTGGAACGGATTTCATCAATGCAGAGGGGAAAAACACCTTAGATGTAGAGATTGGTAAAAAAGCACTGGAGGAACTGGAAGCACTTTATAAAGAAGGCTATATTCTTCCCGGTATCGATGATAGCCAGGCTTTATTCCAATCCGGTAAAGCGGCTATACTTTTTGGCGGCACTTGGTTAACCGGCGCGTACGAGCAGACTGAAAACCTTAAGTTCAATAACACAACTTTTCCACAATTATTTGGCGATAAGCCATATTGTTGGGCAGATTCCCATACTTTGATTCTTCCCAAAAAAGAAAAAAGAACAGAAGAAGAGACTTTGTCTGCAGTTCAATTTATGGTATATGCGTCAAAAGACGGAGGTATCGTTTGGGCAGGATCCGGACAAATTCCTTCTGCAAATGAAGCTAACCATAGTGAAGAGTATAAAAAACTCAAAGGATATAATGTGATTTCTGAGTTAGAGTATGCAAAATATGCACCACAGAGTGAACATTATTATGGAGGAATGAAAAAAGATTTGATGGATGCAGTAGGCGCATATTTAACAGGCAATAGTTCCTTGGATGAAGCCGGAACTGCTCTTAAAGAGGCTGTGGAAAATAATTTAGATTAAAAAATCATCAAAGAATAGTAGGTAAACTATGAATAGATTGCTATCTGCTCCATATAACAAACATAAAATAGGGAAAAAGCAAGCTGTGGCAATATTATTTATTATGCCTTTCTTCGTGCTCTATTCTATCTTTACAATCTTCCCTGTTTTTCAAGGGATATATGTCAGTTTATGCAATTGGAATTTGATGGGAAAGGCCAGTTTTGTTGGTATAGAAAATTATAAAAAGATGATGCAGGATAAGAATTTCTACTTATCCTGCATCCACACTGTAAAATTTGTGATTTTTTCTGTACCATTCTTGGTTATTTTATCATTTATCCTTGCATTATTGGCAAACAGAGCCGTTTGCTTCCGACGCTTTTTAAGGACGGCATATTACTTACCCGGAGTGCTATCAGTTTCTGTTGCCTCTTATTTGGCCAGTTTTGTTTTTGCACCTTACCGTGGCTTACTAAATGGCCTTTTGCGGTCTTTTCATTTCTTGAATGGTCAGAAGGAGATTTTATGGTTACAAGATTCTAATAAAGTGTGGTTTAGCCTAGTAGCTATGACTTTATGGTGGACTATAGGTTTTTCTATGTTGCTATACTTAGCTGCTTTACAGGATATACCGGAGGTTTTGTACGATGCTGCAAAAGTAGACGGTGCAGCACCGCTCCAAATATTTTGGAAGATTACTGTACCGTTATTAAAACCGACAATTTTCCTTGTGATGATGCTCCAAATTATTGCCAGTTTTAAAGTTTTTGGACAAATTCATTTAATGACAGGTGGAGGACCGGCTAATACTACCCGCTCTTTAATACAATACATATATCAACAAGCATTTGAAAAGAATAAATTAGGCTATGCTTCTGCAATGTCGTATTTCTTATTTGTTGTTTTATGTCTATTGGTATTTATTCAAAGACGTTTTGGAAGACAAGAGGAAGGTTAAGTATGAGAAATAGAACGAAAACAATACAAAGCAATCTTATTTCTGCACTTTCCTTACTTATCGCTTTAATTATGCTTTCTCCGATTATTTGGGGGCTGTTTTGTTCCATTCAATACGAAGGAAAGCAATTTCATAATGTGTTTTCTTGGTTTACACCACCCTATACATTACAAAATTATCCTCAGGTTTTATTGAAAACAGGAGTGTTTCGATGGTTCTGTAATAGCCTGATTGTCGCTGTGGTGACTACTGCATTGTCTGTTCTTGTGTCTACATTAGCGGCGTATAGCATAGCTCATATTTCCTTTAAAGGAAGTGGCTTTTTCTATTTTTATTTCCTTATTGGAATTCTGGTTCCCAGTGAGGCAACGATTATTCCTTTATTTGTATTAATGAGCAAATTAAAGCTAATTGATAGCTATAGCGGTTTGATTTTGCCATCTGTGGCCAGTTCTATGAATTTTGTAATCACTTATAGCTTTTTTAGGTCACTACCAAGAGAACTTTTTGAGGCAGTACGAATCGATGGAGGTGGGGAATGGATAATTTACACTAAAGTCGTCCTTCCGCTTTCAAGACCAATCATTGCGACAATTGCTATCATGAGTTTCATCGCAAGTTGGAATAATTATATTTGGCCACTACTTTGTGTATTTAGCGAAAAACTATATACGCTACCTATCGGGATTCCGACGTTGATTAAGATAGAGAGGCCCGATTTTGTCATTCCAATGTGTATAAACATGGTGGCTTCTTTGCCGATGATTATTTTATATCTAATATTTGAAAAGCAAATTGTTCAAGGAATTAGTACAGGTGGTATCAAAGGATAAAGGAAAAGGAGAATAGCATGAAACATATTGAAAATTATCCCAGACCACAATTAGTAAGAGACTCGTGGATAGAACTAAATGGGGAATGGGACTTTGCTTTTGACAATGAAAAAACCGGAGAAAAAAGCCATTGGGAGATGGGGATACCGCTAGCGGAAAAGAGAAAAATTTTAGTTCCCTTTAGTCCGGAAACAAAAGAAAGTGGAGTACATATTCAGAACCATTCCGGATATTTATGGTATCAGAGAATGCTGCCTGTTAATAAGAAGGAGCTGGAGGGAAAACGATTTATTCTGCATTTCGAGGGCGTAGATTATTTGAGTAAGGTTTATATTAATGGAAAGCAAGTTGGGCAGCATTGCGGTGGCTATTCTCGCTTTTCTGTTGATGTGACAGAGTACATTGAAGATAAAGAGAATATATTGACTGTTTTTGCTATTGACTCTTCGAATATGGAGCAACCTAGGGGAAAGCAAAGATGGGAACAGTATAGTTATGCTTGTTGGTATGTACAAACTTCCGGAATTTGGAAAAGTGTTTGGGGAGAAGTTGTTAATCAAAGATACATTAAAGATGTTAAAATTACCCCCCACTTATATGAACATACAGTAGAAATAGAAGGGCTTGTTGAAGATGTTTGCTTGCTTTCTGTTGAAACAAAGCAATCTAAATGCCCATTGTTTGCCAATGTGAAAGTGAAGTATCAGAATATAGATGTGACAGAGGCTCAAGCGATAGTTCAAGAAGGAAGATTTAAGTTAAAAGTCTATTTGGATAATCCTGCTATAGATCCATTTTTGGTGAAGAGATGGAGTCCTCAGGAGCCTAATCTGTACGATTTGGAGATTAAAATCAAGGAAGAAGATGGAGTGTTAGACTCCGTTTTCAGCTATTTTGGGCTCCGAGAAATAAGGATAGAAGAGGGGAAGTTCCTACTAAATGGCTGTCCATTATACCAAAGGCTGATATTGGATCAGGGGTATTGGAAGGATACAGGATTAACGCCAAAGGACGAAGAAACTTTACTACATGACTTGCAAAAGATTAAAGAAATGGGCTTTAATGGAGTAAGAAAACATCAGAAGATAGAGGACGAGAGATTCCTTTACTTATGCGATACTATGGGTATATTGGTATGGAGTGAATTCCCATCAAATTATCGCTTCAATCAAGAAAGCATTATGGCTTTTACTAAAGAATGGATGGAGGCAGTAAAACAAAATTATAATCATCCCTCTATCATTGCTTGGACGCCTTTCAACGAATCATGGGGAGTATTTGAAATTGAAAAGGAAAAAGCGGAACAGTATTTGACAGAAGGGATATACTATTTGACAAAATCTTTGGATCCATATAGGCCTGTAATCTCTAATGATGGTTGGGAGCACACCAAAACGGATTTGTTGACACTTCATGACTATACGGAAAGAGGTGAGGATTTCTATAAGAGATACAGTGCTTTTATAGAGCAAATGAAGACTACGGAAGAATATCATTGTGGATTTAAATCAGCATTTTCCAATGGATATCAATATGATAAGCAACCAATATTGCTCACTGAGTATGGTGGAATAGCATTTTCCACAAAGGAAAAAGAACAGTGGGGATATGGCAATACTGTAGAAACAGAAGAAGCATTTTTGGAAAGATATGAATCCATAACAAAGGCCATAATAGAACTTCCGTTCTTCCAAGGTTTTTGTTATACACAGTTAACGGATGTGGAGCAGGAAGTAAATGGACTGTTGGATGAAAATCATGAATATAAAGTGTCCCCTGAGGCGATTAGAAAAATTAATCTTACCAGGCCATCTGACGGAAGGTTAATTCATTTATTCGACTAAGATATAAGAATGTTGGAGGCTAAAAAAGCACATTTACCAAGAGGTAAGTGTGCTTTTTATTATAACGAGTATCGCTCGCAAAGTGTTTGTAGATAGTCTTGTGATTGAGGTATTGATTATTTTAAAATCTCTGGCTCTTCCGTTGCGATATAAGCTTCCAAACTATTCTTATCCACTAGGGAGGGAGCGGCTCCTTCTCTTGTGACACTTAGTGCTGCTGCGTAAGTTGCAATACGGATAGCTTGATCCATAGGATAGTCTAGAAGAAGATAAGAAGCTAGGGCACTGATAAAGGCATCGGCGGCTCCTGTGGTATCGATTGCTTTAACTTCTTTGGCGGTATACAGCCCTAATATTCCTTTTCCTTTTGCGAAAAGTCCTTGTTTTCCCAGTGTTATAATCACCATATTTGTCCCTTTTTTTAGAAAGTAATCGGCACACTGTTCTAAGAGGGATTTGTCGCAAGCTTCTTTTGCATGCATCCTCTGTAGTTTTTTGGAAAGCTGAGATTCTTCCGTAGATAAAAGAATCTGTGCCTCCTCTAAATTGGGGAGGAAGATATCTGTTAAGGCAAGGATTTCCGAGTCTATTTGCCTTATGGAGGAAGGCTTCAATAGGACAGGGAGCTTGTAGCTTTTTGCTAAACGGCAAGCGGTCAAGATCGTATCCTGAGGAACTTCGGTATTTAGAAGACATAGATGACTGTCTTTGAAGGCGGAAAGTGCCTCTTCAACATTTTTCTTACTGACAAATTCATTGGCACCGGAAAGGATGGAGATGATAGAATCTCCGTTGTTATTTAGGAAAATATATCCCTTGCCGGTTGATTCTCCGTGGATACGCTTCAAATAGGCGGTATTAACTCCTGCTTGCTTCGCGCTTTCGTAAATGGTATCTGCTTCCAAATCATCTCCAACAAGTCCTATAATGCTGGCGTGATGTCCTAGTTTGCTTACCCCGATGGCTTGGTTCATCCCTTTTCCTCCTAAATAGTTGGAAGAATGACTGGTTTTGGCTGCCATTCCCGGGCTTGGAAGTTCTCGGAAAAATAGATAGGAATCAATATTAACACTTCCCAGCACAAGAACTTTTTTTCTTTGAGCCATAGCGGGGACGGAAATAGATTTAGTGTGGTTTAAATGAAAACTCGGCTGAAAATGCTTTCGCTCCTGTTCTGTATTTTCAGAATGCTCAAGATGCTGAATTAGACAGGAACCAAGGTATTCTCCAAACTCTTCAAAGGGGATCAGTAGGGCTGAGATTTCGGAGAAGTTATGAATATTGCTTTGGTGTTTACATAAGGTAAGCAAGGAAAAGTCATTGGGAATATGCAGATGACGGCTTAGTAATCTTTGATAGATTTGAAAGCTACTTTGGAAGTGCAGAGTTAGTACAGCACTAATACTCCCGCAGGAAATATGGCGGTAAAATTTTTCATTATCTTTACTGAAAATGAATTCTTCCGTAAAAGGAATGGCATTTTGATACAGACAGCTTTTAAAACCTTCAATAAATTCATTTCGAATAGGACTTTCCTTTTCTGCCACAAGGGCGATTTTGGAATGTCCTGCTTGAACCAGATTTTGGGTCAAGAATTCCGCCATACTTTTATAGGAAATGGTAGGCAGAAAATCCGGACCGGGAATATCTTCTTCTGTACTGAAAAGAAAATAGGGCTTTTTACTCTGCTTCAGCTGTGCATAGACTTCGGAAGATGGCTTGGAACTGATAGGATTAAACAGAATGCCGTCAACATTGCTGGAAGCAAGCAATGATAGGTTTTTTAATTCCTGCGTTTTGTTTAAATGGCTTTCCAGCACCGTTATGCCATAACCGTAGGAGCGAGCGACATTCATTAAACCTTTCAGGAGTCGCTCATCGGGAATACAGTCTCGAAAGATAACTCCGAAAATACTGGTTTTTTCGGGATATTGTGTTCGCACAAAAGAGTAAGGTTTGTAATTATGAATTTTTGCAAGGGAAAGGACATGCTCTCTTGTTTGGGGGCTGATATTTGCGTCTTTATGATTCAAAATTTTGGAAACGGTAGATACAGACACACCGGCTAATTGAGCAAATTCTTTAATGGTCATACTTTTTTCTCCTACTGTCAAACTTTTGCTTATCATATAATAAACTTAAGGAATTTAGAACCTTTGATTTTGTTTTCAGGGGGATCTCAATATCTTGAAACTTATTATAATTGTAAGAAACAGACAAAAAAATAAGAGCGAATTGGAAGAAAGCAAAAAAGAATCTTTAAACGTGGAAAACAAGAAGTGCCAAGTATGTGCAAATCGCATATAAATAAGAGAAAAATTAGTTAAAATCAGATAAAATTATTGGCAAAAACATATTGATATTGACACAATTATACCGATTGATATATCTTATGAATAAGAAAATAAGTATAGGAAAATAGTTTCCTATACAAATATTCTAGACTGTGTATAAAAGTGTATATTTTATGAAGGAGGAAAAAAGAGAATGAAAAAGTGTCTGAGTTTGATTCTGGCAAGCTTGCTAAGCTGTTCCTTATTGCTGGGATGCGGAAAGTCTGCAAATGAGGTGGCAGAGTCTAATGCGAACAAGACCGAGGCTACACAGGCTGATGCTAAGGAGGAAAAGTCTTCTGAAAAGTCTGATTCCAAAGAGAAGAAGGGCATTCGTGTTTGTATCGTTTATACAGGTAACTTGGGAGATAAGTCCTACAATGATTCTTGTAATGCCGGTGCGAAGAAGGCAGTTGAGGATTTCGGCATTGAATTAAAGTCTCTTGAAGGAACTACAGCACAGGAATGGGAAGCGAATTTGGTAGCTGCCTGCGAAGAAGGCTATGATCTTATCATAGGCGCTTCTTCCAATATCGCTGATTACATTACAGAACATGCTCCTAACTATCCGGATGTTAAGTTTGCGGTAATTGATACAACCGTTAATCTTGATAATGTAGAATCTATCAGCTTTGCTCAGAATCAGGGTTCCTTCCTTGCCGGTGCTGCAGCAGCCATGTTTACACAGAAAACGGATATTCCTAATGTAAATGATGCTCATGTTATCGGATGGGTTGGCGGAATGGATATTCCGGTACTCCATGATTTCTACACAGGATATGAGCAGGGGGCAAAGTACATCGATCCGGATGTTACTATTTTGCAGGCTTTCGCAGGTTCTTGGACAGACCCCTTAAAGGGAAAAGAATTAACGCTTGCACAATATGAGCAGGGTGCTGATATTGTTATGAATGTGGCTTCCGGAACAGGAACAGGAATTTTGGAAGCTGCAAAGGAAGCTGATAAGTATGCTATCGGAGTAGACTTGAATCAGGACGCTGACCAACCCGGACATGTGGTAACTTCCATGGTGAAGAGAGTAGATAATGCGTGCTACCTTGTTATTCAGTCTGTTGTTGAGGGAACATTTAAGGGTGGATCTACACAGTATCTGTCTTTGGCAGAGGGCGGTGTGAGCTTAACTGATTTCGCAGAGATCAAGAAGTCCTTGGGAGAGAAGTTCCCACAGGATATCGTAGACAAGTGCGAAGAACTGTCCAAGAAGATTATCTCCGGTGAGATTGTAGTGGAAAATTATGAAGGTTTCGGTCCGAAAGCATAAAGCCTGAAACTTTGTGTCGGGCATGGGACTCATTAGGGCTCCCATGCCCTTTCTTTATCAGTTAAATGAGGGAGAGTAATGAGTGAATTTGTTGTAGAAATGAAAAACATCGTAAAATCCTTTGGAGAAGTGCATGCCGTAAAAGATGGACAATTCAACCTGATTAAGGGAGAAATTCATTCATTAATCGGAGAAAACGGAGCAGGAAAGTCTACTATGATGAAACTGCTTTACGGTATGTACCCCATAGATTCCGGTGAGATTATTGTTAAGGGACAGTCCATGGGCAAGTTAGATCCCAAGTTGGCCATTCAACATGGGATTGGAATGGTTCATCAGGAATTTATGCTCGTCAATGATTTGACTGTGTTGGAAAATGTTATTTTGGGCTTTGAACCTAAAAAGGGACTACAGATTGACTTCGATAAGGCAAGAAAAGAGATTCAACACTTTATTGACCAATACAACATGGAGATTCAGCTGGATAAAAAGGTTAGCCAGATTTCCGTGGGAGAAGCACAGCGTGTAGAAATCATCAAAACCCTGATGAGAGGGGCGGACATTATCATCTTGGATGAGCCTACTGCTGTTTTGACTCCTCAAGAAACCAAAAAGCTTTTTGAGATATTAAATAATTTAAAGAAAGAGCAAAAATCTCTGGTGTTTATTTCTCATAAGCTAAACGAAGTTATGGAAATTTCGGATCGTATTTCTGTTATGCGGCAGGGGTTGCATATGGGAATTGTGTCTAAAGAAGAAACTTCTCCACTGGATTTAACCAAGAAAATGATTGGTCGAGAGGTGTTCTTGCATATTGATAAGACTTACGAAAAAGCAGGAAAGAAAATTTTGGATGTACAAGATGTTTGGATTCCAAGCCAAAAGGAAAGCTCCAAAATTCGAGGCCTGTCCTTACATGTGAATGAGGGAGAAATTGTGGGCATTGCCGGTATAGACGGAAATGGGCAATCAGAACTAATTGAGGCAATCACCGGTCTACGTCCTGTGGAGAGGGGGCATATCTTCCTGGACGGAAAGGAAATCACTAACCTTTCTCCAAAAAAAGTACGAGAAGTGGGATTGGCACATATTCCGGAGGATAGAAATACCCGGGGACTGAATAGAACCATGAGTATTGAAGAAAATCTAGTTGCGGTGGAAGTGGACAAAGCACCCTTCAGCAGGGGGATAGTCATGAATACGGCTGCTATGGATCGGCATTCAGAAGAAATGGTGAAGCGTTTTGATATTCGCCCCACGGACTATAAGCTACCGACTTCCTCTCTTTCAGGAGGAAATGCGCAGAAGGTGGTAGTGGCAAGAGAAGTTTCCATGAATAAGAAACTATTGGTGGCGGCTCAGCCTACAAGAGGAGTGGATATCGGTGCCATTGAGTCTATTCAAAAGACTTTGGAGGAGGCGAAGAAGAACGGTGCAGGAGTATTGCTGGTTTCTACGGAGTTGGAAGAAATCACATCCCTTTCCGATCGCATCATTGTTATTCACGAAGGAACGATTACCGGAGAGCTTAGTGCCGGAGAAGCCAATGAAAACAACCTGGGACTTCTGATGATGGGAGGTACGGTGGACCATCAGGTAAAAGAAGACATGACAAAGCAAAAGCCTAAAGTTGATGTAGAAGACCATCAGGCAAAAGAAGGCGTGACGGAACATCAGTTACAGGAAGGAGGAAAGGGAGATGAATAAGTCTTTGAACAGCTTTTTGAAAATATTGTTTACCTTTTTCCTGGCGATTTTGGTGGGAGCTGTCTTTATTCTGGCCATTGGGGAAAATCCTATTGATGCTTATCTGGCATTGTTAAAAGGCGCTTTGGGAACAAAACTGGGAAGAGGAAATGTCATTGCGGGCTTTACTCCTTTACTGCTGACGGCAACAGCATTTGCAGTGGCAGCTAAGGCGGGAGCATTTAATGTCGGAGTAGAGGGGGAAGTAATTCTGGGAGGCATTACTGCTGCTTATATCGGTATCAATTGGGGATTTTTATCTGTACCTCTTTTATATCTTGCCTGCTTTACCGGTGCCATTGTAGTAGCCATGCTATGGGGCTTGATTCCGGCGATTTTGAAGGCTTATTTTAATGTATCGGAAGTCTGTGTAACGATTTTGATGAATACGGTAGCGCTGTATATTGGTTCATATCTGGTTAGTGGACCCATGAGCGCAGGAGTGGCGACTCCTCAGTCCAAGCCTGTGCTGGTAACGATTCCGAAAATCATGAAGCCTTCTTCGGCAAATATGGGGGTTTTTATTGCTATCCTTGTGGTACTGGCAGTCATTTGGATGACTTATAAGACGAAGTGGGGATATAAGATTAGAACGGTGGGAACCAATCCTGCCCATGCGGATTATGCCGGTATTAATTCTAAAAAAGTCTTTATTGGTGCGATGTTACTTTCTGCAGCCCTTGGTGGAGTTGCAGGATGCATAGAGGTTCTTGGTGTACATGGATACTATCTGGACGGTTTTGCAAGGGATTTAGGAACGAATGGTATGTTGGCAGCATTAATTGTGAAGTCAAACATGCTCTTTACTCCGTTTGTGGCTTTTTTCTTGGCGGTACTAAAGGCAGGGGCTATGGCTATGCAGCAGGCTACCAGTGTGCCGAAATCCATTGTAGATACAATTTCAGCGGTATTTATCATTATTGCAACCATGGATTTTGTCATTAGCCTTCGGCAGCGGAGAAAGCTGGAAAAGGAATTAAAAACAGAGATAGCTTCGAATCAGAAAGAGAAAGGAGGGGATAAATAATGTCAGAGAATTTAGGAAAGATCTTTAATCTATCACTGATTTATGCAACCTTCCGTGCATCTACTCCCATTATCTATGCTGCTCTGTGTGCAGCGATAACGCAGCAGGCAAATATTTTAAATATCGGTACTGAGGGAATTATGCTGGTGGGAGCATTTACGGCAGTGGCTGTGAGCTATTTTACCGGTAGCTGGATGCTGGGGATTCTGGCGGCTATGCTTGGTGGAGCTCTCATTGCTATGATTATGGCTGTCAGTCATATTAAGTATAATTCTGAAATTTGTGCCATCGGTATGGGCATAAATCTTTTGGCTATTGCATTAACCAAGTTTATGCTTCAGGTGTTTTTCCATACCAGCGGAAGCTTTTCCAATCCCTCAATCGTTCCCATTCCCAAATTGCATATGACATTTTTGGAAAATATTCCGGTTTTAAATGGCTTGTTTAATGACTGGCGCTTTACGGAATGGTTTGTGATTATCTTTATAATTCTTTTACAGTTTATTTTCTATAAGACGGTATGGGGGTTACGCCTCCGTGCAGTAGGACAATTCCCTATGGCTGCTGAAACTGCGGGAATTCAAGCGAATGCAGTTAAGTATCAAGCTATGCTGATTTCCGGTTTAATCGGTGGATTGGCGGGAGCCCATTTATCTTTGGGTTATAGTACACAGTTTGTGGAAAATATGACCAACAGCCGAGGTTTTATGGGTGTTGCGGCAATGTACTTCGGCGGTGCAAATCCGGTGCTGACAGCGATGGGATGCTTGCTTTTCGGATTTTCCGATTCTGTAGGAGCCAGATTACAGGCCTACGGTATTCCTGCTCAATTTATTTTGATGATGCCCTATATTGTAACCATTGTAGTACTGGCTATTTCCATGGCGGTAAAGATTCAGGCTACCAAGAAAAAGCAATCTTCATTAATTACGAATTAGAGAATGTTATTTGAAATTGAGTTTAGGATTAAGAAAATGGAAGGAATGTTAAAAGAATGAATAAAAGAAAAATTATATTAGATTGTGATCCGGGACATGATGATGCAGTGGCGATAATTCTTGCGGCAAAGAATCCTAATTTGGAACTTTTGGGGATTACTGTTGTTGCAGGAAATCAGACTTTGGAAAATACTCAGAGAAATGCTTTACATTTAGTACAGCATTTAGATCTGAATCTTCCGGTTTATGCAGGTTGCGGTCGACCTATGGTGAGAGATAAGGTGATTGCCGGAGACATCCACGGGGAAACCGGTTTAGATGGTCCTGTATTCGAGGAATTAAATCGGGAAATTGAGGCAGATCATGCTGTTAACTACATCATTAAGACTTTGATGAATTCTCCGGAAAAAATCACTGTGGTTACTACCGGCCCTATGACGAATTTGGGTATGGCTCTTCGTATGGAGCCGAAAATTGTGGATAAGATTCAAGAAATTGTTTTTATGGGTGGTTCCTACGCCAATGGAAATGTAACTCCTGCTGCGGAGTTTAATATATTGGCGGATGCAGAAGCGGCTCATGTGTGCATCTCCTCCGGACTTCCTATCACCATGGTGGGACTGGATGTAACCAGAAAGGCTCTTTGTTATCCGGAAATTGTGGAGCGGATGCGTAAGGTTGGCAACAAGGCTTCGGACTTATTTACGGATCTAATGGCATTTTTCTGTAAAACGCAAAAAGAGGTATATGGTTGGGAGGGTGGCCCTTTGCACGATCCCATTACCATTGCTTACCTGATTGACCCTACGGTTCTGACTACAAAGCCCATGAATGTGACAGTGGACACATCCAGTTCTCAGTCCTATGGCAGAACCAACTGTGATTTCTTTGGCTATATGAAGAAGGAGCCAAATGTCAATGTAGGTATTGATATTGATGTGGAAAAGTTTTGGGACATTGTAGAAGATGGCTTAAAACTATACGACTAATGTGGACAAGATAGTCGGCAATGGGTATCTCCGGGAGGAATACAGTGGAAGCTTTAAAAAAGGTTTTAGAAAAAAACAAACAGAAATATATTGATCGCCTATCGGAGCTCGTGGCGATAGATACTCATGATTTGGGGCATGGGATTGATGGCGGCCTGGAAAAGCAAGGACAGGATTATATGGCGGAGCTCTTTAGGAAGATGGGAGCGGAAGTCACCTTGGATTCCATGAAGGAAGAGGATATTGAAAAATGCTTCTCCCTTTATCTAGAGGGAAACCTGGGGCATCAGCAGACGGACCGATACAATGTTTACGCTCAATTTAACGGAGAAAAGCCCGGTAAAACCCTGATGTTTAACGGCCATATAGATGTAATGCCCGCGGATGAAGTGGAGGAATGGACCACGCCTCCCTTTAGCCCTACGATAAGGGACGGAAAGCTTTACGGAAGAGGTACTGCAGATATGAAGGGGGGGCTGATGGCTGCAACTATGGCGGTAAAGCTTTTGCAGGATGCAGGAATTCCCTTCTTCGGTTCTGTGAAAATCACTTCAGTCTGTGATGAAGAAGGCGGCGGAAACGGCTCCATGCAGGCGATTATGAGCGGGCAGAGGGCGGATGGCGTTGTGGTATGTGAGGGCACCAGCGATGAGCTAATTTTGGCGCATATGGGTTTTGTCTTTTTCAGGGTAAAATTTGCCGGGAAAGCATGTCATTCCGGCGCCAAGCAGAATGGTGTCAGCGCCATAGAAAAAGCAATTAAGGTGATTCAGGCTTTAAATGAGAAGGAGCATGAGTGGCTTTTACACTACAAACATCCTCTATTACCGGCTCCAAACTTAAACGTAGGCCTTATCCATGGAGGAACTGCCGGTTCCACTGTGGCGGAGGATTGTATGTTTGAGGTTTGCGTACATTATCTTCCTAATCAGATGAGTCATAATCAGGTAGTAAAAGAATTCCAAGAAGTAGTGGAAAGAGTGGCTAAATCGGATGCCTGGTTGGAAGAGCATTTACCGGAAGTACAGATTACTCAATTTGGCGGCGGTTTTGAGATGGAGGAGCATTCTTTCTTTGTGGATAGCTTTAAACGAGCTTATTCCGAGGCTAGAGGAAAGGCTGTTAAGGTTGTAGGATCTCCTGCAGGCTGTGATTCTCGCTTATGGAGAAATATTGCCGACTGTCCTACGATACAGTTTGGACCGGGAAATCTAGCCCAGTGTCATGCTGTGGATGAATGGCTGGATTTAGAGGCTTACTTGCAGTCTATCTTGATTTATGCGGAGCTTATTTTGGACTTTTGTCAGGCTTAATACAGTGCTTAATATCTATTAAACAGTGCTATTAAAAGGAATGTGAAAGTTTTAAGAACAAATAGTGAATGAAAAGGAGAGTAAGAACATGGCAAAAAAAGTTTTATTGGCAGGTGAATCATGGATGAGTTATACCACTCATGTGAAAGGCTTTGACAGCTTTTATACTTCCGTTTACGAGACAGGAGAGAAGTATATTAAGAGAGCTTTTGAAGAGGGGGGATATGAGTTTACATTTCTTCCAAATCATTTGGCAACAGAAGAATTTCCTTTCAGCTTGGAAGAATTAAAGCAGTATGATTTGATTATTTTATCGGATATCGGAGCCAATACCCTGCTTTTGCCCGGAGCAACCTTTACCCGCAGTGAAATCATGCCAAATCGCTGTAACTTACTTCGAGACTATGTCTTGGATGGAGGTGCTCTCCTGATGGTAGGAGGATATTTGACTTTCTCCGGTGTGG
Organism: Oribacterium sinus; assembly: GCF_963537195.1. Lineage (GTDB taxonomy): Bacteria > Bacillota > Clostridia > Lachnospirales > Lachnospiraceae > Oribacterium > Oribacterium sinus_A. The sequence continues at coordinate 2,623 of NZ_CAUTEG010000008.1, read as the reverse complement.
ATGCAAAGGGAAAGTGGCAGGACACTGCCGTACAGGAGGTTTTACCGGTACAGGTACTTGCTACAGATGACCGTATGGAGCATTGTGAAGGGGTTCGTCCTGTTTCTGTGAAGGAACATGCTATCTTTGAGGGATTAGAAAAGACCTGGCCAAGAGTTTTAGGTTACAACAAGACTATCTTAAAACCCGAGGCAGAACTTTTAGCAACAGTATGTGATGATCCCTTTATCGCTTTGGGAGAATACGGTAAGGGAAGATCCGCTGTGTTTACCACGGACTGTGCTCCCCACTGGGCACCACCTGAATTCTGTGAGTGGAAGGATTACAACCGCTTGTTCCAAAATCTTGCACGTTGGCTGACAAAGGAAGCATAACGGGAGAAGCTATGAAGGTTTTAAATTTTGGTTCTTTAAACATAGACTATGTTTACAGTCTGGACCATTTTGTTCAAAAAGGAGAAACGATTTCCTCTGATGCCTTAAACATTTTCCCGGGAGGCAAAGGCTTAAATCAGTCTCTGGCTTTGGGAAGAGCCGGTGTTGCTACTATTCATGCCGGAGCTGTAGGAAAGGACGGAGAATTTCTCCTAAAACTGCTTCAGGAATCAGGAGTGAATATAGACTATGTGCAGTCTTTGGATAGCGTACAAACAGGAACGGCGATTATTCAAAAGGATAAAGAGGGTGATAATTGTATTATTCTCTATAGCGGTGCAAATCATAAAATCACTAAGGAGCAGGTGGAGGATACTATTCGTCATTTTTCTACAGGAGATTTCTTGCTGTTGCAAAATGAAATTAACGAGTTGGAGAGCATTATGAAGCTGGCCCATGAAAAAGGCTTAAAGATTGTGCTGAATCCTTCTCCTATGAATGAAGCAATCTTAGCTTTACCTTTGGAATATGTGGATTATTTTCTTTTAAATGAGGTGGAAGCGGAACAGATTTTAGGCTTGCAGAGTAGCACGAAGGATAGTGAAGAGGTAATTCGGGCCTTACATCGGCAATATCCTACTGCAAAAATTATTTTAACCCTTGGAGGAGAAGGCTCTCTGTATTTTGATGGGGAAAGTATTTATCGTCAAAGAGCTTATAAATCCGAGGTTGTAGATACCACAGCGGCAGGAGATACATTTACCGGATATTTTATCGCAGGCATCTTAAATGGAGAAACGGTTCCGAAAGCAATGGATCTGGCAGCCAGAGCTGCAGGCATAGCAATTTCCAGATTCGGCGCGGCTCCATCCATTCCATTGAAGGAAGAAGTGCTTTCTTTTTCCTTTTCCTAAGTGAACTTAAAGTATAGTAAAAAACCGTACAGATTGTACGGTTTTTTGTGTGAAAAAAATTCATTGAAGGAAGTTCTCTAATCTATAGTTTTGTAAATTAATCCTCTATATAAGGATAGGATTTTCAACAAAACCTCCGATTTCTTTTATTCTAATTCTACAAAATTGTTTATTTCTCTGTGCATTTCATTGACTATAAAGTGAAGTGTGTTTATATTGTATCTAGAATAAACAAAATAGAACATGTAATAAACGTGTATTAACAACAATTAGCACATACTAACACATTTAAATAGATCAACAATCGGAGGAGAAGAATGCCAAAGTGTATTGTCATCGCGGATGATTTAACCGGAGCAAATGCCACGGGAGTTTTACTGAAAAAGATGAATTACAGCGCCTATACGGTTTTGAATGCTGAGCGTTTAGAGCTGTCTATGCTGGAGCAGTGTGACTGCGTTTTATATCCTACGGACAGTAGAGGGATTGATCAGGATCTGGCGTATAGAAGAGTTTCCAATGTTTGTAATCTATTGAAGAACGAAGATACCAAGGTTTACGGCAAACGAATTGACAGTACTTTGCGAGGAAACCTGGGGGCGGAAGTGGATGCCATGCTGGAATCCCTTGGAGAAGATTATGTGGCTATTGTGGTGGCTTGCTTCCCCACCTCCTCCCGTATTGTTCTCGGAGGCTATATGTTGGTGGAGGGGCTTCCGCTTCATAAGACGGACATTGCCATTGATCCGAAAACGCCGGTGAATAATCCTGAGGTGGCTGAGCTGTTCCGAAAGCAGAGCAAATACCCCATTGCCTCTATTTTGATGAAGGATTTACTGCACGGAAAGCATTATCTTGCGGATTGCATGAAGAAGCTGGCGGATGAGGGCAATCGTATTATTGTGGTGGACTGTGTAAGCCAGGAAGACATTGATTTGATTGCAGATGCGGTGGAAACCTCCAAGCTAAAGGTCTTGGCAGTGGATCCCGGTGTATTTACCGCAAGTCTTGTGAGAAAGAGAATTCCTCCCACAGAAAAGAAGGAGAAAAACAAGGTTTTGGCTGTGGTAGGTAGTGTAAATCCTCACACACGACTTCAGCTGGAAGAGCTGTGGCTTTCTCAAAGATGCAAGAACGTTTTTGTGGAAACCAAGGCGCTTTTGGAAGGGGAAGAGCAGTGGGAGCAGGAGGTTCAGAGAGTGGTGGATGCCATTCTACAGGATGTAGATAAGGACAGAGTCTTCACGGTGACAGGGGACGGTATCTATCCGGAAAACCGTGTGGATCTTGGAAAGCTTGCGGAAAGCAGATCCTGCCAAATCGAAGAAATCAGCA
>NZ_CAUTEG010000007.1:0-42250 GCF_963537195.1 Oribacterium sinus | reverse complement strand
AGAGTAAGAGCATAACGGGCCCCATGTTGATGCAATAGGTAAGAAAGCAGTAGAGACTAGCTTTTTGCAGGTTTTTCGCGCCCTGCTCCGTAAGGGAGAACTGTTTTTTGAACCAATTCATCATTTGTTTATCCTCCAATCTTCCGTAGTTTGATACAGTTCCCAGAGCTTTTTATAGCGACTGTCTTTTTGTAAAAGCTCCTTACTGCTTCCCCGTTCCAGGATCTTTCCCTCTTCCAAAACCAGGATTTCATGCAGGCCCTGAATACTGGAAAGACGGTGGGCAATCATAATCACGGTTTTCCCTTGAATCAGATTCTTAAAGGCATTTTGCAGGGCATACTCCTGATCCGCGTCGATGGAGGCACTGGCTTCGTCCAGAATCACGATGGGAGCATTTTTCAAGATCGCTCTAGCAATGGCGATTCTTTGCTTTTCTCCGCCGGAGAGGTAAACGCCTTTTGCGCCGATTAAGGTATTTTCCTTCTCGGGAAAACGTTCCAGAATTTCCCTGCAACCCGCCAGTTCCAAAGCGTGATGAACTTCTTCCGGAGTAGCACCGGGTTTTCCTAACAGCACATTTTCATAAATCGTCTTATGAAAGAGCTTGCTGTCCTGGAAAACGAAGGAGATGGCCTTACAAAGGGCATTTTTGCTGTAGCTTTCAATGGGGAGATCCCCGATTCGAATTTGTCCTTTATCCGCTTTATAGAAGCCGGAGAAAAGCTTTGCAATGGTGGATTTTCCCGAACCGGAGTGCCCCACAAGGGCATAGCTTTTTCCTTCTTCCAAACGGAAGGAAAGCCCTTCTAAAACTTTCTTATCTCCGTAGGAGAAATCTACATTTTGGAACTCCATGCTGTAATTGGGAAAATTTTCTTCCTTACCGTATTGGAGGCTGTCTTCCTGCATTGCCTTGTAGAGCTTTTCCATTTCGTCGATGGCAAAGCTTGCGTTGAAAATGTACATGCCGGACCACATGATTTTCATGAAAGCCACCATGATGACGCCGTCCAAAAAGAAAATCATAATCAAATCGATGATCAGTTTTTCGGGTTGAGGTTCTTTTACCAGGAGAAAGGACAGGGGAATCGAAAGAATCGGAATTAAGCCTAAAAAGATCCATTGGTAGAGAACATAGGGCGTTTTACAGCTTAAACTGTATTCATAGGCGTATTTGGCATAGCTTTCAATGGCTTCTTTCATGGCTTTGAAGCTTTGCAAGCGGTTTCCGAAGAGCTTTACGACTTGAATACCCCGAACATACTCCACGGTTTCCCCGCTGAGATGGTTTAAGGATTCCTGATACAACTTCATAAATTGACTGCCGCCCATCATTTTCTGGAGGAAGAAGCCGCTAACGAGAACCAGAAGCAGGAGAATTACCCCTACCCGAAGACTCACAAAGAAGCCGAGAGCCAGGGTAAGGAGGGGCACAAGAAAGGCCTGAGCACTGTCCGGAATCATGTGGGCCACTGCCTGATGGGTTTTCTCCGCATTGCTGTCGATGGTTTTCCGAATATAGCCGGAGGAATGCAGGTCATAAAAACGAAATGAAGCGGACGCCAATCCTTCAATCCCTTTCTTCCGGAGATTCGTCTCCAGGCGGAAGGCAAAGATGTGGGATAAGACGCCGGAAAAGAGATAGCAAAGTCCTGCCAGGGTAAGGGCAAGAACAATTTTCAGACTCATGGCGTAGCTTTGCCCTTCATCTCGGAAAAGGATGAGATTTTCCAGAAAGAAGTAGAGGAGCATATAGGCGTAGACCAGAATCACTCCGGAAAGAAGGGAAGTCAGGATAGAAAGAATTCCCGGCACGATTTTTTCCGGAACGTAGTGAAATACTTTTTTGTAAACGTTCATGGAGGCCTCCTAAAGATGTTAGTAAGAACTATTAGTAAATACTATTGGCAGGTGCTTTTAGTAGAAACTATTAGTAGAAACTATATAAAATCATTAAATGATATGAAAATGTTCGTTATTATGATACATTAGTTAGCGTTAACTAACAATAGAAGAATGATTTTTTGTATACTGCTTTTTTATAAACAGTTTTTATGGAAGAATGAGAGATTTTTATAAAAAGATATTTTATGGAGAGACATCCTATGGAGAAAGATTTTAGGATACTATCATTTCTATACCTTTGGGCTATATCATTTGGCTCCATCATTTCTATACGATATTCTTGCCTCTTCTCCGTCTTCCATGGTAAAGTAGAGCAATAAAAAAAGCAGAATGCAGAAAGGACGAAGAAGATGCAGGATTATCAAAAAGAGTATCAGCGCTGGATGGCAGCGGAGTTAGAGGATTTTGATTTAAAGAGAGAGCTGCAATGCATTGCAGGGCAGGAGGAAGAAATCAAAGAGCATTTTGCAAGAGCTTTGGAGTTCGGTACCGCAGGAATCCGAGGAACGCTAGGAGCGGGCACCAACAGAATGAATCTTTTCGTGGTGCGTCAGGCTACAGAGGGCTTGGCCAGATACATATTAGAGGAGAAGTTGGAAAAGCTGGTAGCCATCAGCTATGACTCCCGTTTAAAGGGCTGGACTTTTGCCAAGGAAGCGGCGAAGGTTTTGGCGGCAAATGGCATTACCGTCCGGATGTATGATGCTTTGATGCCGGTGCCTGCGCTGTCCTTTGCTACCAGATACTATCATTGCAGTGCGGGCATTATGCTGACTGCTTCCCACAACCCTGCAGAGTACAACGGCTATAAGGCCTACGGCAGTGACGGATGCCAGATGACGGACGAAGCCGCAGGAAAGGTTTATAAAAAGATTCAGGAAACCGATGTGCTCACCGGCTATAAGACCATGGAGTTTGCCAAGGCGGTGGATGAAGGGCTGATTCGTTTTGTAGGGGAGGATTGCAAGGAAGCCTTCTATAAATATGTGCTGTCTCAGCAGGTACATCCGGGACTTTGCAAGGATGCAGGACTGACTCTGGTATATTCTCCCCTGAACGGAACCGGTTTAGAGCCGGTAACCCGCATTTTCAAGGAAATGGGAATCGAGGACGTCAGCATTGTGCCGGAACAGGAGTATCCTAACGGCTATTTCACCACCTGCCCCTACCCAAATCCTGAGATTTTCGCAGCTTTGGAGAAGGGACTTGCCTTGGCAAAGGAGAAAAATGCAGACCTGATGCTGGCCACAGACCCGGATGCAGACCGTGTGGGTATCGCCATGCGTTGTCAGGACGGAAGCTATGAGCTGGTGTCCGGAAATGAAATGGGGGTTTTACTCTTAGATTACATTGCGAAAGGCCGTAAGGAGGAAGGTACCCTTCCGGAAAGACCGGTGGCGGTAAAGTCTATTGTGAGTACCCCCCTTGCGGATAAGGTGGCAGAGTATTACGGCATCGAGCTTCGCCATACCCTTACCGGATTTAAGTGGATCGGAGAGCAGATCAAGCTTTTGGAGGAAAAGGGAGAGGAAAATCGCTTCATTTTCGGCTTCGAGGAAAGCTATGGCTACCTGTCCGGAACCGCAGTGCGGGATAAGGATGCGGTGGTAGCTTCCATGCTGATTTGCGAGATGGCAGCTTATTACCGGAAAAACGGCTCTTCCATTAAGGAGCGTTTGGAGCAGATTTATGCGCAACATGGATACTACTTGAACTCTGTGGACAGCTTCTCCTTCCCGGGGCTTTCCGGCATGGATAAGATGCAGGGCATTATGGATTCCTTAAGAAAGGACAGCCCTAAGGATTTTGCCGGCAGCAAGGTAAAGGAATGTGTGGATTATCTGGATACGGAGAAGACAGGGCTTCCTAAGGCAAATGTTTTGATTTACCACTTGGAGGATGGATCCAGCATTATTGTGCGCCCCTCCGGAACAGAGCCGAAGATTAAGGCTTACTACACCACCTTAGGAAAGAATAAGGAAGAGGCCAAGGCGGTAAAAGAGAAGTATGCAAAGGCGGTAGCACCGATTTTTGCTTAAAGGATAGAGCGGTATTCGGAATAGCAGAGAGAGCGGAGTAGTAGCACTGTAAATAGCAGTAACAAAAGCACTTATGTTCGCAGTAAAAGAAAGGACAGTATGGCAGGGGAGAGAGTTGAGGAATTGGACCGATACAAGGGCTTTTTAATCTTCCTTGTGGTGCTTGGACATTTTCTCCTGCCGATAAAAGATAGCGACATGGCGCTGTTTTCTCGGAGCTTTTACGGGATATACAGTTTTCATATGCCTGCCTTTATCTTCCTGTCCGGATATTTTTTCCAACAAAGCTTTGTAAAGAGAGGAAGAGCAGCTTCCTCTCTTTTTTCGAACTTACTGTATTATTTTCTCTGCTATTTTTTCTTAAAAACCTTGCTGTATCCCTTTGATGTTTTTTGCTACGGGGGGCAGGGGAGCTTTCCGGATTATCTCCATGAATCCTCTACTCCCTGGTATCTTTTGGGACTTTTCTTCTGGCAGTTCGCCTGCCTTCCTCTTTGCTTTTTCAAGAGAAACAAGGTCTATATCGGGAAGGGGGGAAATCCGGAGGATAGGACAGAAAAATACTATCTTCTCCTTCTGATTCTTCTTTCCTTGTTTGCAGGATATCTGGACCAAAACCGAAGACTGGTGGATTTCCTGGCGCTGGATCGAGTCTTCGGTTTTGCGCCCTTTTTCTATTTTGGAATGCTCACTTTCCAAAGCTCTTTTTCTTGGAAGAAAAAAAGAACAGACCTTGCCCTTATGGCCGGGGCTTGCTTTTTCTTCTTTCTCCTGTTTTTTCCCGCTTTAAAAAACTATACTCGCATTTTCTATGGAGTCTGGTACAGGAGGGTGAGTAAAGAGGAGATTCTTCCCTTTTTTCAAAGTTTTCCCATCCTGCTTCGCATTTTTTACATTCCATTTGCTTTGGGCATTTCCTATTTTTTCTATTGGATGCTATCTTTTCCCGGGAAAAGTCCTTTTCGGAAGACAATATTGGAAAAGCAGCTTTCTCTTTGGGGAAAGTATTCTTTGGTGATTTATCTGTTCCATCGCCCCTTCCGGGATTTGTTCTTGAAAATAGGAGGCTACAGCTATTTCCTACATCATGAGAGAGCTTTGTCGGTTCAGATTCTTTTCTTCCTGTTTTTGCTGGGATTTTCCGTGGCAGTTTGCGTTCTTTTGGGAAGGAAATCCCTCTACAGTCTTTGCAAGAAAAGATGGTAAATCTAAGATTTAGGATTAAATTCCGGCTTTCTAAGAGATTTCCATGCTCAAAGCTTGGATTATATAGCTTATGACATAAATCCCGAAACCTACACTTTTGCAGATAGCGCTTAAGAGCTGTATTTCAGAACATATATTTTGAAAAACGCCAAAAAACTCGACAATAATGAAAAACTGCGATAAAATAGCTAAAAATGATTTTTAGAGCAAGGGAGTTTTTATGAGAGGATACACAATTTTACAGTGGCTGACCTTCTTTATGCTGTACTGCATCCTGGGTTGGTGCTTCGAGTCTTCTTACTGCTCTCTGAAATCCGGCCATTTACAGAATAGAGGATTTTGCCATGGACCTTGGATTCCCTTGTACGGTGTGGGATCCTGCCTTTTGGTCTTCTTCGCTCATGGACATGAGGGGCATCTCCTCTATCTTTTTTTGCTTGGATTTTTTGGCGGAACGAGCTTGGAACTGATTACCGGTCTTTTGATGAATCATATCTTTCATATGCGCTGGTGGGATTATTCTCAGAATCCTTTGAATTTTCGCGGTTACATCTGCTTCTTTGCGTCTATAGGCTGGGGAGTGATGGCGATTTTTTTAATGCAGGTGGTGCACAAATTTGTTTCCTCCATTCCGGCGGATTGGAGCTATCTCACCTTTGTGATTATTGACACCATGCTCTATACCCTGTTCATTGAAGACGTGGTATTCTCCGTCATCGCGGCTCTGGAGCTTCGGGAGCGTCTGGGAAGACTGGCGAGAAATTCCGAGGAAATACAGAACCTGCGGCGCTCCATCGGAGAGCTTTATGACCGTATCGGCGAAGCCAAGCAGGAATGGGAGCAGGGAGCGGAAGAGCTTAGAGCCGTACAGCAAAATGAAGGCAATGTGGCTGCCATGAAATATGTGATGGAGTCCGGAATGTCTTTAGCCAAAAATACGGTGAGTCAGGCGGCCAGCAGTACCATCGGGACGGCAAGCCTGGCGGCGGATACCGCCAAAGGCGCCGTGGGGCAGGCAGCCAGCAGTGTGAAGGAATCTGCCGGGAACTTAAAAGAATCCGCCGGCGCTCTTCTTAGAAGCTTGCTAAAGGATAAGGAGAGAATGGAGGAGGAGCTTGCGGTTTTGGAAGACGGCGGTAATGCGGAAAGCGGAAAGATGCATTGGTGGACCAAAACCATGCTTCGAAACAACCCGGATGCAGTTTCCGAGGAAGAAAGCTTTAAGGCCTTAAAGGAAGCGGCAATGAAAAGGCAAAAGAAGGAGAGCCAGGCAGGAACAAAGTCAAAGAAATAAATAGAAGTAAAAAATCCAAGAATTATCGTTAGAATAAGCAAGTAAAAGCGAACATGCAACAAAGTAGTAAGCAATAAGTCAAAAGCAATAAGGCAAAAGAAGTATTGCAAAGCAAATCAAGAAACGCAGTAAAGAAAAAGAGCATGCTCTTTGGGAGGTATTATGGCACTGGCAAAGACGATGGAACCCCTTTTACAAGGAAATTCCGCCATTCGAAAGATGTTTGAACTGGGACAGGAAATGGCCGAGAAGTACGGCAAGGAAAATGTCTATGATTTTAGTCTGGGAAATCCTGTGGCTCCTGTGCCCTACGAAGTGAAAAATGCCATTATCAGCCTTTTGGAAAATCAGGATCCCCACGAGATTCACGGCTATATGAAAAATGCCGGCTATGATGAGGTACGGGAACAGATTGCACGGCATCTGACAAGACGTTTTGAACTGCCCTATGAGAAGGAGCAGATTCTTCTTTGTGCCGGAGCGGCAGGAGGCTTAAATATTTTGATGCGTTGTCTTCTGGACGAAGAGGATGAGGTGCTTTGCTTTGCCCCCTATTTTACGGAGTACAATGCTTACGTTTCCCACTACAAGGGAAAGCTTACCGTGGTACCGGTGAAGGAAGATAATTTTTCCCTGGATATCGGCATGGCAGACCGGCTGATTCGCAGAAAAACCAAGGCGGTAATTTTAAACAATCCCAACAACCCCAGCGGTGTGGTGTATAAGGAAGAAGAGCTGAAGGCCTTGGCGGAGATGCTGAGAGAGGCGGAGGAAAGGGTTGGACACCCCATTTACCTGATTTGCGATGAGCCCTATCGGGAGCTGGTTTATGACGACAGAACCGTGCCCTATATGCCCGGTCTTTATCACAACAGCATTTACCTCTATTCTTTCTCCAAAACCCTTTCCATCCCGGGAGAGAGAATCGGCTATCTGGCTATAGGAAAAGACGTGGAAGACGGAGAAAAGCTGATGCGGGCTGCCACGATTGCCGGCAGAACCCTGGGCTTTGTGAATGCCCCGTCTCTCTTCCAAAAGGTAATTTCCGAATGTCTGGAAGTGAAGGTGGATGTGGGATTTTATGACAGAAATCGTCGCCTTCTGTATACGGAGCTTACGGAAATGGGATTTTCCTGTCTGCCGCCGGAGGGAGCTTTTTATCTTCTCATGAAATCCCCCTTGGAGGATACGGAGGCATTCCAGAAGATGGCGGAGGAAGAGCATATCATTATGGTGCCCACGGACGGCTTCGGCTTACCCGGCTATTTTCGCCTGTCCTACTGTATTCCCTTTGAAACCATTGAAAGCTCCCTACCGGCTTTTCGGGCTTTGTGGGAGAAGGTGAAGCATCGGCAGGAGACGGATGCAGAGCAAAAAGATAGCGATGTAAAAAATCAAAAAATTTTATAAGCAATATAGGTCTGAATTGGGGGCACGATTTCACTAGCCTCGCCTCTGCGAAGGGAAGGACTGTATTCATTGATGAGGCTCGCTCCGATGCAGTATAGGCATGAAATCGAGCACGCTCCCGCTAACCTCGCCCTGCAGCGGTACTAAGCGAAAAACTACAGTACCTTTGTTTTTCGCAAGTACCGGCGGGCTCAGATTGCTCTCTTTCATGCCTATACTGCATCTGTCGCTTTAGCTTTTTAATTTCTACAGTCCTTCACTTCGCCGGTCTTTCGCAAGTATTGGGATTATCCTCAATTCTGAACTATATTGCCGAAAAATTCTTTATATTTTGATTTTTTACATCGACTTTTTGTCGCTTAATAGAAATGTAAGATGAAAAGAAATAGTTAGCATTATATAATCCTTCTAAAGATATTCTTTCAAAACACTGATTTATTTTCACTGTGTAAGGTTTTCCAAAAGAGCTTTGCGGAGCAATGGAAAATGAACTTTGAAAGTAAAGATAGCCGTGAAAGGCTATTAATGAAAGGAGGAGGTATGAAGCTTAGTGTTTGGGATTTTTTAAGCATCGGGGTGGCTGTAGCTTTCTTTATTGTTTATCTGATTAGTAAAGAGCAGGCTACAAAAGATTTCTGCAGTACCATGATTTTTGGCCTAGGCGCAGCTGCTCAGCTGGAAAGAAGGATGAAGGACGAAAAAACATCTTTAAAGGATAACAGAGTCTATCAGTTTTCCTTTGCTCTAGTTTTTCTATCTTATGGAGCCTGTATTTTAAACTACTTCGTTTTTCATACCAACCTTATCAATGGAATATGTCTGATTCTATATATCGGCATCATGCTTTTTAATCTCGTTCTTCCGAACAAAAAGAGACAAAGCTTAGTTTCCTAGAAAAGACGGATAGAGCCTCAAGCTAATAGGAATTGCGTGTAAAGGGCGTCGGGTATCGAAATTAAGCGGTAATAAGTTTGAAAATAAGCAGAAAAGAAAAACGGCTGTGATTTCTCACAGCCGCTTTCTTTTTTTTGAAGGGGGGACTCCGAAACCATATTTTCAGGAGAAGGTCCCGGAGTTGAGTATGAAAAGCTTTTTTTCTTCAGTTACATTTCTGTAACTGTGTATAGGATACAAGAAAACTGTGAGCAAAATATGTTTTCAGCCTTAAAGAATCCTAAAGAAAATAAAGAAAAAGAGAAGGAATGAAACAAAATTCTTACCGTGAAAGGGGGAAAATCTTCATAGGATATTGACAACATACGAGTATTTCTTAAGATATTATATATACAAATTGTTGAGCTGCCATAAGAGGCACTAAAGAGTGGATTCCCGAGGCAGGACTAAGAATACGCAGTATAAGAAAATAAGCTTGAAATTGCAATGATTTTTCCCTGAAGGAGTTTTTGGGTTATGAGGAGCGTCTGCCAAGGAGATATTTTCCGCTATATAAACGAAGAATTACGGGTGACCCAAAAGGCCATGTGTTCTATTTTTAATAAGGTTCGTGAAGGAAATATGACCGAGACTCGAATCAGCGAAATCAAACAGGGTAAGCGGAAAGGGTATCGCGGATTAAAAACTGCGGCGTCTCTTTGCTTTACAGAGTGCTTTCAACAACAGGATGCAGCCTATACCCTTCGAAATTTGCGTCAGTTTTTGAAAAGGGAAGAGCTTAGCTTTCCCGGTTCTGAAAATGAAGATGAGGACTTGGAAAGCTATGCCCTTCGCTTTTTAGAGTATGGGCTGGACAACTGCATGTGCCCCGGGGAGATTACGGAGGAAAATGCTGTCGAAGAGGCATCTATGGATGCATCAGTGGATAGGGTTATCGAGCCTCCTGTGAATATTCCTACGAATATTCCGATGGATTCTTCCATGAATTCTTCCATAAATTCTTCCATGCATTCCCCCACAGATATGTCCATTGGTATGCCCATAGATATGCTCTTAAGTCAATCTCGACAAACTAAGCGGAAAACAGAGCAGCCCATCCCCCTTCTCCCGGAGCCCCGAGGAGCGGACTTTACGGCAGAGAACCCCTTGGGGAAGAAAATCTTGGATAATAGAAATTGCTTTTTCTTTACCGTAGGTGTGATTGCCTTGGTGTTCTTCATAATGCATTTAGGGAAAATGAATACCCTGGATATATTTTTGCAGTGCATCCGGCTTTCTCCCCTCGCTTTTTTTGCTTTGAGTTTTATGCTGGCAGTTTCTCCCTTCTTTTTGGGACTGGTGGATACGACAATAGCGGTATTTTTTTATTGTCAAAGGAACCCCGCAGTGGAGGTTAAGCTGAAAGAAATTCCCTACATTGCAAAATACGGAGATAGCCGGAGAGTGATTCCCGGAATGGGGCGCTATGACCTGTCTCCCAAGTTAATTATTTACTCTTTAGGTTGCAACTTATTCGGGGCCTTTTCCTCTATGGCATTTTACATTTTCCTACGAAGCATTCCGGACTTTGCAAGCTATGTGGGAAAGGGACACTTTGTCCCCGTGGCCAACATTTCCCTGGCCTTTAATATGCTGGTAACCTTTGTGCACAGCTTTTTTCTCTTTACCAGGGAGCCCATGCATACATTTTGCGCCAGCGAGGAGAATCCGGATACCAAGAAAATGGATCGTTTGCATGTGATTGCCAACAGCTTTCATATGATATTCAATATGACCTTTAATGCGATAGGAATCCTCCTGGTTTTGGTTTACGGCTATATGCACGGAGGAGAGGGGACGTTACTTTTATCCCCGGGTTTCGCCGTAGCGCTCTTTTTCATCTACGGCTTCCTGTGGTTTTCCTCCTGTTCTCCCTTTGCCGTGGAGTTCAATGCGGAATGCGCCGGTTCCTTTATCATTATTTTTCCCATCGTTTTCGTGCTAAGCACCCTCTATGCCATTCTTTGCTTTAAAGCGGGACCGGGCACCTTTTTGGTACACGGGGTAAATGTTGTTGTGCTGGTGGTATGGTTGCTTTCTTTCCTGAAAGATCGGGTTCGCAGCATTTTCCCTCTTATGCGAATGCATAGAGCCTACTTTCTTCTCTATGCTTTACTGATTTTTTTCTTTTTCTTACTGGCGGCACATCTATAAAAGATACTTTAAAAGAGTTTTGAAAATGTCTATGGCGCAGATTTTGGAAAATGAATTTTCCGGAATTTGCGCCTGTTTTTGCGCCTTTTTTCCACTTACACCAAACTTACACCCCCTGTAAGTGTAAGAAAAGGGAAGTGTATTCCTGCGAATTTTTTGCTAGAACCAAAGCAACACCAGCGAGTAGATTCTCCGAGGCATACCGGTAGGCTGGCCTTGCGACCAAAGTTCATCCGTCAGGATGTAGTTTATCTAGGATGTGCTGATGGCTTGAACACTACTACGTGAATAGGAAAAACGCTTGTTTTCAAATGCAGGATAAGGAGGTTATGCATGAGAAGAAGACAGAAACAAATCCTTGCCTTTTTTGTTTCCTTGGCTATGGTAGGAAGCGCTACTGTTCCGGCGTATGCGGAGCAGAAAAATGCAGCATCTGAAACCATTGTGAAGGAAACAACCGAGACAAAGTCGGCGGAAGAAAGTGCGGCATACTCAGCCGACTCTTTGGAAAAGAAAGAGGGAAAGGCAGAAGGCGCCAAAGAAGCACAAGTGCCGGAAGAAACAAAGCAAGCATCAGAAGGAAAAGAAGAAGTAAAAGGAAAGGAAGAAGCGGAAGACAAAGAAATTTCGAGAAAGGGAGTAGAGAATGAAGTAAAGGAAAAAGAAGTAGCAGAAGGATCTGTAGCAAAAGAAGAAAATACCTATTCCATCGTGGATCTGAGCAAGCTGAAAAGCGGCTTTAAGGAGACGGAAGAGGAAGGCATTGAAGAAGCTCCCGTAGCAGAGACCGCGTCTTTGTTCGGATATTCCGGGTTTAGGTCGGTGGGATATGTGCCGAGGACGACAAATCCGGGAACAGGGGGTAGATTCTATGGCTATGACAATCCCTTTCCGGAACCGGGATGGAATTGTACATGGTATGCCTTTGGCAGAGCTTATGAGATTCTTGGATACAAGCCTAATTTTTATGGTAATGCAAGAGACTGGTGGGGAAACAATCAAAGAACAAAGACTTTTCCTACCGGAAGTGAACCACGTCCAGGAGCGATTGCTTGTTGGTGGGGAAATAGTGTCTATATCTATGGCCATGTTGCCGTGGTAGAAAAGGTAGAAAATGGCGTGGTATATACTTCAAGTTCCAGCTATGGTACTGCCGGTAAAGGGTCCAGATGGTCATATAGCTTCCGGTATGACAGAATGGAAAATGTACCCGGCTTCCAAGGTTATATCTATCTCTATAATCAGCCTACACCACCACCCAAGCCGGATCACTTACCTCTCCCGGTAAATGGCAGTGACGATGATATTGCCGATGGCGATTATCTGATTACTTCATTATTATCGGAAGGAAGATGTCTTGCTTATGGCGGGAATGGTCAGAGCGGGCAAAATGTTTTCCTTAGAGATTATTACACTTGGGGAGATACGCCTTATTATTGGCATTTGGAAAGACAGTCGGAGGATGATAGCTTCATTATTCGCTCTAAGGGGGGAACGATTTTAGATGTGAATGGAGGTCCCGGAGCAGCGGGTAACGGACCGAATATTCAGGTATGGAATGAAACAGGAACCAATGCTAATCAACGTTTTTATATTGTAAAGAGCGATGATGGAAACGGCTATCAGCTTATTCCAAAGTGTTCCGGATTTAGAGTGGATGTGGATAATGCAGGAATAACAGATGGCACGAATGTTCGACAATATGAACCGAACGGATCTTATGCTCAGCGTTTTAATCTGGTGAAATATAATAAACCAAAGGTGAATGAAAAGAGTGCTTCGGAAGTAAAGAGTGCAGGCTATGTGCTCCGCTCCAAGCTTTCACCGGATAAAGCGGTAGTTGTGGAAAAAGGCAATCCCACAAAGTTGGGAACCAACGTACTTCTTTGGGATTACAACAAGACAACGCCGGATGCTACGGCAGTTTGGAACTTGGAAAAGCAGGCTGATGGTAGCTTTTTGGTAAAGAATCAGTACAATAATCAGTACTTGGACGTGGTGGCAGATGGTCTTAGTGACCGTGTCAACATTTTAACCTGGGAGAAGCATGGTAAGCCCAGTGAACAATGGTATGTGGTGGCCAATGGAGACGGAACCTATCGTTTTGTGAATAAGGGCTCCGGAAAAGTGGTGGACATTACCGGCGGTTTGACGGCTAATGGTACCAATGTTCAGCAGTATCTTTGGCACGGACATGACGCGCAAAGATTCTACTTGGACAGATACCCTGCGGCAGTGTATTATAATGTTATATTTAAGGGGATGAACGGAGAAAACTTATCTACCCAGCGAGTAGAAAAAGGAGAAAATGCAAGCTATCCTTCAGCACCTCTTGTGCAGGGCTATGAATTTACCGGCTGGGATAAGGATGCAAGAAATGTGCAGGGAAATATAACTATTACGGCGCAGTATAAAAAGAAGGCACAAACCGGTGGCAATAGTGGCAGTTCTTCAAGCGGCTCCTCCGGTAGCACTTCCGGTGGTTCCTCAGGCGGAGGTAGCAGTTCCGGCAGTAGTAAGCCTTCAGGCGGAGGAAGTGGATCTTCCGGTGGCGGAAGCAGTTTCTCCGGCAGTTCCTCCGGTAGCGGTTCTTCCGGCGGCGGTGGAGGTGGCGGAAGCTCCTCCGGTGGCTTCGGAAAGCCCAGCGTTAGCGGTGGAAATGTAGGACAGGTTCTGGGTGTTGAGCGTTCTTTAGCAGGCGGACAATGGATGCAGGACGGAACCGGCTGGTGGTATAAAAAAGCAGACGGAAGCTATCCCAAGAACAACTGGGGAAATGAAGATTACAATGGTAAGACCTATTGGTATTACTTCCTGGATTCCGGCTATATGGCAACAGGATGGATAGAGTTAAACGGTAGCAAATACTATCTCTTCCCAACTTCCGACGGTTGGAAAGGAAGAATGGTAACAGGCTGGCAGTGGATTGACGGCTATTGTTACTATTTGGAAGAAGGAGGAGCAAACCAGGGAAGACTTTATCGTAATGAACAAAAAGACGGTTATCAATTAGATAGTGAAGGTCGGTGGACTGTAAATGGAAAGCCGGTAAAGAGATAAGATTTACCGGGGAACTGATACCGGCGGTGGCTTTTTTGCTACCGCTGGTATTGTGGTAAAAAGATAGAGTAAAACTTAAAGCTTCAAAGAAGCCGATTTACTCGGAATTAGAGGGGGAAAATGATGAACTCTTCCAATTTATCAAATGAGCAACGAGAAAGGGGTGGAGCCACCGAGACTTCTCGTTACAAACTCATGCAGTATTTGCCATTTTTCGTGTTGTTTATGGCGATATTGCTTCTTTTTCTCATGTTCTTACAGAGAAAGTCTAATGCCGTAGGGAAAGAGGAAGCATTTTCTTCGGATTATAGTAGAGCCTATGGTTCCTATCTTGCCCACTTGGAAGAAAAGGAGGAGGCCATTTCTTCGTATGTTTGGCAGTACAGCGGACAGTATACAGAGGATGCAGGGGAAGAAGCAGAGCAGAAAGAGGGGAAAACAGTCTTGCTTTGGGATATTTTCGGTGACGATACCCCGGAGCTACTTTACATAGAGGGAAACAGCGGTAAGGAAGACGGCAGGGTAAGTCAGGCAGATTTACAGGTGTACAGCTTTACAGGGGGAAGACTTGAGCCCCTTTGCACCATGGACAGTCTGGATGTTTTCGCAGGTGGCGGTGTGAACTATACCCTGTTTCAAATTCAAGGAGAAAAAACGCTTTATCTCTATCGGGAAGAATATGACGAGCAAATGCTGGAGCGGCTTTACCGTTTGAATAACGGCAGTCTTCCCCTAAGCTTTGAGGAAATTGCCAGCCACTCCTATGAAGCCTTTGGCGGTGAAGACGTGGGAGAAAATGCAGGGGGAACTGCTGAAGAAGGCAGTGCAGATATTAAGAAAGAAAACTCTGAAGAAAATAAAGCGGAAAGTCCGGAAAACAATTCCGGTCAGTTTATACTGCATGGCAAAGAAGTCAAGGAACAGGAATACTTGAAGCTTTGGGAAGGACTGAAAAAGAGCAAGTCCCATATCCTTCTCAGCAACGGGAAAAACAGCAAGTTTGAGGATGTTCAGGATACCGTGGATGAGTCTCAGAAGCCTGAAAATCAGCCTGAGAAATCTACTGCTTCCTCAGAAAATACTGCAAAAGAACAGAAGAACAGCATAAATCAAGCTGTGACTGCTTCTGTAAAAAATATAGCCTTATCCTATAACGAAGCTCTGTTCTTCCTGCAAGGACAGATTTTAAAGGAAGGGGATGATTCCGACATTCTTCTGGAAAGTCTTCCGGATTCTCTATTGCTTAGCATTTTAGAAAATTTGGAGCAGGGAAGCCCATCCACCGGAGAAGTAAAAAATATGGAAATCCTTTCCGTGAAAAAGGAGGCACTGGCTTATCGCATTCTACTCAAATTTATCAGCGAAAGCTTTCCGGAAGAGCAATATCGCTCCTGCCTTGTATCGGAAAATGCAGGAGGGCAGGGATTGACTTTCACTGTTCAAAACATGGCGGAAGCAAGTGCGGAAGAAAAGAGCAAGATGGAAAGTATGGCTCAGGCACTGCAAGAGGAAGTAGCCGAACAGGCGGGAGAAGGAACTGAAGCAAATGGAGGTGGACAGGCCATAGAGAGCGCTCCACAGACAGAAGCTGTACCCGCAGAAACGGAAGCCCCGGCAACACCGGCAGCAACAGAAGCGGTGAATAACGCAAGTACCAATAAGGGAACGTGGAAAGAGCAGTTCTATGAGTTTGTAAAGAATGAACGTTACCGTAATGATGTGGATATATTTGATTGGGCTAGTGCGATTATTGCTTTATATGACATTACCAATGACGGAGTTCCGGAATTACTGGTTGGTAACCAGAATGGATCCAGCTATAGCGCTACTTGCTTTTATAGAGCGACGGAAAATGGTGTACGAAAAATAGAAGGGAATATGAGTGTTTATTCCGGTACAGCTTATGCCGGATATAGTAAGAATAGAAACTATCCCGGTTTATTTGGAGGTTTATGGTTCCGTGGAAATGCTGACGATTATGAAACAGGACTGAATCGTATGTATTATTACTACTATAATGGCTCAAAAATTGATTCAATAGAAATAGCTACTTATACGTATACTGACGATGATGTAAGGCATGATGAACCGGTTACCACGGATGCCGCTTTGTATGCTGCTTACTTGGATAAAGGATATATTGATTATATTCCTGCCCCGGATGCGTTAAAGATGGGCTGGGATAATTTCGTGAAAAAATATCCCTATTAAAGTGCTTTTCATGGAAAGAAGGAGTGCCTTATGACGGAACAATTCAATGAAAATAAAAATATCGAAAACGCTTCTCCTGAAGAAGAGCAGATTTTCCCCGAAGCTTCATCCCCAAAAGTTGAACCGAGTAATACCGAAACTAAACCGGGACAGTATATACCAGGGCTGGTAATTTTTGCTTTAGCAGTGATAGCAGGAGGTGGATTTCTACTACTTCGTCCGAAAAATAATGGGATTGATTTAAACGCTTACCTAAAAATTCAATCCGTAGGAGCTGATGGGCAGGGAACTTTAGAGGCTGAAATTGATTGGGATGCTCTCTTGGAAAAAGAGAAGGAGAACATTCGCTACTCCAAAGAAGCGGAGGAAGGCTTTCTTCCCCTTCTTTATCCTGGGGCCGTTGACTATGCCAAAAATATCATTATGCTACCGGATTTTAGCCAAACTACGGATTTGAAAAATGGAGATACGGTACAGTATCGTTGGGATTTTTCAGAAGAAAGTGTAAAGAATTTAGCTATTCCCCTTTCTCTTAAAGGCGGAAGCTATAAAGTATCCGGCTTAACAAAAGAGGATGAAAAGAAAGCTTCTGATGCTACAGACCCAAATAAAGAAAAAGGTTCAGAGCAAGTTTCATTGGCAGAAAATGAGAAGGAAAGCAATATGGAGCAGTCAACTGTTTCTATGGAAATGCAGGCTGATGCAAACACTCAGGCCGATGCCAATGCTCAGCCCGGTGCCAACGTACAGTCCGGTGCAGAGGGAGGCAATGCAGCTGTGCAAAATCCTGCTACAGGAGAATACCTTTATGCAGAAAGTGCAAGTCGTTTGTTGAGTACTGCGGATGTGTCAAATTTCCAAGCCCGATATCCGAACAGCATGTTCCCCGGAGAGAGAAGCATCACCCAAATGATTATCAATGAAATGTATGCCCGGCACGGTTACATTTTCAAAGACCAGGCTCTAACGGATTATTTTGCGCAGAAGAGTTGGTATATCCCTAGGACTGCCGATATGGAAGAAATCTACCCTGTCATGAATGCTGTGGAACAGGCAAATGTTACGCTTCTTAGAACATACTCTTAAATAGAGAAAATGGAGGGGAAAGTGAAAAAAAGATTTTTAAGTATGGCGTGGCTCAGCATTTTATTAGCCACTTTATTTTCCGGAATCAGCTTTGCCGGCACTTGGGTAAAAACCGGAAGCCTATGGCGCTATCGGGTAGGAAAACATTTTTATAGAAACCAGTGGGCGGAAATTGATGGAGAATGGTACTACTTTAAGCCGACAGGCTCCATGGCAAAACAGGAGTGGGTGGAACAGCAGGGAAGTTGGTACTATCTTTTACCCAATGGCACCATGGCAAAAAATCAATGGATAGAGGACTACTATCTCTTGGGAGATGGCTCCATGGCAAGAAATCAAGAGATTGACGGAAAGTATCTGGGAGAAGACGGCAAGAGAGACCAGGCTCAAGAGCAAGCCATGGCAGAAGCGGCAAGGCAGGGCAAGATCCAGGAGGCGAGGAATAAGGGGTATACAGTAATACAGGGAAAGATGAAAATATGGACGAATTTAGAATGGAGAAATGCAGGACATGATCAGGACTTAATTGATGGAAATTTAAGAAATTCACCGGAATTTGAAAAGATACGGTTTGGAATAGTTCAATTTACAAAGCCAGAAAAAGTATTTATGCATCAAGAAGGCGAACCTGGAAGCTATGTTTGGGCAGATGCATTGACCTTCGCAGTAGATTCTGACTTTATTAAGCGCTATGGTACGTTATCAGGGAAGATTATTAATGTAGTATTTCAATCAGATCATTTTTTTACTCCTTCTGATGCATGGGTTCCTCTGAACTATTCTCATGGGGTAGTAGCTTATATTATAGAATAGACTCTTTTTATTAAATTGAAAGTTAGTCTTGCAATAGGAACTACAATTGTAAATTGACTTTCTGTTTAAAGACAATAACCCCCGGATGCATAGAATCCTTTTCTAAACATTCGGGGGACTTTTTTAACAGTGTTCGGGCTTTTTTATAAATGGAATTCCAAAAGTAAGCTGTTTAAACAATACAGATAGCATGATATAGCCTTCTGTACATTTATAATAGACTACTTATACATAGTCCATAGCATGAGAGATGCAATGAATAGGTTCATTATAGAGTGAACTATAATTCCGACTTCTACTTTTCTGGTTTTATAATAAATAATTGAAAGAACGATAGTTGCTCCAATTTGATTAACCCATTCTCCTGCTGACATGGGGAAATGAAAAGCTGTAAATAGAATTCCTGTAATTAATAGACTGACTTTTAAATTTTTGGGAAAGATTACTTCAATTAAAATTTTTCGGAAGACCAGTTCCTCAGCAAGGGGAGCTAATAGCAAAGTTGTCATTAAATCGATAGACATATAGTAACCATGGGAATCATTGCTAAGAACCAGGTAAGGGATACCCTCTATATATCCTACAAATGTAGACAAAAAATGAAGAATAACTGTAGATACCAGACCGAATAGAATCCATTTTTTTGTAGATGAATCTGACAATGCTATCCGCCAGTTTAAATAACCTTGCTTTTTGGAATACCAGTTAATTAGGAAAACCAAAACGCCAATGCCGAAAATAATATAAATATTCTGTGGTAAAGACATAGGTGATTTTGTATTTACAGTATCTGCAACCGGAAAAAGAATGAATTGCCATAGAGCTGCTGAAATGGCAATAAGTACAAAAGATTCAAGAATACGTTTTAAAATTAACTTCAATATAGTTCCTCCTTATCTAAAATAGCGTTTCATACTATAGCACAAAGAAATAATAATTAAAATAGTTGAGCAATTACAGATGGTAAAGCTGTAGTATTAGAGATAAAATAGACGTTAACCAATAAGTGCTATCCCGGGAGGTAAGTAAAATGAACTGGATTCAATATGCCATATTTATTGCAATGATGATAGGAGCTATTATATTGCATGAAAAATTTAAAAACAGTAAATTTTTAAATAATAATTTATTGAAATTATTTACCTTGCTTATTATTGTATTTGCATTAGTGGTAGAAATGATTTTTATTTTCAAAGGTAGATGATATTGGTGTTGATTCCTATAATCTGTGCTTATTAAAGCTGTTAAAGAATGTAAAAACGAAAAGACCGATAATCCGATGAATATCGATTTATCGGTCTTTTAGGGTAAACTGTTTTATAGCCCTCTAAAAGTCCCTGAGAGAACTTCAGGGGCTTTTTTATACATTTTATAATTGGAATTCCAAAAGTAAGCTCTGCAAATACTCCTGATCCACAGAAGCTTTTTTGATATCTTCAATCCGACCTTCTTCCGCCAGCAATCCCATTAATTGCATTACCTTTTGCTTAGCCAAATTTCCTTTTTCCATTCCTTTTTCCATACCCTCTTTCAGGGCTTTTTGCCTGTATTGCTCTAAAAGAACATTCATTTCTTGATCTCCTTTCTGATGGGCGTTGAAGTTTTTTAATGCTTCTACTCTTTTGGACAAAATCGGGGAGTGCATCTTGCTTGTTTCTAAGGCATGAAAGTCTTCAGCTAATTTCCCTAAAGGACTATTATCTATGTAAGAAGTATTGAAATAGATAATGTGAGATTCGTCTGAAAATGGCTTTCCGGATTCTCGTATCATTCTATCTACATGATAAATCTGCTGTTGACCATGAAGTACATCTTTTGCTGTAATAAATATAACATAAGACCGAGGTAATTGTGTAAAATCATTGCCTCTTTTTAGAGAGTGCATATCCAATAAAGCGGCATGATAGCGGGCTCTTTTGGGTTGGGCTCCGGAGATATTATTTTGAATTTCGATATTATAAATATTGTTTGCCTCATCTTCACAAAGACAATCTAAAATAAGAGAATGCCCATGGAGATTAGAAAGATTTTTTTGAAGAATCTGTTTTTTGAGCTTTAATTTTGCATTATCCATGATGGTTTGAAGGATAAATTCCGTACATTTGCTATCCTGTAAAACAACTTTCATAAACAGATCATCCATCAAAGTGAGAGAGGAAATAATTTTTTGCTTTTCGGCAGAGTCATAATTGACTTTAAATGTGGACATAAGAATCTCCTTGTAAGAATGAGAATTTTCAGAATGAAGAAATTAGATTTTCTAATAGTATAATTCGAATATTCCAAATCTCCTATACTCCGCATTCGGATAATATCCGTAAACGGAGTAGAATCTTCTATTTGCAAGAAAGAGGCTTATAGGAAAAAACCAAGTGTATAAAACATAGAAAAGACCGATAATCCGGAAATACCGGGTTATCGGTCTCTAAATATATCCTAGAAGGTCTTTTCTAATTTTTATGGCCCTCTATATATTTATAAAGGCAAATCGTTTTCTTTACATTTCCGTTTTCTTTATACCACCGGCTGGAACTTCTTTCTCTTCAAATACTTTCCCTGATTCTCCAAAAGCACCTTACCACCCTTGGCAACCAGCTTTCCTCTCAGGAACACTTCTTCGATGCAGCCCTGAATTTCCAGTCCTTCCAATGGTGCATAGTCGGAGCAGGAAACCTGGTCTTCTTTGCGAATGGTTTTCTTCTTATTGGGATCCAGTAAAACGATGTCCGCGTCAGACCCTTCCTGCAAGATTCCCTTTTCCGGATACATGCCGTAGAGCTTTGCGGGATTCTCGGAAAGAAGAGCAGCCATACGCTCCTTGGAAATTCGTCCCTTTACCACGCCTTCGGAGAAAATGACTTCTCCTCTGGTTTCCACGCCGGGCATTCCGCCGGGAATTTTCCGGAAATCCTCTTTGCCCAGATCCTTCTGTGCTAAGGTGAAGGAGCAGTGGTCGGTACAAATGGTCTGGATTTCCCCATCGGCCAGAGCCTTCCACAATGCTTCCTGGTCGGATTTTTTCCGAAGAGGGGGAGCGATTACATAGCGGGCAGAGGTCTCAAAATCGGAATTGTAGAGGTCATCGGTCATGGTGAGGTACTGAGGGCAGGTTTCTGCAAATACCACTTGACCTCGTTTTCTGGCCTCTCGAATCTCATTTAAGCCCTTTTCGCAGGTCAAATGCACGTCAATAATGGGTGTATCTACCACATCGGCAATATAGAGCATACGGTTAATGGCCTCCGCCTCCGCATCATCCGGACGGGAAAGATAGTGGGAAGATACGGATTTTCTCGTATTCTCGTCGGCGCTGTATTTTTTCTGTAAAGCCGCAATCATGCCGGTATTCTCGCAGTGCACGCCGGTGATTCCGCCCACTTCCTTCAGCCGCTTCAGAATGTAAAACATTTCCTCGTCATCCACCTGAATGTCATAGGTCATATACACCTTAAAGGTGCTCAGCCCCTCGTCCATCATGTTCTGACATTGCTTGCTGGCCTCTTCATTCCAGTCACTGATGGACATGTGGAAGCCGTAGTCGCAGGAAGCGCCTAAATCAGCCTTTATCTGCCAATTTTTAAAGCCCTCCATCAGGGTTTCGCCCTTATACTGAGTGCCGAAATCCACGATACTGGTGGTTCCGCCGGAAATGGCGGCCTTGGTACCTGAGGGGAAGTTATCGCAGGTTACAGTGCCGGCAACATGCAGTTCAAAGTGGGTGTGGCAATCAATAAAGCCCGGAAAAACGAGCTTTCCGCTTGCATCAATCCGTTCTACAGCATTTTCGGAAGCCAAAGCGGCATCCTTCTCGGCCTGGAAATTAGGGCTGTCCTTTCGGAAAATTTTCTTGATTTTTTCTCCCTCTATCAAAATGTCTCCAAGGAAACTTTCTCTGGGACTAACCAGGGTTCCGTTTTCAATCAGGATCATAGTTCCTCCTTATATAAAAGAAAGCAATGCAACGACTCTATAATGATTCAAAGAATCGAATGGTTCAATAAATTCCTCAAAAAATTATAGCACAATGCGAAAAAATGCATAGGGGCATTACAAAAAGATAGAATTATTTATTTCCTACTGGACAAAGTTAGCATTAACTAATATAATCCACTTTGTAGTTAGTTTATATTAACTAACCGAAGGGGAGAGAGGATGGAGAAGGATAATTTTTTTTGCAAAAGAAAAGAGGGGATAGAGGATTATATTGCAGAGCATATCTGCCTGAATGCCCCGGTGATTACAGGACTTAAGCCTTCTGCCATTATCACGGTAACAAAGGCGGAGAAACAGATTTTGGAAGAACTGTTTTCAGGAACCGAGATTTGTGTGATTAGTCTTCATAGCGGGAAAAAGGAAAGCATTCTCCTATACCAAAGGGAAAAGCTGGAGGAGCTTCTGAGCAGAAAGACTGTACAGAGCTTTTTACAGAGCTTAGCTGTGGGCTATGAGAGTTTCTCTTTAGAGGAGGTTTTTCGGCATTTCACAGTGCGTTTCGCCCAATACAAGGAGAAACAGGCGGATTTTCCTCATGAGGTAGGTGTTTTTCTCGGGTATCCTCTTCGGGATGTGAAGATTTATATGAAGAATCCTTTAGCGAAGGCGAAGCTCACCGGCTATTGGAAGGTCTTTACCGAGGTGGAGAGTGCACTAGCTTGCTTTCAGGCTTATGACATGTGCATTCAAAGCTTTACCCTGATGCTGAAATCCGGCTTAAGCTGTAGAGATTTGGTGCTGGCTTATCACATTAAGAAGCGTCAGGTGGCTTAAGAGAAAAAAGCTACTGCACAAGAGCAGAAATCCATTAGAGGATGAACCTATAAGCAAAGAAATCTAAAAGGTAAAGAAGGGTAAAAGTTATAGTGTTGCGTTTGCAACAAAAATATCCTAGTTAAGTGCTAGGATATAGACAAGAGGAAAAAGATATTTCCTCTAAAAGAGAAAAGACTTTCTTAATCAATTCACTTTACAAACCAAAATATTGAATAATTCAATATTTTAGGCATAAAATCAAGGAGGACAAAAAGATGATTCATGTAGTATTTTTCAGCCAGACAGGAAACACAGAGGAGATGGCAAAGGCAGTTACTGAGGGAATCCAGGCAGCAGGCGGAGAGGCTAAGATGGTTAGCGTATCCGATATTTCCGCAGCAGACTTGGCAGGAGATGCAGTTTACGCATTAGGATGCCCTGCTATGGGAGATGAAGTATTGGATGAAGGCGAGATGGAGCCCTTCGTAGAGGATTTACTCGGTTCCGTTTCCGGCAAGAAGATCGGACTTTTCGGATCCTATGACTGGGGCGATGGACAGTGGATGCGTGATTGGGAAGCAAGAATGACCGGCGCAGGTGCCGTAATGGTAGCGCCTCCCGTTATCTGCAACAATACTCCCGATGAGGAAGGACTGGCAAACTGCAAGGCTCTTGGCGAGGCTTTAGCTAAGGCTTAAGAGCGATTAAAAACCCTAAAGAAACAAAGAGGTTGTAAAAAATCAAAAAAGAAATTTTCTAAGCAATATAGGTCTGAAACGGGGCACGCTCTCGCTAGCTTCGCCACGTAGCGGATACTAAGCGAAAAACTGCGTTTCTCTTGTTTTTCGCAAGTACCGACGGGCTCAGACTACCCCGAATTCAGACCTATATTGCCGAAAATATATTTCTTTATATTGATTTTTTACCTCCTCTTTTTTGTTGTCTATTTTAATCTCTGATGGAGAAATCCGCGTCCAAACATCCTTATCTTAAGAAAAATACAAGAAAGAACTTCGAATGTAGTTTCGTAAACTACTTGACGGGGTTTGCCAGATGATTTAAGCTATTAAAGGAATATAATTAAAAATATTGATACATGAAGAAGAATATTCCTTCTCCATTAGCAGAAAGGACGCGGAAAATGGATCAGTTGAAAAATAGAGGTTTAGAGATTCCTTTGATTCAGGGAGGAATGGGGGTAGGGGTTTCCCTTTCCGGCTTAGCAGGAGCAGTGGCCAAAACAGGAGCTATGGGCTGCATCAGTACAGCGGACTGCGGTTATCGGGAAGAGGACTTTCGCCGCGCTCCGGAGGAAGCCAATCTTCGGGCTTTACGTAAGGAAATCCAAAGAGCGAAGGTGCTTAGCGAAGGAAAAGGAATGATTGCCATCAACGCCATGGTGGCCACCAGACAATGGGAAGATGCCATAAAAGTCGCTGTGGAAGAGGGAATTGACGCGGTGATTTCCGGAGCGGGATTGCCTCTAAGTTTACCGGAGCTGGTACCGGAAGGAACTGCTTTGATTGCCCCTATTGTTTCCAGCGGAAGAGCTGCCAAGGTTTTGCTCAAGACCTGGAGCCAAAAATACCAAAGAACAGCAGATTTTGTGGTGCTGGAAGGACCTTTGGCAGGGGGACATTTGGGCTTTAAGGCGACAGAGGTGGAAGAATCTACAGCCAAGCCTTTGGAAGAATTGATTCCGGAGGTGCTTTCCGTATTGCAGGTTTTTGAAGAAGAGTTCGGACGGAAGATTCCTCTCTTTGCGGCAGGAGGCATTTGGAGTAGGGAAGACATAGCAAGAATGCAGGAAGCGGGAGCTTACGGTGTACAGATGGCTACCCGTTTTATCGGCACCAAAGAATGTGATGCCAGCACTGCCTATAAAGAGTACCTCATTTCCAAGAAGGAAAATGACCTGGAAATCATCCATAGTCCGGTGGGCATGCCGGGAAGGGCGGTGAAGAGTCCCATGCTGGAGAAGTTGGGCCTTAGCGGGCGGATTGCCCCCAAGCATTGCTCTCGCTGTATTCACGGCTGTGATCCGGGAACGGTGAAGTATTGTATTACCCATGCCCTTATTTCCGCAGTGGAGGGAAATGTGGAGGAAGGTCTCTTCTTCTCCGGGGCAAATGTGGAAAAGCTTCAGGAAATTGTTTCTGTGCAGGAAGTGGTTGATGAGCTGTTCCCTAGAGAGGATGACGACCGGCTTCTTCATTTATTCCAAAGAGAGGAAGTATTCAGTTTTTAAACACTTACATTTAATTAAAAGGAAAAAACGAGCTTTTAGCGGAAAAGGATAGAAAAGGATAATTTTTCTGCCGGCCTTTGTCGAATAGAATACTAAGAAATCTATGCAAAGGAGGCAAAATGGAGATTAAAGCATTCCCCGGAGGAAGAGGAATTTCAAAGCTACATACCGGGAACAAGTCGGTTTCAAAGAACGAAAAAACCGAAGCCAAAGCCAAGGAAGGCTCTTCGGTACGGAAAGACAGTATTCAGCTCAGTGCGGAGTATGAAGCATTTTCTCAAAAAGCAAAGGGGCAGGAGGACGATACAGACCTTGCTGACGTCCTTTCCAATCTTTTGAAAGATATGGAAAAGGATGCGAAGGATATCAATAAGCAGAAGGACTTTCAGCAGGAATGGGCATCCCGGCTGGAAGAGCTTGAGAATGCGAAAAAATCCGGAGAGGAGGCATCCAAGGCCTTTAAGGATGAGACAGATGCTTTTCGAATTGCTCTTTTGTACGGCTCCGGAAAAGCTGTGAGTCCGAAAGATCTGGAATTTTTAAAGGAAAAAAATCCTAAAGCCTATGTCATGGCCATAGCCATGAGAAGCCTGCAAAAAACCGTTGAAGAGGATAAAAAGAAGAAATCCATTCGAGGAGAAGAAAAGGAAGAGCAGGGAGACAACGGCATGGATGCTATGAAAGATGCTATCCAAGAGTCCTTGGAGAAAAAAGGAGACCTCGAAGCAAAAGGGATAAATCCGGTAGAGATGAATACGGAAGAAATAGAAGCAGAATAAAAAATTTTCGACAAGATTGGTCTGAAAATGAGGCAATTTGAGTTTGGCAGAAGTTACAGAGCCCGGCGAAGTGACGGACTGTAGAAAAAGTAAAGTAAAAGCGAATGATGCAGTATAGGTCTATAATAGGGGCAATCTGAGCCCGTCGGTACTTGCGAAAAACAAGAGAAACGAAGTTTTTCGCTTAGTATCCGCTACGTGGCGAGGTTAGCGAGAGCGTGCCCCGAATACAGACCTATACTGCATCAGAGCGTATACCTTTAATTTTTCCAGTTCCTTCCCTTCGAAGGGCGAATTAAGCGGAATGCTCCTTTGCTTCTTCCGAAAGCTTCTCCTTCAGCCAGCCCTCCATAACCACAGCCTGGTTAAAACGCTCTTCTTTAGTAGCATAGAGAAGGGTAACATTTTCATGAGCAAGATGCTCTCTAACCAAAGCAATAAATTGCTCCTTCTCCGGATTCTTCTCCAGCTCTTCCCAATACTTTTTCTCAAACAAGGGGAAATTCTCCTCTTTATGATTGAAAGTTTTGCGAAGAAAAGTAGAAGGACTCATTTCTTTCGCCCAGTTATCCAAAGCGGCACGTTCCTTTGTGATGCCTCGTGGCCAAAGTCGATCCGTCAGGATACGAAATCCATCCTTATCTGTTTTTTCTTCATAAATTCGTTTACATTGAATAGAATACATTGTATAGCTCTCTTTCTAGTGCGTTTTGAAGATTCTCTTTTCTGCAAGAGATTTTCCGGTGCTTCTCAGAAGATAAGATTTTGGGCAAATGATGTTTTGGCTGGAACTTGTTCAGCTTCCGAAAATAAAACGATTTCTTATATCGGATTAACCGCCCCATAGGGGCGGCTTTCCTTGATTCTTAGCGGATATCGCGTGCGAAGCATACGATATCTCGTTTATGCTGTTTCCGGGAAGAAAATCTTCATGTCATCTTCTACGGTTCCGATTCCGGCAATACCGAAGTTCTCTACAAGAACCTTTGCTACATTGGGAGAAAGGAAGGCAGGAAGAGTTGGTCCAAGGTGAATGTTCTTTACTCCTAAGTAGAGAAGGGCAAGAAGAACGATAACAGCCTTCTGCTCGTACCAAGCAATATTGTAAGCAAGAGGAAGCTTGTTTACATCGTCCAGACCGAATACTTCCTTCAGCTTTAAGGCGATTAAGGCTAAGGAGTAGGAGTCGTTACACTGTCCGGCATCCAAAACTCTTGGAATTCCACCGATATCACCAAGATCCAGCTTGTTGTACTTATACTTTGCACATCCTGCGGTTAAGATTACAGCATCCTTTGGAAGTGCCTTGGCAAACTCTGTGTAGTAATCTCTCTTCTTCTGTCTTCCGTCACAACCTGCCATAACCACGAACTTCTTGATAGCGCCGGACTTTACAGCCTCTACTACCTTATCCGCAAGGGCAAATACCTGCTCATGAGCAAATCCGCCTACGATGGTTCCGGTCTCGATTTCTGTTGGAGCGGGGCAGGACTTAGCCTGTTCAATGATGGCAGAGAAGTCCTTGATTTCGCCGTACTTTCCTCCGATGTGCTTGCATCCGGGATAACCTGCAGCACCGGTAGTCCAAAGTCTGTCCTTATAGCTGTCCTTTGGAGGAACGATACAGTTGGTGGTCATGAGGATTGGTCCGTTAAATGGCTCGAACTCTTCCTTCTGCTTCCACCAAGCATTTCCGTAGTTTCCTGCGAAGTGCTTATACTTCTTAAAGAATGGATAGTAGTGGGCAGGAAGCATCTCAGAGTGGGTGTAAACATCTACGCCGGTGCCTTCTGTCTGGTCAAGGAGCATTTCCAGATCCTTAAGGTCATGTCCGGAAACCAGAATTCCGGGATTGTTACGAACACCGATATTTACGGTAGTGATTTCAGGATTTCCGTAAGCGGAAGTATTTGCTCCGTCAAGAAGAGCCATACCCTCTACGCCGGCCTTACCGGTCTCCAAGGTAAGGGCTACCAAATCGTCTACGGAAAGGCTGTCGTCTAAAGTAGCGGCAAGAGCCTTCTGGATGAAAGCATCTACATTGGCATCATCCTTTAAAAGAGCGTTTGCATGCTTGGAATAAGCGGCAAGACCCTTTAATCCGTAAGTGATTAACTCTCTTAAAGAACGGATATCTTCATTTTCAGTAGCTAAAACACCGATGCTCTGTGCAAAAACGGGATAATCCTTTTCTGCCACTTCTACAGTTGCTGCCTTAGGAAGCTTGGAACTATCGGAAAGAGTAGCTCTAACCGCATCTCTCATAGCGAAGGTTTCCTTGATATTTTCCACGATAGCATCGTTATCAAAGTTTGCATTGGTAATAGTGATGAAAAGGTTCATAGTTACTCTGTGGTTTAATTCCTGAGAAACTTCCTTTCCCTCAGCTCTTAACTGCTGAGCCACAGCGGATAATCCCTTGGTGGCATAAACCAAAAGATCCTGCATAGCAGCTACTTCCGGCTTCTTTCCGCAAACACCGGATACGGTACAGCCGGAACAGTTTGCGGTTTCCTGACACTGATAACAAAACATCTTATTTTCCATTTTTTTCCTCCTGAAGAAAAATTCCTAGACTCATTACTTTGCTTATCATACCTAGGAAATGAGAAAAAAGTGTTGCAGAGGCAACAAAATGCTGATAAACTCTGTATATATAAAATACAATATTTGAAAATTTAAGTATTTTTTATACAAGCTATAGGGGAAAATGCATAGAGGATGAATAGAAAATCGGAGTCCAATAGAGAAGAATCACGAATAAGGGAACATGAAATGGAATAGGGCTTTGTTTTATTTTCGCTAGTGCAAACTATCTGAAAGAGAGTATTATAGATAAAATTTAAGAAAATAAATGAAATAACAGGAGAGAACAAAAATGGGTCAGGAAATGGATAAAAAAAGGAATAGTACAGAGGAGAGTTGTCAATGTGGAGAAGGCTATCATGAGCATTCTTGCGCTTGCTCGGGAGGCACTGAGGAAAGCACTTGCGGACATGGGTTCGACTCCCATGGGCATTCTTGCGGCTGCTCCGAGGAAAATCATGGAGAGGGCTGTACCTGCCCGGATTGCGAGGAAAAAAGAACGCATCAAGAGATAGGAGATAAGGACTTTTCCGTGCTTAGCGGGAAGGAAAGAGAAGCCATGCAAAAGGGGGAAGTTTCCTTTACCTCCGTACATAGTAGGGAACAGGAAAAGAAAAAACATTTGAAGGGGGATGAACTCCTTCGTTACAGAGATTTGGAGATTTTCAATGGGGTGGAGACGGAGAACCTGAATGCCCTTCTGTACTGCATGAAAAGCTATGTCCGCTCCTATAAAAAGGGGGAGATTGTTCATTTGGAGGAAAAGAATGAGCAACACGTAGGAGTAGTCTTACAAGGCAGTATCCATATGTTAAAGACGGATGTGTGGGGAAATGAAACCCTTCTTACCTATATGAATGAGGGAGAAATCTTTGGAGAGACCTTCGGCAATAATACCGCCGCGGGAGAGTATGTCAGCTTTGTGGCGGCCAGTAAGGCTGAGGTGCTGTTCATTTCCTTCCAAAAGGCTATTCATGTCTGTAAAAACCGTTGTGCCTTCCACTTCCGCCTGATTGAAAATCTGTTTGATTTGATTGGGAAGAAAAATATTCAGTTGATGGAAAAGATTGAGGTGACTTCTCGAAGTAGCCTTAGAGAGAAGATATTGGCCTACCTTTCCTTACAGGCACAAAAACAAAAATCCAAGTACATTGAACTGGGACTGAGCCGTACGGATATGGCACAGTTTTTATGCACTAACCGTTCCGCCATGACCAGAGAGCTTTCCCAGCTAAAGGAGGAAGGAATTATCGATTTTGACCGGAATACCTTTATTTTAAAGCAGTAGAGTCGGAGTGCGTGCGTTATCACGCTAAGAAAAAATGTATAGAAGAAAATAAGAAAAAGCTAGGGTTATAGGACAAAAGTCAGCTTGTAATAATGCAAAACAAAAGGAACTGTAGAAGGAGAAAAATCTCTTTCACAGTTCCTTATTTCTGTATCGCCAAGAGCAGTTCACATGCTGTCGATATATAAAAATACCCTATACTGGTTTTCAGTCTATCATAGAAGGAACAAAAAGGGTAATGAAATTTTTCTAAAACTCATATACCATATAGATAATTGTTAGGGTGTTAGATTCAATAGTATTATTCGTTAGTGCTTAAAATACCCAGTAGCTCTCTTGGGGTTACAATATAAGGCTCTTTCGGGAAATGTTTGGTATTTCCGGTAACAAGATAAGTATTGCTATTATTATTTTGCTTTTCAAGTACAACCTCATAAAATGGCAAATCTTTCATGTCTGGAAGTGTTATGCCGGAAGCTATAGGATCCACCCATATACCGTATTTTTCTATAGTAGATATTAAGCATTCAACTAAATCTACTGAGAAACCAAATTTCTTACGTGTTAAGACTTCCCGATATTCTCTTGTGATTAAATTGCTGTAGACAGGGATGATTTCGCCGCTAATTACTTTATTAAATATCTGAACTGTGGCGGCATCATCTTTTTTTGACAATAAGGCTGAAACAAGTACATTTGTGTCCACTACAGCACAGCAAATCATATCTTTGCCTCCCTCCGAGCAAGATTGATTTCTTTATTGATATCCTCCAGGCTCATACCTGAAACACCATTAGCTTTAGCCTGTGCTCGTAAAGCTGTAAATGCCTGCATTGCACCTTCTCTTGTAATCCCTGTTTCGGGAGAGGAAATCTCAAAGGGGATTTTACGCTGTCTTACTACTGCTCTTGCAAATACATTTATGGCAGTAGAGGGGTTCATGCCGAATTCCTGACATAGTCCGTCAAATTGTTTTTTTAAGGATTCATCCATACGAACGCTGAAAGTAGCCTGTGCCATATCTCTATACCTCCTTTTTAGATATTTTTCTTCAGTATAGTTAGTTTGACAAGAAATTTCAATATAAAAAGAACACGATAGGTTCTAGTTGATGATTATTGTGTTCGAAAAAGAAAAATATAGGTCTGAAATAGGGCGATCTGTGCCCCAATTTAGACCTATATTGCGTAGAAAACCAAATTGATTTTCCATAGCTTCTTATTTGTAACTCTTTTGATATTACGCCTGTGCGCTTGCCGGATACTTCTTCTCCAGCTTCTCCAAAATATCCAGGTAATGCTTCTGCACACCCTTGGCAGTTTGCTCATCCTCGAAAATCTGGCTCTTCTCATTGATTTCCTTGAAATCTTCTTCGCTTAGACCTCTTTCCGCAAAAGGATATACCACACTGTTTTCCTTCTCGATATGAAGCTGTAATAAGTGAGCATAAGCCATAGCATAGGACAAGATGTCCAGCTTTAACTCCAGACGGGGATTCTTCTTATACTCGTTCAGGGCGGTTTCCAATGATAAAACATCCGCTCTTCCTAAATCATGCTCCACCAGCATACCGTGAGTTACCAGCTTGTCTCCTACAGGTCCCAACTTCTTTACCATCACGGGGAAGAGGAATTTCTCTTCCTTACCGTGGTGATGCTTATCCGCATATTCCCGAACAAACTCGATAATTTCCCGGAGATCTTCATCGGGAACTTCCCCTCCCTGCATCAGCTGCAGGCAAATGTTGCGGATAACCCCTAAGGCTCTATTGATATTGGCATGGTCTTCTTCCATGAGAATTACACTTTGATTCATAAACTTCCTCTTTTCGTATTTTCTAAAATTTTTGCAATAGTAATAGGAGAAGGGTTTCTTCAAAGTGATGACCCCTCAATAAAAGATTCCTATAAATATATAGTATCGCCGGAGCTATGGCATTACGCCAGCCTTTAATCTGAACCGGCAGCATTTCCCTTTATCTGTAAATGCTGTAATGGTTCTCATCAGAAGAATCCATATGGAGCTTGGTATCCTTTAGCATACCTTCCATAATTTTTCTCCTCAACTGATAGTAAACCTTAGGATCTCCGGAAACGGCCTCCCAGAAGGGGGCATGAATATCCTCTTCCTGCTGCCAGGAGGTTCTATCCACATCCTGCTCTGTTAAGACATTTACTCTGTCACAGGGCATACCGTTTAAAAGAGAATCGTCAATCTTTCTGTAAGCGTCGCTGGCATCGGAGTCAGCCTCCAAAGCGTGCTTTTGTCCAAACTGAAAGGCGATATCCTCTAAGGAAGAAAGACGGGAACTGTCCTCTGCCAGAACAGTTGTAACCAAAAGAGCATAGCGAGCTTCCGCATCCTGCACTCTTTCCTGCAACCATCCGTGAATGTTCATTACGTCAATCAATTCATTTAAAGGACGTAACTCTTTATTTACCGTTTTCTCAGCCAAGTTTCCATCAGCAAAAGCCTTCCATTGCTCTTTTTCGCCGTAAGCTACAATATCCTTAATCAGCTCTTCCTGTAGCTGAATCTTGTTGTATAACCAATAATGAATCGGCCCTAAAAATGCACTCATTACGCCTCTACCTCTCCTAACTTACTGTTCAATGCCAAAACAAGAGCATCCGGGTTTAATCCGTGAACCATGCAAGCATCCTCCAAGGACTCCATCTGAGAGCTGGGGCAACCAAGACAATGCATTCCTGCCTCCAGTAAAGTATCAATTAACATAGGATACTCATTTACAATCTGTCCTACCAACATATCACTAGTAATCTGTGCCATTATTTTATCCTCCTGTAAACTCTGACTTACAAATTTTGAATCTGAGCAAAGTATAGCAAAGAGAAAAAATAAAGTTTGTTGCGATTGCAACATTTGGAGAAAAAGTATAGGCATGGAGGATTTTTAGACTTTCTTGAATTTTTAGATTCTTTTCCTTGACAGGGAAGTTTGCCCTCACTACAATAAAGATTGTAAAAAATTGAATTGCCAAAAATCTTTCAAAAAGCCAAAGACGGAAGGGAATTCAAATAGAACGTAAGTATAGTATTAGGAAGGAGTTTTTTATGGGATTTTATGATTATAAGGTAGCGGACACCAAGGGCGGAGAGAAGGACTTAAAGGATTTCGAAGGAAAGGTAGTATTGGTAGTAAACACAGCAACAGGCTGCGGTTTTACACCCCAATATAAGGAGCTGGAGGAGATGTACGAGGCATTCCACGACAAGGGACTGGAGATTCTGGATATTCCTTGCAATCAGTTTGCCGGACAGACTCCCGGAACCGATGAGGAAATTCATGAGTTCTGTACTTTAAACTACAATACCCGGTTCCCTCAGATGAAGAAGGTGGATGTAAATGGAGAAACCCAGATTCCTCTTTACCGTTTCTTAAAGGAGCAGCAGGGATTTAAGGGCTTCGGAGAAGGCAAGATGGCAGATCTTCTTCGGGATATGCTTCCAAAGATTGATCCGGACTATGAGAAGAATCCGGAGATTAAGTGGAACTTTACCAAGTTCCTGGTGGACAGAAAGGGAAACGTACTTGCCCGTTTTGAGCCAACCGTAGATATGGCAGAGGTAAGAAAGGCTGTGGAAGCTGCACTATAATATCTCCTTTGTCAAATTGCTTGGAAGCTATTTCTCAGAACAGATAGTTTTGAATAAATAGAAACAGCATTAAACAAATGCTTTTGCATAAATAGCATAAAAGAAAAGCCCGGACAGTATTTCATTGTCCGGGCTTTTACGGTATAATTCCATTCGGGTGTCACGATGTATTTCAGTGACCACCGGTTCTTGCAAGATTAGAAAGGAGTCTATATGCCGATAGACAAAGAAGAACAAAGCATAAACCGTAAATTAATGGACTTTTTGGACCAAAGTCCCAATGCCTTTTTTGCTGTGGAAAATATGAAGCAGGCTTTGGAAAAGGGCGGTTTTAAAGCTCTCTATGAGGGAGAGGCCTGGAAACTGAAGGCAGGAGAAAAGTACTATGTGACAAGGAACGGCTCTGCTTTAATAGCCTTTGTCCTTCCCAAAGGGGATTTCAAGGGCTTCCAGATGATGGCCAGCCACAGTGATTCTCCGGTTTTCAAAATCAAGGCCAATGCGGAAATCGGGATTGACAAGGAGTATCTGAAGCTGAATGTGGAGAAGTATGGCGGAATGATTTGCTCCCCCTGGCTGGACAGACCGCTGTCTTTGGCGGGAAGAGTCATTTGCAAGACAAAGGGCGGAGTAGAGACTAAGCTCTTAAATGTGGACAGAGACTTAATGATTATCCCGAACCTTGCCATTCACATGAATCGTGAAGTCAACGACGGCTATGCCTTCAATGCACAAAAGGATATGCTGCCTTTATTTTCCTCCTTCCAGGAGAAGGGTGCCTTTCTGGAATTTATCGGAAAGGAACTGGGAGTTAAGCCGGAGGATATCCTGGATACGGACCTCTTCCTTTACAACAGGGAAAAGGCCAGTATCTTAGGGGCAAAGGAAGAGTACCTTTGCAGCGGAAGACTGGATGATTTGCAATGCGGATTTTCCTCCTTACAGGGAATCCTTGCCGCAAAGCCTAAGCAGAGTGTAGCGGTTCATTGTGTTTATGACAATGAAGAGGTAGGCAGCGGTACCAAGCAGGGCGCAGCTTCCACCTTCCTAAAGGATGTGTTAATGCGAATTATCCGTGCCTTCGGAAAGACCGAAGACGAGTATTTGCAGGCTTTGCAGAACAGCTTCCTGCTTTCTGCAGACAATGCCCATGCGGTACATCCCAACCAGCCGGATAAGGCGGATCCCACAAACCGTCCTTATATCAATAAGGGAATTGTCATTAAGTACAGTGCCAACCAGAAGTACACCACGGATGGAATTTCCGGCGCCATTTTCAAGCAGTTCTGCGAAAAGGCAAAGGTTCCCTTCCAGATTTTCACCAACAGGTCCGATATGTTGGGAGGCTCTACCCTTGGAAACATTTCCAACAGCCAGGTAGCCCTGAATACGGTGGACATCGGTTTGGCCCAGCTGGCTATGCACTCCCCCTACGAAACTGCAGGGGTGAAGGACACCGGATACATGGTGGAAGTAGCTAAGCTGTTTTTCTCCTCCTCCGTTTTGGGACGGGGTGACGGAAATTACGAAATTCTCTTTTCGTAAAAAGATTTTTCTTCGGCACTGAAAATGGAGAACAGGGCCGGAGGAAAAAAATCGCTCAACCTGTGTTACGAAAGCTTCGTGACACGATTTCAGCAATTAGAATTGAAGAGGAAAAAGTATGGATCAGAAAAAAATTAGTTGGAAAATGCTGGCGTTTATGGCCTTTTCCACAGTATGGGGATTTGGAAACGTAACCAACGGCTTCGTATGGTTCAATGGAATTCAGGTTATTTTCAGCTGGATTTTCATGTTTGCCCTTTATTTTGTCCCCTATGCGTTAATGGTAGGAGAGCTGGGCTCTGCCTTCAAGCATGCGGGAGGCGGTGTAAGCTCCTGGATTAGAGAAACCTTAGGCACAAAGCTTGCTTACTATGCAGGTTGGACCTATTGGGCTTGTCACATCACCTATATTGCCAGTAAGCCAAGTGGCGGACTGAAGGCATTGTCCTGGGTAATCTTCCGTAGCGCAGAGCTTTATGATAAGCTTCCCACGCTCATGATTCAGTTGATTACCTTTGCTTTACTCATTATCTTCTGCTATGTAG
Organism: Oribacterium sinus; assembly: GCF_963537195.1. Classification (GTDB taxonomy): domain Bacteria; phylum Bacillota; class Clostridia; order Lachnospirales; family Lachnospiraceae; genus Oribacterium; species Oribacterium sinus_A. The sequence continues at coordinate 6,779 of NZ_CAUTEG010000007.1, read as the reverse complement.
CCAGCAAGGGCTTGAATCCATTGAAGAAGATGGCTACTCTGGCAGGTTCCAGCATGTTTATTATGTCCCTGCTCTACATTGTCATGATGTTTGCGGCACCGGCTATCAATCCTAAGGGAGACTATGTTTCTTTGGATTTCAGCTTAAAGAACCTGATTCCGAATTTCCGTTTGGAGTATTTTACTTCTCTTTCCATCCTGGTATTTGCGGTAGGCGGATGTGAGAAGATTTCTCCTTATGTAAATAAGGTAGAGAACCCCAGTAAGGGCTTCCCCAAGGGAATGATTGCCCTGGCTATCATGGTTGTGGTTTGTGCTATGTTGGGAACCATCGCTATGGGTATGATGTTTGACCCTGCATTAATCAACGAGAGTAAGGAAGCCTTTGACTCCTATGCGGCAAACGGATCCTACTGGGCATTCCAGAAGCTTGGCCAGTACTATCATGTTGGAGATGCTTTGCTGGTAATCTATGCTCTTTGTAACGTAATCGGACAGTTTGCGGTTTTGATTATCAGTATTGACGCCCCCCTTCGTATGCTTTTGGACAATGAAGAGACTCGTCCGTTCTTCCCCAAGAAGCTCTTAAAGCAGAACAAGGAAGGAAGCTATGTAAACGGTATTGTCATGGTAGCGGTACTTTCCGGCTCCATCATCCTGGCACAGTCCTTCGTTCCGGGAGCGGCAGCAGTATTGAAGCAGCTGACCAAGTTAAACTCCGTATGTATGCCTCTTCGTTACCTTTGGGTATTCGTGGCTTACATTGCTTTAAGAAAGGCCGGAGACAAGTTCCCGAGAGAGTATTACTTTGTAAAGAACAATGCAGTGGCTCTGGGCTTCGGTGTATGGTGCTTTGCCCTTACAGCCATCTGCTGTTTAATGGGTATGCACTCCGATGATCCTTTCACCATGGCTTTAAATATCATTACCCCGGTAGTGCTTTCCATCTTGGGAATTATCATGCCGATTTTGGCAAAGAACGAAAAGGCCTAAGTCATGGCTTGGACAGAGCAGAACCATCGCCATTCCAGAAGCTTTCATTTTCGTAGAAAACAAAATTTCTTCCCTCTTCCCTCTGTACAGAGGGGGAGGGAAGATTTATTATCTTTAAGTAATAGGAAAGAAACGAAGCAGACCTTACTGCATAACGGCAGAGACAGCCACATGGACAGGCAGGAGTCGGATAAGGGGAAGATCTTTCCTGCCGCTATAGAGAGAAAAGAGGGATGGAAAATGAAGGAAGGAAGAGAAGCGTATCAAAACCGGGAACTGTCTTGGCTTTTATTTAATGAGCGCGTTTTAGATGAGGCAGGAAATCCGCGAGTGCCCCTCCTGGATCGTCTGCCCTTTATTTCCATTTACCAGACCAATCTGGATGAGTTCTTTATGGTGCGGGTGGGCACCTTGATGCAGCAAATGCGCTCAAAGAAAACGACCAGGGACAATAAAACCGATCTTAGCAGTGAAGAGCAGGTGGACTTGATTTTAAAGGAAGTAGAGCGTTTAGAGCAAAAGCGGAAAGAAATCTACGAGCAGGTCATGGGAGAGCTGGAGCCTGTTGGTATTCACATCATTAATTTCCAAAGACTGTCTAAGGCAGAGCAGAGTCAGCTGGAAATCTATTTTGACCAGGCCATTCGCCCCTACCTTTCTCCCATGATTGTGGGAAAGACACAACCCTTCCCCTTCTTACAGAACCGGGAGCTTTATGCGGTGGTACGTCTGGAAAGCAAGAACGGAAAAAAGAAGCTGGGCATTGTGCCCTGCTGGAACCCGGTCTTTAAACGACTCATCGAGATTCCCGGAAGAAAGGGCTACCACATGCTGTCCGAGGAGTTGATTCTACACTTTGTTTCCAAGCTTTATCCTGGTTATCAGATTAAGGAAAAGTCCATTCTTCGGATTACCCGAAATGCGGATATTGACGCTACGGATGTCTATGATGAGGACCTGGATTATCGAGGCATGATGGAGCAGCTTTTAAAGAAGCGAAACCGTTTGAATCCGGTGCGACTGGAATTTACCAGAGAACTCCATAAGTCCGTGAAGAAAAAGATAGCGGAGCATCTTGGCATTTCCCATAAGCATATCCTGCATTGCGGAACACCCTTGGATTTGTCCTTCCTCTTTACCTTACAGAACAGCTTTCGAGAGAAGACGGAGCTCTTCTACCCGAAGTACAGCCCCAGAAGCTCTGCCTACATTCAAAAAGGCGAGTCCGTCCTTTCTCAGGTAGAACGTCGGGATTTGATGCTGTCCTACCCCTACGAAAGCATGAAGGGATTTTTAGGCTTGTTGCAGGATGCATCCAGAGATCCTTCCGTGGTTTCCATTAAGATTACCTTGTACCGGGTAGCCAGCCATAGTCAGATTGTGGATATCCTTTGTGAAGCTGCGGAAAATGGAAAGGAAGTCCTGGTTTTGGTGGAGCTTCGGGCAAGATTTGACGAAGCCAACAACATCGAAATGTCCCATCGCTTGGAGGATGCAGGCTGTCAGGTAATCTATGGTCTGCCCAATTATAAGGTACATTCCAAGCTTTGCTTAATTGCAAAACAGACGGAACAGGGCATCCACTACATTACCCAGATCGGAACCGGTAATTACAATGAAAAAACCGCTACTTTGTATACGGATCTTTGCCTAATGACGGCAAATCAAAGTATCGGAAAGGATGCGGCAGAGGTTTTCCGTACCCTTCTTTTGGGAGAAACTGTGGAAACTACGGAGGCACTTTGGGTGGCTCCCCACGGTTTACAAAATCGCATCTTGGAAAAAATCCAGGGAGAAAAGAAGAAATGCGAAGAGGGCAGAGGCGGCTATATCGGTTTCAAGTTAAATGCCCTTACGGATAAGGATATTATTGATGCCTTGATTGACGCGTCCAAAAGCGGTGTAGTGATTCAGCTTCTGGTACGAGGCATTTGCTGTCTCATCCCCGGAATTCCGGGAAAGACGGAGAATATCTCCGTTCGAAGCATTGTGGGGCGGTATCTGGAGCACTCTCGGATTTATCGTTTTGGACAGGGAGAGGAAGAGGAGCTTTACATTGCCAGTGCGGACTGCATGACCAGAAACACCCTTCGAAGGGTGGAGGTGGCAGTGCCCATCTGGGATCCTGAGAATAAGAATCGGGTTCGGAAAATCTTTGACTTAGGCTTCCAGGATACGGAAAAAGGAAAATGGCTTCTTTCCGACGGTCTTTATCATGATCCGGATCCTATGCCGGAGGAACGATTGGATTCTCAAGATTATTTCTACCGGGAAGCCTATCGGAGAGTGGAACAGGAGAAAAGCTAAGAAATAAAGCTAAGAAATAAAGCTAAGAATAAAGCTAAGGAATAAACTAAGGAATAAAGACAAGGAACAAGCTTGGGAAATAAAACTAAGGAATAAAAATGGTCTATATCTTTGCGGCCCACAAGGGAGAAGTAGAACATCTTATCAAGAAACTAAGTCTGGGGAAACGAAAAACTTCGTTTCCCTTTTTGCAGTATGAAGGAGAAGAGATTCTCCTAACCATCACCGGACAGGGACAGATTAATGCTTCTGTATCTGTTGGGGCGACTTTGCAAGAGGAAAAAGCAAAAAAGGGAGATATCCTTCTTTCTTTAGGGAGTGCGGCAGTGATATTTGGAAAGAATCGGACAGCATCAGAAGAGCTGATGGGGCGCTGGTTTTGGATTCAAAAGCTGGAACAGCAAAGTACAGGCCGCTGCTTTTATCCGGATTTACTCTATAAGCTGGATTTTCCGGAAGCCAGGCTGTTAACGGGGGATAAGATTTTAGAACGGACTTCTATGGGTGATGGCGAAATCTCAGGGGAGAAGCGCTTACTTTACGATATGGAAAGCGCTGCGGTTTTTCAGACGGCAAATTTTTATTTGGCTCCGGAAGATTTCTTTTTCCTTCGCTGTGTAACGGACTTTGGCGTGAATCCCGGTGAAGAAACAGATTCTTTCTCTTCCTCTTCTCTGTCATGGAAGGAAAAGCTGCAAAGTCTTTTGCAAAAGGAAGAGGACAAAGTTCTTCGTTTCATCGGATTTTTACAGAAAAAATCCATAGAAAGAAGAAAAGAAGAGGAAGAGGAGATCACTTTTCAGAAGCAGCTTCAAAGTCTTTCCGAAAGCTTGCATTGTTCCTTTGTGATGGAAAAGCAGCTGGAAAGACTGCTTCGTTATGCCTTCCTGCAAGGGATTTCTCCGGAAGAAATTCGGGAATATTTAGAGAAGAATTTTGGAAGACGGAATGCAGGGGACGATGCCGGTCAGGATGCCGAAAATGGGGCCAAAGAAGAGGTTCTCAAAGGCCTTGGGAAGGATATAGATAAGCAAGGTGGGCTTACGTTGATTGATAAAAGAGCCGGAAAAAAAGCTCTTTCTTCTTTGAAAGAATGGATTTTGTCCGAAAGAACTTTGCAGGTAGAATGTGACGGTTCAGGAGATTCCTTGCAAAGCAATCGCGGCGGTTCAGGAGATTCCTTGCAAACCCATTGCAGCAGTTCGGAAAATATCTTGATGAATCATTGCGGTTGTTTCGGAAGTACATCGCCGAAAGGAAGACATGCAAACAGATATCCCTATCAGGAGCATTTTCAGCATATTTATGTGGAGGAAGCCTTGCTACAGAGTCCTGATGTGGAACGGATTTTACGGAAATTCCCCAAGGCAAAGGTCATTCCTATCAGGCATTACAAGGATGTTTTTAACCGAAAGAAACAGGGGCGTCTTGCCCAGTCCCATAGCCGAAAGCTGATTTTGGCAAAGAAAGAGGGGCAAAGGCTGTATGACGGTGCGGTGGTTTGTCAGGATTTTTCGGAAAGCCATTTTTGCTATACCTCCCTCCTGATGAATTGTCCCTTTCACTGCGCCTACTGCTATCTGCAAGGGATGTACCCCAGCAGTAATCTGGTGATGTTTTTAAATTTGGAGGATTATTTTTCCGACTGTAGAAAGTGGATTGCAGAAAAGGGAAGCTTGTATCTTTGCATCTCTTACGACACGGATTTGCTGGCTATGGAGGGGATTTATCCCTATGTGGAGGAGTTTGCCCGCTTTTTAAATCAGGAAAATGCTCTCCGTATCGAGGTGCGAACCAAGGCCGGGGGAGAAGGTCTTTGGCGGAAAATGCAGAAACTTCCCCTATCTTCGGATGCTAGAAAACGAATGATTTTCGCCTTTACTTTGTCTCCGGAGGAAATTATTGAAGAGGCGGAGGAGGGCACCGCAAGACTTTCTTCCCGAATCTATGCCATTCAAAAGGCATTGGAAGAGGGATATTTGGTACGACTTTGCTTTGACCCTATGATTTATCATCCCCGTTGGAAGGAACCTTATAGTGACCTGCTTGAAGAAGTTTTTGAAAAGATTCCCATGGAGCAGATTCATGACTGTAGTTTGGGAAGCTTTCGGATTTCGGAAAGCTACTTGAAGGCTATGGGAAAGGCTTTGCCCAACTCTCCCCACACCCAATTTCCCTATGAAAATACCGGGGGCTATTATCATTATCCCAAGGAACTGATGGAGGAAATGGAAGGTTTTTTGTATAGCCGTTTGCAGGAGAAGCTCCCTAAGGAGAAAATCTTCCGTTGGGACAGTCAGGAAGAAGACAGTGTAAACGAAAAATAGAGGCAGGCAGGAACTAAGACCTGAAACAGAACTAAGATCAAGCTTGTAAAAAGACAAGGAGCACGAGAAGAAAAGAGGTGGGAAATTGGACAATTTAAGCAAGCTGAAAAAAGAAAAACCGGCTTTGGTCACCGGAGCCTCCGGGGGGATTGGTTTTGCCATTGCGGAAAGTCTGCAAAAACTGGGCTATACCGTCTATGGCATTGGCCGGGATTTTTCCGGTCTGAATCCATCTTTTCAAGCGATTTCTTTGGATTTACGAAAGAAAGAAGAAAGAGACAGTTTTCTAAAAAGCCTTCGGGAAAAGGGAAAGCTTGATATATTGGTGCATTCTGCCGGAGTGGCCTATTATGGTTTACAGGAAAATGTAGAAGAAGCAAAAATTTTAGAGATGACAGAGTTGAATCTGGAAATCCCCATGATTTTGACGCAGCATTTTTTACGAGAGCTAAAGGAAAATCAGGGGCATATCATTTTCATTTCCTCCGTAACCGCCTTGGAGCGAAATACCTATGGGGCGGTGTACGGGGCAGGAAAGGCAGGACTGCTGTCCTTTGCCAGAAGCCTATTTTCCGAATATAGAAAAAGCGGTCTAAAGGTACACAGCATCTTGCCGGATATGACGGATACCAAGCTGTACCGAAATGCGGACTTTACCGTGGGAGACGAAGGAAGCTACCTCCTGCCGGAGGATGTGGCTTCGGCGGTGGAAATGCTACTCTCTCAAAGAGAAGGGGTGGTATTGGAGGAGATACTCATCCGGCCACAACGCTTTCAGATACAAAGAAAGAAGAGACTATAGATGTTCCGGTTCAATAGAATAGATCCGAAAGAGGGGCAATCTAAGCCCGTCGAAACTTACCGAAAGCCGGTGAAATGAAGGACTGTAAAAATCAATAAATGAAGCGAATGATGCAATGTGGGTCTGTAAGAGGGGCAATCTGAGCCCGTCGAAACTTACCGAAAGCCGGTGAAGTGAAGGACTGTAAAAATCAATAAGTGAAGCGAATGATGCAGTATGGGTCTGTAAGAGAGGCAATCTGAATCCGCAGGTATTTACAAAAACCGGCGGAAGGAAGGACTGCAGAAAGCAATAAGTGAAGCGAATGATGCAGTGTAGGTCTATAATAGGGGTAGTCTGAGCCCGTCGGTA
>NZ_CAUTEG010000006.1:0-49018 GCF_963537195.1 Oribacterium sinus | reverse complement strand
ACAGAGGAACTCGAAAGAGTTTGCTTTGCAGTTGGTCATCGATTTGTCTTTGCTGTTTCGTCAAAATGTCTCCTTTCTTGTGAAAACGGGTTTTGTTCAAGTGGCTTTCTATCCTTTTGTTTACGGTTTTTCAAAAAAACTATGCTCTTTTTAAGACTTATGGTAGAATCAAAACTCAAAGTCTGATAACGTGAGGATTTTTGTCATGAAAGCTCTTACAGGAGTTTTTACAGCTCTATAAGTTCTTGTCTGATGACTTCATTATAGGTGATATTTTCTTTTTTGCCAGAAGATTTGTTTTTCTGAAAGGAAGGTTTTATGCTTGTATTTATCCGGGGAGCAGGAGATTTGGCAACGGGAATTTCCATTCGGCTGTATCGTGCGGGAATATCCGTTTGCCACAGTGATTTGGCGATTCCCACAGCAGTTCGTAGAAATGTTGCTTTTTCGGAGGCGATTCGCTTGGGAGAGTGCAGTGTGGAAGGCATTACGGCGGTTCGGGCAGAAAGCTTGGAAGAAATACGTGCGGCTATTTCTCAAAAAAAAGTACCTGTGGTGGTGGATGAGGGAAAGAGCTTCCTACACAGACTACAGCCGGATGCTGTGGTGGATGCTATTCTTGCCAAGAAGAATCTGGGAACCTGTATGGAGGATGCAAGACTTGTTATCGGCATAGGTCCCGGATTTACGGCAGGGGTGGATTGCCATGCAGTCATAGAAAGCAAAAGAGGTCATGATTTGGGAAGAGTGATCCTTAAGGGATCCGCCATTCCCAATACCGGTATTCCCGGAATCATCGGCGGATATGGGAAAGAAAGGGTGCTTCGGGCACCGGCAGAAGGAATCTTGGAACAAACCCTTCCCATCGGTACTTTGGTGGAGGCCGGAGATATTTGCGGAGTAGTAAACGGTATTCCTATGCGGACGGAAATCTCCGGAATTATTCGAGGAATGTTGCAGGAGGGCATTTCCGTATTTCCCGGCATGAAGGCCGGAGATGTGGATCCCAGAGGTGCAGAGGTGGAGTATCGCAATGTTTCCGATAAGGCCAGAGCCATCGGAGGCGGCGTGCTGGAGGCCTTATTTCATTTTCTTCCCTGGGAGCTTTGTAAAGAGTAAAATGCTGTAGAGATAAGGAATTGCAGGATTTAAGATAAACAAACGAGATATCGCACGCTTTGCGCACGATACTCGTTATGAATAAAAAGGAGAACTATATTTTATGGAAAGAGAACTGCAAGAAGAGGTGGTTTTGGATTTACCCGGATTACTGGCTTTATGTTTACGGAAAGGGATATGGATTCTTCTTGTTACGGTGCTTTGCGGTTTAGCCCTACCTTCTTTTAAGCTTTATAAGGCCTTGAAAAGCCAGAAGGCGGAAAGTCAAACGGAAAGCACGGAGGAAAGTGCGGAGAAGAAGGAGAAGGAAAAAGAACAGTCCTTGGAGTATGCCGGAAATGAGCGGAAAAGACTGGAAGCTTTGCTTTCTTCAGAGAGAGAAAGCTTGGCGGATTCCGCTTTGATGAAAATCGACCCGACTTCCTATGGGGAAAGAGATATCAATCTTTATCTTCCTTTAGAGGAGGGAGGACAGACTCTCAGCAATCAGGAAATTGCAGCAAGGCTTTCTGCGGTAAGTCAGGCCTACAGTGATGCTTTACAAAGCGGTACATTTTACAGCGATATCGCAAAGCGCCTGGGGGGAAAGGTAGCAGAGAAAGATTTATCGGATCTCATCTATGTAGAGGGAAATGAGAAAAGCGCTATTGTTTCTGTCTATCTTGTGGGAAGTACGGAGAAGCTTGCCAAGGAAATGGGAGATGCGGTTCTTTCGTATGTAGAAGAAAAAAAGGCGGAATTGGATGAAAATCTTCCTGCACATAAGCTGGAAATTCTTTCGGATAACGTTTACACAGCTAAAAACAGTGGAAACTATAGTCCGGACAACAGCCAGCTTCAGGATGTACAGAACTTTCCGCTTTTGCAACGGCAGCAGAAAAAAATAGACAGGGTGGAAAAGCTTTCCACACTCCTTACCGACTGGAAGAAAAAGGAGAAGGACGCAAAGGGAGAGGAAGTTCTGGGAACCCAAGGGATTTCCAAGAAAACCTTAGTCAAATATGCTATTTTGGGAATTTTCCTGGGAGGATTTTTGTCTGTAGCAGTGATTACCGTACCTTATCTTTTCACTAAGGAGCTTCCTAGAGAGGAAGATTTGGAAATGTCCTATGGCCTTATGGTTTTAGGCAGTAAGAAGCGTTATAAAAAGCAGGGGCTCTTTAAGAAATGGTCCGAAAAGCTTGCCGGGGAAAATGACCGATGTGAAACGGAGGAAGAACTGTTCCGCCTTTCCAAGGCAAATCTTACTTTGCTGGCGAAGGAAAAGGAAATTCAGGAAGAGATCCTCTTTATCGGTGCAAAAGGAGAAATGAGAGAAAAGCTTGTACAGAATGTAGGAGAAGGAAATCCCCTTTCTGCAAGAGCTGCAGAGGACATTTTGCAAAGTCCGGAAGGAATACAGGCTCTGTCAGAGCACAAATATCTGGTTTTAGCCTATCCGGCACAAAGTGACTTCTTAAGCTTCTTAAAGACAAAGAAGAAATGTGAAGCACTGGGGAAAGAAGTTCTTGGTGTAATTTTATATTAAAAAAAGGGAATGTAAAATCAGGATTATAGAGTAATTTTTTATGCAGTATAGGTCTGAAATGGGGGGTAGTCTGAGCCCGCCGGTACTTACTGAAAGCGAGTGAAGCGATGCTTGAAGTTAGTACTGCTATGTAAGGACAAACTTTTCATCAGAAAAGTTGTCCTGTACAAGACCAACTTCCGAAGGAATTTGCTTTGCGAAGCAAAGTGAGCAGTGGTTAACAAAAACCACTGCTCAGTCAGGCGAAGCTAGCGAGAGCGTACCCCGAGTTTCAGACCTATACTGCATAAAATTCTATTTATTGATTTTTTACATTCCCTTTTTATATAAAATTACACTTAGGACTTTAGTTTTTACTATTGTCTGCCGGATGCTCGGTATTGAAGTCTGCTCCGTTGACTTCACCCTGCTTTGGCGCAACACCGGTGGAAGAGCCGGAAGCGTGTACCTTATACTCCTTGATTACACCGTTCTTTCTCTGCTTCTTTTTTACCGTGGTGGTTTTAGGAGTAGCCTTTACTTCCACGTCTTTGGTCTGTACTTCGCCGTCCACAACCCAAGCACCGTTCTCATCTACGGTGTAGCCGTCAGGAGTGGTGGTGGAAAGTAATGCCCAACCTTCCTGGTCGAAATAATAGCACTCTGCTACACCGTCATTGTTTCCGTCTAGCCAGAACCAACCGGAATGTGCATAAGAATGATCTTCATTTTCATACCACCAACGGTTGCTGTTCGCCCCCGCACCCTTATTCCAGTTTGCCATGGCGGGAATGCTGGAAAGAAGGCTTAAAGCCATCATTGCTACCGCTATTTTCATTTTTCTCATATTTCACCTCATTAAAATGGACTTGGGATCATCATAGAATCCCTTAAACTCTGCATCATTGTAACGACTGGAAAAGAGAAAGACAATAAAGAAAATCTTAAGGATAAAATGTTTTTTATTAAGTAGAGAAAAGATTTTTTCGTTTTTTTCTCTATCTTTACCTATGAGAAAAGAAAGGGTATAATAGGGCACAGCATATTTTTTTAGAAAGAGGAAAGATGAAGAAAAGAAAATCAATACCAGGGACGATAGACCAGTATCTTCGGTGGCCCATTTGGCTTTCTCTCCTGTGGATTCCTATTTTAATTTCGTTAAGCTTTATCGATTGGAAGGCGTTTTTTGTCCTTCTCTTTTTTGCTGTAGTATATGTCTGTTTTGTACTGTATCTCTATCAGAGCAGAAAGTCCAAGCTGATGTCCTCCCTTTTGGAATTCTCCTTAAAGGCAAATGATAGCAACGCCAGACTTTTTGAAGAGATGCCTACAGCCTATTGTATTGTCAATGAAGAGGGAGGAATTCTTTGGGAAAACAAAGCCTTCCATCACATCTTACAAAAAGACAGCGGGGTAAAGAAGAATTTGCTTTCCCTTTTCCCCAATATTCAGAAAGAGATTTTGACGGAAAGCGGAGCGGTATTGGAGGTGCATTCTTCCTTTAAGGACAGAAAGTACTGCATTGACCTGATTCGTGTGGATTCCTTGCAAGATGCAGAGCCGGAGGCCGTTACCTTATCAGAGGAGACTCGTTTAATCGCGGTTTACCTTCGGGATGAAACGGAAGAATTGGAATTACAGCAGAAGTTGGATGAGGAGAGAATCGTATTAGGTCTGGCCTATGTGGACAACTACGAAGAGGTTATGGAGCAGATTGAAGAGGTGAGAAGATCCCTGCTTACTGCTTTAGTAGACCGAAAGATTAACCGTTATATCGGTTCAGCCAACGGTGTAGTAAAGAAAATCGAAAAGGATAAATATTTTTTCATTCTTAAGCAGTCCGCTTTGGAAAAAATGATGGATGACCGCTTCTCCATTCTGGAAGAGGTGAAGAAGGTAGACGTGGGAAATGACCTCTCCGTAACCCTCAGCTTGGGAATCGGCTTCGGTGCGGGAGACTATGCCCAGAACTATGAGTATGCCAGAACCAGTATGGATATGGCACTGGGCCGTGGAGGTGACCAGGCTATCGTAAAGACTCCTGAGAAATTAAACTTCTTCGGCGGAAAGAGCCAGAGTACGGAGCGAGTTACCAGAGTAAAGGCCAGAGTAAAGGCCCAGGCCTTCCAGGAGTTAATCGAGTCCAAGGACAAGGTGCTCATCATGGGACATATCAACAGCGATATGGACTGTCTGGGTTCCTCCGTGGGCGTGTATCGTATGGTTACCGCCCTGGATAAGAGGGCTTATATTGTACAGAACGGGGTAACCCCCACCATTTTACCCTTAAAAGAGCGTTTTCTGGAAAATGAAGACTATCCGAAGGATATGTTTATTGACGGAGAAACCGCGAAGGATTTGGTGGATAACAACACCATGCTGGTGGTGGTGGACTGTGACAGACCGTCCATCATTGATGAACCGGAGCTTCTTACCATGGTGAAGACCAAGGTGGTTTTTGACCACCATAGACAAAGCTCCGAAACGATTCAGGGTGCGGTATTAAGCTACTGCGAGCCCTATGCCTCCTCCGCTTCCGAGTTGATTGCGGAAATGATGCAGTATATTCGGGACGGTATCAAGGCAAAGCCCATTGAGGCGGACTGTATGTATGGCGGTATCGTGATCGATACCAGAGAGTTTACCAACCAGACCGGTGTAAGAACCTTTGAGGCGGCAGCGTATCTGAGACGTTGCGGTGCGGATATCACCAGAATCCGAAAGGTATTTCGAGAGGATTTCAGTGATTATCAGGCCAAGGCGGAGGCCATCAGTCGGGCGGATATTTACCGGGATTTCTTCGCCATCAGCAGTGTTTCCTGTGAAGGCACGGAAAGCCCCACGGTACTTTGTGCCAAGACGGCCAACGAGCTCTTAAATATTCGGGGAATTAAGGCCAGTGTGGTCTTAACCAAGGTAAATGATGTAGTGTTCATTTCTGCCCGTTCCATTGACGAGATGAATGTGCAGGTTTTAATGGAAAAGCTGGGGGGCGGAGGACACCGCACCGTGGCAGGAGCCCAGATTAAAGAGGGCGAAGTGGCAGACTGCATTGTGCAGGTCAAGAAGGCCATTGACGAGATGATTGAGGAAGGAGAAGTAGAGTAATGAAGGTGATTTTGTTAAAGGATGTAAAGGCATTAGGAAAAAAGGGAGAAATCGTAGAGGTTAGCGAAGGTTACGGAAGGAACTTCATTTTACCTACCAAAACCGGCGTACCGGCTGATGCAAAGAACTTAAATACCTTGAAGCTGCAGCTGCAAAATGCGGAAAAGCTGGCAGAGGAAAGACTGGCAGAGGCTAAGGAATTAAAGGAAAAGCTGGAAGCCATTAAGCTGGTGTTCACCATGAAGGCGGGAAAAGACGGAAGAGCCTTCGGTTCCATTTCCACTAAGGAAGTACAGGAGGAACTGAAGAAGCAGCATAAGCTTACCGTGGACAAGAAGAAAATGGAGCTGGATGTACCGATGAAGAATTTCGGCGGCTATGACATTAAGGTGAAGCTGCATAAGGATGTGGAAGCAACCCTCCATGTCAGCGTTCAGCCACAGGCTTAAAACAATTACTCATTACCTTTTAGCCACGGGCTTAAAGCAATTAGAAGACTTCTCTCTTTTTCAGAAAATGATGAGGAAAAGGAGAGAAGTTTTTTAGACCGAAAGTAGAGAGGGAAGAAAGAATGGCAGAACAGGAAGAGCGCCTGGTACTAAGAACCGTACCCCATGCCAAGGAAGCGGAGGAAAGTGTCATCGGTGCTATGATTCGAGATCAGGATGCGGTGATGACCGCTTTAGAAATTCTGGTGCCGGAGGATTTTTATAACAGACAATATCATATTTTGTTTGATGCCATGCGGGAAATGTCTTCGGAGGGCGTGACCATTGACTTTGTCAGTTTGCAGGAGCGTCTACGAAGAAAGAAGGATGTACCGCCGGAGTTTTTTTCTCTGGAAACCCTTAGAAATTTGGCGATTTCCGTTCCCAGTGTAGGAAATGTGCGTCTCTATGCGGAGATGGTAAAGGAAAAGTCTACCCTGCGTGCTTTGATTAAAACCAATGAAGAGATTGCAGAGCTTTGCTATAGCGGGAAGGAAGATTTGGAGACCATTCTGGAAAGTACGGAGAAACGGATTTTTCAGCTGTTGATGCAGAAAAACAACCGGCAATTTGTTCCCATTGATGAGGTAGCGATGAATGTGCTTCGACGTATTGAAGCCGCTTCCAAGCAAAAGGAATCCATTACCGGTGTGCCCACCGGCTTTATTGACTTGGATTATCGAACCGCCGGACTGCAAAAATCGGATTTGATTCTGATTGCCGCCCGTCCTTCCATGGGAAAAACCGCCTTTGTACTCAATATCCTGGATCATGTGGCGGTAAAGAAACGGGAGCCGGCCATGGTGTTCTCTTTGGAGATGTCCAAGGAGCAGCTGGTAAATCGTCTGCTCTCTCTGGAAACCTCCATTGATGCGGATAAGCTGCGAAAGGGAAATCTTACCGATGAGGATTGGGGAAATCTGATTGAGGGAATTGACCGTATCTCCCATGCCAATATGGTGATTGATGATACGCCGGGAATTACGGTTTCCGAGCTTCGGGGCAAATGCCGGAAGATGAAGCTGGAAAAGGGCATTTCTCTGATTATGATCGACTATTTACAGCTGATGAGCGGAGAAAGAGGAAAGCGTTCTTCGGAAAACAGACAGCAGGAAATCTCTGAAATTTCCCGTTCCCTAAAGGCCATTGCCAGAGAAATGGATTGCCCTGTGATTGCCCTGTCTCAGCTCTCCCGAGCGGTGGAACAAAGACCGGATCATCGTCCCATGCTTTCCGACTTAAGAGAGTCGGGAGCCATAGAGCAGGACGCAGATATTGTAATGTTCTTATATCGTGATGACTATTACCACAAGGATTCCGAAACTCCCAATGTGGCGGAGGTTATTATTGCCAAGCAAAGAAACGGTCCCATTGGAACCGTTACCCTGGGATGGCAGCCACAGTACACAAGGTTTGTGAATGCAACAAGAGAGAAGCACTAGGGGCTTCTCTCTTTTTTTCGCTACAGCCGCCCTCTCTAAGCTTCTTTTTTCAGGCACGCTCCTGCTGCCGCCTCATATTGCCTTCAAAAAGAACTCTGGATAGAACGGCTGGTGCTAGGAGAGGAAATGCAATAAAGCCCTAATTCCAAAGAAATCATAATAGATCGGTTGGAATCTGAGAGAATACTATGGTGTGGCTGGGCTTTCAAGCTTAAAAGATGTAAAATTCAGATGATACGAAAAGAATATAGAGATAACGGGGGAAAAGCTTATGGCGGATTTACTCAATAAAAATGCAAGAGAAGCTGTAGAGGCAAGGGGACAGAAGCCGGAGCTTTCAAAAGAAGTTTTGGAGGAAGAATATCGTAAGCTGGAAGCGGAGGGTTTCCCTGATAGGGATAGGATTCGTTTTATTTCTGAGCTTGGAAACAGTGGGGAGATAGCTTATCATTATCAGCTAATCTGTAAGGACTGGGAAGAAGAGACGCAGCTTTTCTTAGAGAACAGTTTTGATTGTCATGGAGAAGAAGGTCTGAAGTTTTTATGGGAAAAGCTTTGCGAGATGGACGAGCAAGAGAAAAGGAAGAGAGCATTTACTGCCTATTTGATGGCAGTATGTCTTTCCAAGTTAAAGTATAGAACGTTTAATACTTCTTATTGTGATTGCTTAGCAGCTTTTTTGACCGAGCTTTTGGAAAAAGAAGGAGAAGCCTTTCTTCGTGCTAAGCTGATTATTGCCCTTGGATGGGTGGGAGCTTCCAATGAAATCGAAGTTCTTATAAAGCAAATGCATAGCGATTCGGATGCTCTTTGCAGAGCTTGGTCTGCCACAAGTCTTATGCAAATGTCTTTTCATCGGGTAAATAAAGAAGTATTACAGGAAAAAACAAAAGCGGCTTTTGCAGGAGCTATTTCGGAAGAAAAGGATGACTATGCCTGTGGACTGATCTTGGAATCCGTACAAACTATATTTGGGAAAAAATGGATTACAAGCTCTGCCATAGAAAATATAGAGCTTGAAAAAATAGAGAAGGCGAAGAAATCCGCCCTTAGATTTTTGCATACTAAGTAAATAAAAGGGGAAAATGAACTCCTTATCAGGGAAGAACTTGGGGAAAATCATCAAATAAATAGCAAAAAATAGCAAAAGAAATAGAACAAAAGAAATAGAACAAAAGAAATAGAACAAAAGAAATAGAGCAAAAGAAATTGCGCAAAGGAAATTGCGCAAAGGAAATAGCGCAAAAGAAATCGCTTTATCTAAGCTCTAAGCTCTCCGCATTGTACCAAAGGAAGCCATTATCTTTACAGTACCGCTCAATCTCTTGGCTTAATTCGGAATTCGCTTGATATTCCGTAAGATAGACAGAAAGGCCGGCAGTCTTTGCTTTTTCCAAATATTCTTCATAATAGGCTTTGCTTTCTTTGTCCTGAGAAAGATAAGCGGGCTTGGTAAAATCGATTTTGGTGAAGACGCATTCCTGGTTCACGCCGTCAAAGAGGCTTAAAGCCTTGCCTTCCTCTATACTTCTTTGCACGAAAGTATCGCCTCCATTTAAAATTAAAGGGAGGGAGTATTGCTTTAGTCCTGTTAAAATCTTTTTTAAGCCCTGATAGACTTCCTCTTTGGGATATTGGTAGTAAATGTCTGTGTTATCCAGAAAAAAACCGTCTAATCCCATGGCGGCATATTGTTTTCCTAAGCTGTTAATCAGAAAATCCTGCCACTGTGGATTGCTGACATCCATCCAGTATTCTTCCTCCCAATTTTCATAGGGTGCCAGACTATCCTTTTTAAAATCCTCATAATATGGACGGAAATTTTCCAAGGCACCGATGTTCAGATAGCCGTAAACCTTTGTACCTTCCGTCTTGATTTCCCGAATCTGCTCGGGACTAAAGTTAGAAGGCTCCAGAACCACCATACGGTAGTTTTTCAGCTTTTGAAGGGTTTCTTCATCCTTCTCCTCTATTCCGGTATTCCCGCCAATTCCAAGAAATACGCCATAGTCCTGTTTGGGGCTTTCAGCCTTTGTACAGAAACTGAGAGTAAGCAAAAAGAAAACACAAAGCAGCAGGGAGGGGAAAAAGCTGATTTGTGTTTTCTTTATTTTCATGGGTTCTCCTTATTTCTCATGCATCTTTCTGTAGCTTCCATCTTATTCTACTACTCGATATTCCTTTAGTACATGGTCATCTTCAAAAATCAGGGGTTTGGCACTTAAACCGTCTGCATCCTGATCATAGTAGCCCATTAAATAGTCATTGACCTCTTGGAGATTGGAAAATTCATCCACCTGATAGGGAAGCTCAAAGGCCAGCTTTTCAATAAAGAGATATTTGTCGCCGTCCTGAACCAGAACCCCCACATGGCCTACAAATTCCTGAACCTTATTCTTGCCGTCATCCATGGTCATAAAGACGGAAATCATATGCATCTTGTCATTATGGAAAGAGATTTCTTTCTCCTTCCAGGATTTTTGAATTTCCTCCGCCAAAACCTTGCTGTCCTTCGTATTTGTTACGTCAATATAGGAGAATAGGGTGTCGAATTTCTTCTTATCTTCTCCGGTGAAAATATTTTTTGCGGAAATCGCACCAAAATCGGAAAAGAGCATAGTGGTGTCTCCGGGAGTCTGATTGCCTACGGTAATGAAATCCCCCATCAAAGAATAAGCGGTAATTCTACAGTTTCTACCTACATATCCCCCCTTATCTAACCAGGCATCCACCAGCTTATCCGTATCCAAGCTTGGAAATGCCTTGTCAATGGTGGTCATTTTCTGTACAAGCTTGTCCTTTCCCACCGCATTGTTATATTCATCCACGGCGGCAAAAAATGCTTTGATTTTCTCGTCCTTCAAACCTGCATTTTTTAAAGCAGTGGTAACCCGGTCTCTACTTTCCTGATCCACCAGATTGGAATATGTTAAGGAGAGCTTTGCCTTACTTACAGGCGTAAGACTGTCGGAAACGTCATTGCCTTGTTTAGTCTCTGCTACGGAAACCTCATTGCCTTGTTTAGTTTCCGCTACGGACACGTCATTAGCTTGTGTAGTCTCAGCGACTGCAGCGGTGCTTTCCTTTTTGGGGGAAGTCCCTTTATTTCCACAGGCTACGGCAAGAAGACTTAAGCCAATGAGAAAAATCCCAAATTGTTTTTTTATCATAGAAGACCTACTTTCTGGAAATGTACTATAATACTCTCGGGCAAGTCTTTGCCGGAGAAAGTTTGCTCATTATGGAAGACTGTAGTTTTCCTCTTCGGGTTACAAAGAAAGGGAAATTTTGTATTCGCAAAGTTTTTCCATAGATTCCTTTCCGATAGAAATTCCTTTCGATGCTTGTATACAGAATACCGATTTGGGGCTTATAAATCAGCAATATATTGAATTTAAAAAATATTTATAGCTATTTCTATACAATAAAAAATATTTATTTCACTATTTCATAAATGATTTTTATACATGTTATCATCTTAAATATTTCTGAAAATGGGTAATTCAAATTGCAAAAGTACCGATAAAATAGTATGATGAACACACCGATAAACTTTTTTTCAGTAAGGGTAAAAGAAGTTTATTTTGGAGAAGGAGGAGCCATGAAAATCGAGAAAATTGATGACAACTCCATCAAGTGTACTTTATCCAGTTTGGATTTATCTTCAAGAAATATAAATCTAAGGGATATGACCTATGGCTCGCAGGCTGCTAAGCAGCTCTTTAATGAAATGATGTTGAAGGCAAAGGAAGAAGTGGGATTTGCAATGGACAACACCCCTCTGATGATAGAGGCTATCCCTTTACAGGGTGGTGCGGTTCAGCTCATTATTTCTAAGGTGGATGATCCGGAAGAATTAGATACACGCTTTTCGAAGTTTTCCACCGCAAGCAACGGACAAAATGGCTGGATTTCAGAACTGGCCACCCAGATTCTTGAAGGCGCTCACGGACTGATGAAACAGTTGAAGGAGACAGAAGACAACAGTGATGAGGAGTTAGATGCTTCTCAGACAGAGACTAGACAGCAGGAAAAGAAAGAAGAAGGGCTTCGCTTATACCGTTTTCAGAGCTTAGACAGAGTGATTGATGCGGCGAAAGCAGTTCATGGCATGGATTTAGGAAACAATAGCCTTTATAAAGACGTGGATAAGAAGGAATTTTACCTTTCTATACATAGTAAGAATGAAGATATGGAAACGCTAAATCGCGTGGCAAATCTTTTGCTGGAATACGGAGAGAGATTACACGGTAATATGGCCAGCGAGGCCTATTATCAGGAGCATATGGAATGTTTGATTCCCAATTCTGCATTGGAGAAATTACAGACAGTTTAAATCCCTTACAAAGTAAAGCAGATGTGATATACTGGTAGCTGCCAATTCTTAAGAAAAGAAGGAGGAAGGCTATGGACGAAATTACCAAGGATATGAAAATCGGTGATATTCTGGCTTTAAATGAGCTGATTGCACCGTTTCTCATGCAAAACGGCTTAGGCTGTGTATCCTGTTCCGCATCCAGCGCAGAGTCTTTGGAAGAAGCTTGCGAACTCCATGGCATTAACGTGGAGGATTTGACGGAAGATTTAAACGATGTTTTAAGAGAGTACTTGGAAACACAGGAAGCATCGCAGAACGGGTAAAAACTTTTAAAAAGAAAAGAAGGCAGCTTGGCAGAATTTGCCGAGCTGTTTTTTTCTTCCGGGGAGACTATTGCTTTAGTATTACTTTGGTATTGCTTTGGGCTATAAGCCGGGAATTTCGAAATTTTCCATGGGAGAAATATGCTGAAATAGTGTGAAGAAAAATTTTTTTGAAAAAAATCGAATTTCCAGTTGACAACTAGGAATTCAAAGTGTATTATAGCCTCAGTTAGATAAAACTAACCGTTGTGAATTTGCAAATACCTGGTTTGTAAACTTCATAACTGCCCGGTGTTCGTGTCCTCCTGACCATAAGCACGACACATGGGAAATCTCCTGAAATAAATAGACTCAACTTAAGTGTCCGTCCACAAGACGGGAAGAAAGCAGAAGGCGCTCACCTTCTGCTTTTTTCGTTCTCAAGGAGTATCCTTCGCAGAATGTAAAATATTTCCTTGTAAAAAAGAACCCAATGGCAGTTCTTTCTGTTTGTTATAAATTCAAAGAAAATGACGATATTAGATAGATGAATTGTGCAAAAATTAAAAATTAAGAACTAAATCAGGCGATTTTACTAAGGACATTCGGTAAAGATGTAATGCGGAAGGCTTTTCGGAGGAAAAGACGGAAAGCAAGAGCTTTTGCAGAGGAATGTCTGTTGAAGGGAGTAATTATGAAGCGCTTTTTAGCACTATTTTTGGCCGTGTCTATCAGCTTACAGAGCTTTACCGCTGTGGGAGAAAGCTCAAGACTTGTAGGGGATAGTTCCGTTTTGAATGGTCAAGCTACGGAGGAAGGGACATCTTCCGAGGAATCCACCGGATTGAGCCGGGAAAACGGAGAGGAGAATAGGGAGGAGACTGTAGCACAGGGAGATACCGAAGCGGCTTCCAAAGTTGAAGCAAGCACCACTGATGCAGGAACCACTGAAGAAACAGGAGAATCCCGGGAAAATCTTGCGGCTCAAAGCAGGGAGGCGAATGAGCAGGAAGGATTTTCAGTAAAAGAAAGTGCTAAGGGAGCGGAGAGTGAAGAAACGGAAGGGGAAACACTTCCTACTTTGTCCTACTCTACCATCGAAAGAAACGAGAAAAAGCAATTTCAATATAAGGATGATGAGATTAGCGTAAATGCCGAGCTGGAATATCCGGAAAGTCTGCCGAAGGGGGTTGTATTTTTGGTTCGTCCGATTTTAGAGGAGGAAAGAAAAGAACAGTACCGGGCTTATAAGGAGGCTTTACTGGAAGCAAAAAACGAAGGGAAACAAGATACAGAGAATGGGGAAAGTGCCGGGGAAGAGGGCTTTGTACTCCATGACCTTAGACTTTATGATGTAGGCTTTTTCCTTAAGGAAGAAAAAACCGGAGATTGGGAAGAGGTTCAGCCGGAAAAGGGCAGTGTAAAGATTAATTTTACTCTTCAGGAAGCTTTGGAGGGAGAGGGAAAGCTGCAGGTAACCCACCTACCCATTAAGCAGGAAAAAAAGCAGGAGGGAATCAACAGCTTAGAGATTCCGAATCTGCAAAAGGAAGACATTCTTGTGGAGGATTTGGAGGTTAAGGAAAACAAGGCCTTCTTCAGCGAGAAAGAACGAATTCAGTTTAGTCTGGATAGCTTCTCCACCATTGGAATTTATAAAGGAGAGGTCAATGCCACAGATCATATTTTAAATGATGTAAAATTTACTTTAAATAACATCAATGTACAGCTAAAGAACAGGGGGGGACAAAAGGATTTTCAGCAAGTTGGAAAAGAAGGAAATACCGTTAGCTGGAAATTAAATGAGAATTACTCTCCCTATGAAGTGGAAAACTTACATATGGATATCCGCTTTGTAAGACCGGGAGACAGTTTTACCGTAAAAAATGGAGAAAAAATTCTCTTCAGCTTCCCGTCTATTTTACGGGCAAAAGGAGCCGGTACCTATTACAATACCGGATATCCCGCTAAAAAATTCTATAAATTTACCATCCGGGAGAATCCTGCCACCAGGAATTGGGAGCTGGAAGTGGAATTCTTACAGGATTTCGAGCTTTCCGCTTATGGAGAGATTAAAGGAATCATCACCTTGGATTTTAGCCTGGACTCTACTAAGCTTACGGAAAAGGCGGATAATCCGGTGGAGATTTCCTTGCCGGAGCAAAATTATAAAATCATTCTTCCTCCCCTGCCATCCGTGATTTCCGGGGTGAAGAAGGTGGCGGATGCACAGCCTGCCAAGGGACAGGTGGCATGGAATATTACTGTGGGAGAGGATTCTCCCGGTGTTGCCTTAAACGGGTTAACCGTTACCGACAGCTTTCCAAGCAATCATCAGGTCTTTAAATCGGCTACCTGGTTGGGAAAGAAAGATCCTTTAACCGGACAGGATATGACTCTCCAAATGACGGAAGCTTCGGGAGGCGGAAGTGGTATGAGCACCTACAGCTATACCTTCCCGGAGAGCGGAGAAGTGATTCGTGCTCCCCAGACGATTCGGATCGTTACCGGCATTCGGGGAGAGGTATATAAGGATAAAAATGCCACTACCCTTAGAAATAACGTGAGCTTAAGTCATAAAAGTGAAGCCCGTCTTCCCAAGGATACAAACAAAAGATCCACCTTTGCCCTAACCACGATTCCGAAGATTAGCTTAAATAAGAGCGGAACACAGGTTAGCGGAAATCGTGTTCGTTGGAAAATGGACTTTAATAACAACAGAGCGGCAGCCTATCAAGCCAGAGTATTGGATAATCTGGGGAAGGGCCTTACACTGGATGAGAGTAAGGGAATCACCATTCGCTATGGGGGTAGAGAGGCCACCGTTCTAAAGCCCAATAACAATTATGTGAATCTGGCGGGAAGAGGCTTTGGAGACGTTAATGATGTATCCTATACCTATAGTAAGGGCACAGGCCCCAATGGGGGAGATACTCTGACCCTTGCCTTCGGTACTCGCTTTAAGGAGCCCTACAGTATCGAATTTGATACGCTTGTTGCGGAGGATTTTCCTCTACAGGGAAGCGGAACAGACACAAGCATTGGGAACAAGGCCCAGGTGGTAGCTACCTATCCCACAGGGGACGGGGTAGGCAGCGGAATTTCCGAGGAACTCTTTAATGAAACCCCAACCATTTCCGCCCCCTTTAAGTCCATTTTCCTGGAAATTAAGGGAACAGGAACGGATTCCAGAAAGGCTCTGTTAAACTGGAGGGTAAAGGCCACCACCAAGGAAAATTATGAAAAATTAAAGCTGGTTATCAACAATGGACAATTCCATGAATTTAACAGCCTGGATCTTCGCTATGGAGAAGGGGCTTCCGCCTCTAACCTGTTTGTGGATAAGGCAAGCAGAGACAAGCTTGTGAATCAAACACAGACGGAAACCATTATGGCAAGCGACGGGGTTACTCCCATTGCTACCTTAAACCTGACATATCTTCCCAGCACCGGAGCTCCGGCAGGGGGAAATGTGGAATTAACCGTAATCCGAAACAACGCAGTTCCTGTAGAAGAGCGTTTTGATATTGGATTACTGTCCTGGAATCACGACTCCAAGGCACTGTACTATATGACGAGAAAAGATGGAAATCATTACTTTGGCAGTAATGCCACCCTGTCTCTCTATACCCATAAGGAGGATATAAACCCCTTTAAGACGGTGAAATCCGTGGCGGATCCTCAGATGATGAGTCAGGATGTGCTGAGAAAGACGGTGCAAAGCTTTTACGATGATGAGCAGAAGCGTGCCTATTTCCGTTTCCAAATTACGGCAAATGCCAGTCGTATGGAGGATTTGAAGAACTTTGTATTACAGGATGACCTGCAAAATATCTTTAAATACCAAAAGCCCAACGGGCAGACACAGCCTTTGGACTCCAAGTATTTTACCATTACCACGGCATCGGACAGTAAATATCCCACACTGGCAAGAATCGGAAGCGGAACTGCGGAACAGATTGTATCCGGCAGTGAGCTGACGGTAGATAATGTGGCAAAGAGGGTAGAACTGAACTTGCAAAATCCTTTAAGTGATACCCTGTACATGGATATTTATGTTTATCTGAATCAGGAAGGGCAGGATGTTCTTTTTGAAACTACCAATGCGGCTGGGCTTAATTTGCAGGAAGCCACCATCAGCACCACCAATAGAGTGACTATCACCTCTACCAGCTTCCCCACCTATTTAAATGGCGGAAATCCGATTGTTCATGACGCAACAGCCTCAGGAACCGGAAAAACCCAGGTGATTCCTAATAAAATCTTGGTCAAGGAGGGGGAACAGGGTAAGGCAGGTTCCCGCTATCAGGGGGTTATGAACTGGAAGGTGCTGATTAATCCTCTGGGCGGAAATATTACCGGAGGAACCGTACTGCTGGATAAGATTCCCAAAGGGTTATTCCTGGATATGAAGTCCATTAAGCTCTATAGAGTAAAGCATCAGGATCATTCTATAGAGATTAACGGAGATGTAAATGATCCCAACAATGCTACCCTTGTGCCGGATACGGAGTGGGAAGCCAAGCGACTTCGTCATTTTGATGATCTGCATGACCTGGTGACGGAGCTGGAAATCACTTTAAAGAATTCCACTACCGATACCTATGTTTTGGCTTATTCCACGGATATTACGGCGGATATTGAAAATACGACACCACCTTTTGAAAATGTGGTATATGTGAAAAAGGCTTCCGGAGCCCCGGATTCTATTGCGAAAAAGTCGATAAAGGCCCAGTCCTTTGACTATTCCACCGGCTCCAAGAAGGTGCGCTATGTCATTAACAAGAAGGATTCCCTTGCAGATAATAAGGTAAGTCTTCCCTTGGCAGGAGCGGAGTTTGGCCTTTTTGAAGAAAAATACTTACCCTTTTTGAAAACGGCAAGTAAGGATGCCCTTCTAGGTATGGCCCATGACTACGGCGTTACCGATGCAAAGGGACAGGTGCGTTTTTCCGGTGAGGCATATGATTCAAATTTTCCTACAGAAAATATTTACTACCTGATGGAGATGGAAGCTCCTACAGGTTATAAAAGAGATAGAAGAGTTTTCGGACCCTATAAGGAGGAAGCGGGAAGGCGAGAAATCAAACCGATTTATGAGGGAAAAGAAATTTCCGATGCTTTCTATAATTTTAGAGAGAGGGAGGAGTACAAAACCGGTTCTGCAGAAATCAAGAAGGTCTATGAAGAAGAAAATCCTAGACTTACTAAGGTTTCCTATGTGGCCAAAGGAAAGGGAGATAAGACCGGTTATAAGACAAAATTTAAGTTTTATATTAATCCGGATCCGGAGATGAAGGGAGATTACTTTAAGGAATTCCCTATGGTGAAGGTAGACGGAGAAGCCGGCGTATACGAGTATCCTGCCGGTATCGGATTTGGAGAAAGCGCAGAGGTGGAAACTGCTCCTGCGGTGGCAGTACCGGATGGACAGGGAGGCTTTACTTATGAGGGAAGCCTGCAGTTAAACGGCCTACCCTGGGGACAGTACGCTTTGGAAGAAATTGATACGGAGACAGGGTATCTCCTCAGCGATCGTATTGTCTTTAATGTAGAGCGTGAGAAAACCCCTAACGGCACCCCTGTAAGCAGCAGTACCCTGAACTATCAGGGAGAAAAGGACGGGGACAAGGTGGTTCTTCGGAATTACCCCACAGTCTTCTCCTTTGAAAAGAGGGATGGAGAAGGAAATGTTCTGACAGGGGATACCCTGAAGGGGGCAAAATTCCGTATCACAGGAAAGACGGAGGACTTCCTGCAAAGCAGGGAAGCTTCTTCCCGTTATAACTTGCACAGCGCCGGAAACGAGTCCTATATTCTTCTTACGGAAGAGGAAATGAAGAAGGAGGGTGGTTTACTAGGTGTCTTAAAGACAGGAGTGGAGTATCGCTTTAGCGAGGAAGTTCCCCCAAGAGGCTATGAAAAGGGGCCGGCAATTCCATTTACGATTGATGCCAATAGCGGAAATCTGGAATTGAAACAGCCGGCAAACAATTCACCGGAGGCAGGTTTTTATACCTCTGATGGAGCAAAGCTGATTTTAAAGGATAATCCTACCCGAATCTTGATTTCGGAAGAGGATCAAAATGCTTTTCCGGTGTCTCATTCCTCCTATAAGCTTTATCTTGCCAACAGGGATGGAAGCAAAAAGGAAGAGAGTCCCGCATTTTCCTGGGATAATGGGGAAAATACGGAAAAAACCCTGGAGAAGCCGGTGGCCGGAGAGTATTACCGTTTGGAAAGAACGGCTCAGTCCATTCTTTATCAAAAAAATGCAACAACAGACTATGCACTTTTTAGTCTGTCTAAGGACGGAAAGAGCATCGAAGCGGTGGAAAGCCACGGCATTACACTGGAAAAACGGGCGGATAGAAGTCTGATGGTGAAGGCAAAGCGAATTCTTGCAGAAGGAAGCTTAACAAAGATTGACAGAATCGATGAAAAGGCTTTGGAGAAGGCTACATTTGCCCTCTATCAGGTAAAGGACAGCGGAAAGGCGGACAAGGCAGAGGCTTTGGAGCAGGGCGGAAAGATTGCCGACTTGTACCCGAATCTTGTGCTGAGAAAGCCGGAAAATGACCTGTATCTGGGAGACTTTACGACAGACGAATCCGGAAAGCTGTCCACGAAGGATGGAGGCAATAAGCAGAATCTTGCTTATGAAAATAAGCCTCTTTCTCAGGGACTGCCCGTGGGACTTTACTACTTCGTGGAGACCAAGGCGCCTGCAGGCTACAGCATAGAAATGGAGCAATCCGGACAGGAGAAGAAAAAGTACTTCTTTGCGGTTCGCCCGAAGGAGGATGGAAAAGCGGTGCTTGCCCGTTCTCTGGAAAGCGTTTTGGAAGCAGAGGCAGGACTTCCTGAAACAGCTAACAGGGAAAAGGCGGGATTTGCAAAAAATACCAGAATTCCGGGAACCTTAAATCTTGTAAAGGAAGCGGAGCATACCGGAGAGAAACTGTCCGGAGCACAGTATGGACTTTACTTGGATGCAAAGGGAGAAAGCCCAGCAAAGGACAGTAGCGGAAAGCCTTTGGTGAAGGAAAGTAATGAAGAAGGTCGCCTAAGCTTTTCCAACCTGGAATGGTATCAGGACTATTATGTGAAGGAAGTAAAGGAGCCCAGAGGTTATCGACTGGATCAGAAGGTTTACGGCCCCTTCCGTTTTTCCGCAAAGGAACTGGAGAAGGAAAGCACTCAGGTGGATAGAGTAACCGGAGTTCGTTTCAACCACTACGGCATTGACCCCCTTCTCAGTTATCAGGAGAAGGACAAAAAGCGTGAGCTTTGGGAAAACGAAGAAAAGTTGAAGGGACTTAAGGTGAAAATCAAAGGTCTTTTCAAGGGAGAAACTGCGGTTAGTGAAAAAACCTATACCACCGATGAAAACGGAGGCTTTACCGTTGCAGGAGATTTGGTGGCAGGAGAGGATTACAGCCTCCTGCCGGCAGAGAACCTTCCCGCGTCTCTCCATCCCATGAAAGAACTGCACTTCCAAATTGATAACCAGGACAATTTTGTGGTGAAGAAGGGGGATGATTCTCAGATTTACTTTGTGAAGGACAATGTTTTGGAGCTTCCCAGAGAGAGAACCGCATTCCAGATTTCCACAAGAGTACAGCATGAAGAGGCAGGAAGGTCTGAAAATGCTGTCCTTCCGGGAGTGGAATTTATGCTCTATAAGGATGCGGCAGGCAGGGAAGCCTTCAGCGGAAAACTAGTGGTCAACGGGAAAGAGGAGGAGATTACAGACGGAATTGTAAAGACTCTTTTAGGAAAGCCGGAAAACTTGGATTCCTCCAAAAAGGGATATCTGATGCAGAAGAACAGGCTTTATCAGGAGGGAACCTTACGTCTCCATGGCCTTCCCAAGGGAGAGTATTATCTGAAGGCGGTAAGCCTTGGAGAAAGACTTCCGGAAGAAGGAAATGTGGACTTTGAGGAAGAGAAAACAGCTTTCTACAAGCTGTCTCTTACCGATAGGGAGAGTCGCCTGGAAGTGGTATCCTCTTCCGACATTGAAAAAGCAACGAAGGCTACGGACGGCTATCATTTGCAGTACGGGCTGAAGAAGGCGGACTTCTCCTTCCATACCACAGACTTTAAAACCAGAAAAGAGGATATCACAAAGCAGAGCTATGCCCTCTATGTGGAAAAGGATTGGGTCATGGAAAAGCTTGTGAAGGGAGAGTTTTCTGAGGAAGACAGTATCATTAGCAGAGACAGCTTTAAGGATAGAGAGGCTAAGCCGGAAATCAGCATTGAGGGGAAAAAGTATGTTTTACTCTCTGTGCAGGAAAATGATGATTTCGGAAACTTGCGCTTCAAAAACCTTACCCGTGCACAACGCTATGCTCTTTTGAATGTGACCAAGGAAGAAAAGTATCAGGATCCCACGGAAGCTCTGGTTTTCCAGCCTTCCGACGAGGGAGCGGTAATTATCTCCTATGGAAGAAACCACAGAATTCCCGCAAGACCGAAGTTTGCCGGAGCTTATAGTATTGAAGAAGAACTATATCTTAAGGATAAGGATGGCCTCTATCATCTTCTTGGAAAGGACGGTATTTTGGGAGAAGGCTTTGCCCTAATGGAAAAACCGATCTTCCAATGGTTACTTTACCAGAAGGAAATGAACCATGGAGGAATCGGTGGTGCCGGAGTCGGAAAGCATAGCTTTAAACCGGCTGTCCATCCGGGGGATACGATTATTAATGATACTCGAAATCCCTATAATCAAAATCCCAATAAGCCCATTCCCGGAAATTCGGGGAAGAGATTGCTCTTTATAGGCTTGGATCGGAACGGCAATCCTATTTATGTACCGGTGGATATCCTTCCGGGAGAAGTTCGCCGCTATATTGAAAAATACGGGATTCCCATTCCTTCAGGAGGAAACAGTCAGGTTTTAAAGAATCGAATTGTTCGATTGGATCCGAAGAAAAAGAAGAAGGGAGAAATCGGAAGCGGTTACAGTAGAGATGATTTAGCCCAGAGATTAGGAGAAATTCTTGGAGAGAACCGAGAGCTAAGCAAGGAAGACTTGGAGGAATTACAAATCATCGGAGAGTATTTGGCTGCCATCCGAAAAGGAAGGGTGGACAAATACGGAAGAGCGATAGCCACCGGAGATATGTCTACCATGGTTCTGAATTTCGGACTCTTCGGCTCCAGCCTTATGCTTCTTTGTGCCTATAGCTTATGGGAGAGAAAGAAGCTGGAAAGAAAGAGAAGAAGAGTAAGAGTGCGGAAGAGAAAAGAGTATTCTGAGAAGCATTCTATTTAAAGCAAAAGCTTAAAGAAAAAGCTTAAAGAAAAAAGCTTACAGCAAAGATGTAAAATAGATAGCGGAAAGTAAATAGCGCAAAGTAAAAAGTGTATTCGAGGTATCCTGTGTTATAAAAGGATTCCACGGATACACTTTTTTTATACTTGACGTTCGAAAGCTTGGGTTTTATGGTGGAAGAGAATAAAAAATCGAAATGTAAAGAGATAGACTAAGATGAAAAAAAGATAGAAGAAAAGATAGAAAAAAAGATAGAAAAAAGATAGAAGAAAAGCAATAAAAAAGGAAAGCGATAAAAAAGATAGATAGCGAAGGAAGGTAGACGGAATGGGATTGGCATTAATTGAAAAAATCATCGCCTTGTTTTTGATGCTCTTTGCGGGCTTTGCTTTGGTCAAAAAAGATATTTTAAAGAAGGAAGACAGCCAAACCCTGTCCAAGCTATGCTTGTATTTGATTTCCCCCTGTGTGCTTTTCCATGCCTTTACGGTAGAGGTTACACCGGAACGGCAAAAAGCCTTTTTCCTCTGCGGAGTATTGGCACTGGGAATACAGGGATTTTTTACCCTTTTTATCTTCTTATTGGATAAGATATTTCCCATGACAGTAGTGGAGAAAACCGCAGTGATTTACAGTAACTGCGGTAATATCATTATCCCGATTGTGGCCTATGCTTTAGGGGAAGAGTATTTGATTTATATTACCGCCTATATCGGCGTATATAATATCCTGCTTTGGACTCACGGGATTTCCCTGTTTAAAAAACAGCTAAAGAAGGCGGGAAAGAAAGGGGACTTTGCAGATACGGTTACGGAAAATGTCGGAGAAGCTTCTGTTTTAAAAAAGCTTTCCGGATTTTTAAAAAATCCCAATATTTTAGCAATCATTTTTGGATTTCTTTGCTTCAGTTTTCGGATTGACCTTCCTAGACCCTTGGGTCAGGCCATTAAAGATATAGGAGGAATGATTGGCCCGGTCAGCATGATGGTCACCGGTATGGTTTTGGCGAAAATGCCTGTCGCTCGATTTTTTCAGAATAAGAGATTGTTTTTTGTGACTTTTTTGCGTATGGTTTTCTTTCCGATCTGCCTATTGCTCTTTTTTAAGCTTGGCCATATAGCAAGTCTTCTTCCCATGGGAAAGGAGATTTTTCTGGTGACCTACCTCAGTGCCATTGCCCCCAGCGGAACCAGTGTGAATCAGTTTGCCATTATCTATGAGCAGGATGCGGAATATGCCAGCTGTATTAATATCTTTACCACGCTGGTAGCGATTGTGACCATGCCCTTGTTTGTCTACCTCTACCTTTGGATGATATAAAACGAGACTATAAAAAATATTGAAAAGTTAATTATGCAGTATAGGTCTGAAGTCGGGGCACGCTCTCGCTAGCTTCGCCACACATCGGTACTAAGCGAAAAACTGCGTTGCTCTTGTTTTTCGCAAGTACCGGCGGGCTCAGACTACCCCTTTTTCAGACCTATACTGCATAAAAAATAGTTTTTAATATTCGTTTTTTATAGCCTCGTTTTATTCTTCTCCAAGCATTACGGAGGTAGACTTCACAATGGCAACGGCCTTGGCCCCTACTGTTAAGCCAAGATCTTTAACAGCCTCTAAAGAGATGGTGGAAGTGATGGTTACGCCTTCCTCAATCTCCAGCTTCACGATGGCGTTCACTGCGCCTTCCTTAATCTCCTTTACAGTACCTTTCCACTGATTTCTTGCGGAAATTTTCAGATTATCGTTAGCCAGCATTACTTCGGTGGCTTTTACGAAGATACAAGCCTTCTTGCCTTCGGCAAGCTTTAAATCCTCGATAGCTTCCATAGAGATGGTGGAGCTGACACGGTTTCCCCCGGGAGTTTCCAGCTTTACGATACCGTTTACGGCACCCTTACGAATTTCCTTTACAATTCCATGAAAATGGTTTCTTGCACTAATCATTTTTCTTTCCTTTCTAGTCTCATTATGTTGCACAGCCCAGTCTACAGGGAAAAAGAATAAATTGCCAGTGAGCTATCTGTTTTTTAGATGATTTTTAGAAATTCTAGTCACCGGCCTTTAAATATTGGTACACCTCTCTTTTTCCGATGCCCCTATCCTTCGCCACCATTTTCATAGCTTCCTTTTCTGACAGTCCCTTATCCAGGTATTCCTGCAAGTGTTCTTCCATGGACAGCTCTTCCCATTGGGCCTTAGCCTCTTCCTTTTTCTTTTCTAAAGACTTTCCTTCTATAGCAAGAGCAAATTCTCCTCTGGGTTCTTCTTCCTGATATCTCTCTATTGCTCGGTCTAAGTCAAGATAAAGAAGTTCTTCATACTTTTTGGTTAGCTCTCTTGCTAGGGTAATTTTTCTATTTTCCCCGAAGGCTTCTCTAAGGTCTTCCAAGGTTTTTCGCAAATGATGGGGAGCCTCATAGAGAAGGATTGTTCGTTCCTCGTCCTTTAATTGGGAGAGTAGTCGTTGCCGCTCTTTTTTGTTGGCCTTTTCTGTGGGAAGAAAGGCTTCGAAGCAAAAGCGTCTGGTAGAGAGGGCGGAAAGGCTTAAGGTCAGCACGAAGGCAGCAGCTCCCGGAAGACTTTCTACAGGGATTCCTTGCTCAACTGCCTGTTTTACCAGTTCTTCTCCCGGGTCGGAGATACAGGGGGTTCCCGCATCGGTAATTAGGGCAATATGTTTTCCCTCTAAGCATTGTGCAATTAATTCCCTTGCCTTTTCCACCTTATTAAACTCATGGTAGGCGGTCATGGGAGTTTTAATCTCAAAATGATTTAAAAGCTTGATGGAGTTTCTGGTATCCTCAGCGGCGATAAGATCCGCTTCTTTCAGGGTGCGAAGCACCCGAAAGCTGATGTCCTCCAGATTGCCGATGGGGGTGGCACATAAACTGATTTTTCCGATGGGCATAATGGTCTCCTTGAATATATAAAAATTAAGGATTTATTGAATAAATCGAGCTTGGATTGCAGCTCTCATATCCGTTAATGGATAATATCCGAATGTGGATAATAGGTATTTTATCATACTTGTTTTATAATAGGGAAAGAAGCTTTTCTCATCATTTTAACTATCTTATTTTTATTCTGATAATCTTAATTAAACGATTTATTTATCTAAAATCATTAACTTTATATTCTTTTCATCTTCTGAAAATCTATCACAGAAAGGAGCTTCCCTTTATGACTCAATCAGCTAAAAACTCAAACTTTCATCATACAGACAAGAAAGATATGGAGGACTTGGAAAAACGCAAAACCATAGAATCCTTCACCTTAATGGATGATATTTTCATGAGACTTGTATTTGAGGAAAAGTCTTGCACGGAATATGTTTTACAAGTTCTAATGAATAAAAAGAGTTTAAAAGTGAAAAAGCAGTATGTACAAAAAGACCTTCCTAATTTGTACGGTCATTCTTTGCTCCTGGATTGCTTTTGTGAAGATGATCAGGGGAATTTGTATAATATAGAAATTCAAAATTCGTCCCATGATGCCGGACCTAAAAGAGCCAGATATCATGCCGGGCTGTTGGATATTCATTATTTGGGAAAGGGGGAGGACTTTACGCATTTACCCGAAAGCTATATTATATTCATTACAGATAAGGATATTTTCAAAGCAAAGAAACAGCTTTATCATATCGAGAGGAAGATAGAGGAAATAGGAGCTGATTTTCAGGATGGTTCCCATATCCTATATTTTAATACAGATTGCAAACAGGATAATACCTTAGGGAATCTTGCCAAAGACTTTCATCGAGAGAATCCTGAGGAAATGCAATCTAAAATTTTATCGAAAAGAGTAGCTTTGCTGAAATCAAGGCGCTTGGATAAGAAAGGAGAGCAAAAAATGAATTTAGTGTTAGAGCAATACAGACAAAAAGCATTTCGGGAAGGTATTGAAGAAGGCATGGAAAAAGGAATGGAAAAAGGCGTTGAGAGTGGAAAGCAAAGGATGGCTCTTCTTATGGGAATCCTTGCCGAGAAGGGCAGGGTGGAGGACATCAAAAAAGCTGCAGGGGACAAGTTATATTTAGAAAGCTTACTTTCAGAGTTTGGCCTATAAAATTAGTCTTTTTGCCTATAGAGAACTCTGCTTTTCTATGGCGGAAAGTTTTCCCCTATGGTAGAATGTAACTGCTTATTTTTTTATTCTACCGGATTGCAAACTGTGATATTCCAAAAGAGGAGAGGTGCTATGCAAAGAACAAAAAAACACAGCTCCATTCCCAGGGAGTATCCGCTGCCAAGGCTTTATACCAGTGTCAGCACCAAAGAAGAAAGCTTAAAAGTTGAGGCGGACTGGCATGATTATTATGAGCTGATTTATTTTCAAGAAGGGAGCTTTCAGCTCTATCTCAATTTGAAAGAAATCAATATCGAAGAGGAATGTTTGTTTTTGATTCCCAAGGGCTGTGTCCATCGCTTGTATGCTACTTCAGAGAAGGCTGTGGAGCATTCTTTATGTTTCCGTTTAGAGGATTTCTGCTTTTCGGAGGAGGATATTCTGGAGCAGGGATTTTTCAGGGAATTAAGAAAAGAAGAACACTTTTTTCCTAAAGAAATCAGCCTGTCTCATTTGGGATTTTTGGAGATGGTACAGGGCTTTTCGGAAATTTACAAGCTGTTTCACCAGCACGGGAAGAAAGAAAGCTCTGTTTCCTCCAGCAATTCCTATCGTCTGGAGAGACTGGCAGACCACATGATGGTTAAGGGGGGCTTGTTGCAGCTCTTTGCCATTATGGAAGGTATGGGGATGATTTCGGAAAGGCGTTTGGTGGAAGAGGAAAAGCAGGTGCTGTTTATTAAAAATAGTATTGAATATATTCGTGAGCATTATGCGGAGAAGATTTATATTCGGGATTTGGCAAATCTATGCCAGTTAAACGAGCAGTATTTTACTCGTTTTTTTGGAAACAATGTGGGGATTTCCCCGCTGGAATATATTAATCGTTACAGAGTAGAAAAGGCGGTGGAGATCCTCTCCGGGGGAGAGGATAAGGTTTTGGATGTGGCTAAAGCCACCGGTTTCCATAATCAAGGGAATTTTATCAAGATATTTAAGAGCATTATGGGAGAGACGCCCCACCAGTATAGAAAGAGGTTAGAATGACATATTATTATCCTGCGGTAATTCGGAAGAAAGAAGATGGCTACAGAGTGGATGTAATTGACTTGGAGGATTGCTACGGCGAGGGAAAAACAAAGGAAGAGGCCTTGGAGGACGCTCGTTATGCCGGTGTGAACTGGTTGCTAGTGGAGTCTGAGGAGTCTATGGATTTTCCGAGACAGACCCATTTGGATGACATTGTTTTGGGAGAAGGAGAAGAGAAGACCATGCTGGCGTTCCTTATGCCTAAGGAGGGCTGGGACGAGTAGAAGTCTGTTTAACTTGTTGAAGATAAGAAGCTGTTACCCCTTTTAGAAGAAGACCGGGAACTCGGAATCTCCCCTTGCAAGACCTTCGGAATTTTGCTATACTCTGTCGGACGTAGAGATAGGAAAAAGGAGGATAGGGTGAATAAAATCGTTCTTCGCAATGGCTTTGTTTACAAAAAGGAAGGAATCGTAAAGGCTGATCTTTTGATTTCTGAGGGAAAACTATTTCTTCAATTCTCTAAAATGGACGAAGAAGGTGCCACCGTTTATGACGTGGATGGAAAATTAATAGTTCCGGGCTTCGTGGATGTACATGTACATCTGCGGGAGCCCGGTTTTTCTTATAAAGAGACCATCAAGAGCGGATGCAGAGCGGCTGCCCATGGTGGCTATACGGCGGTTTGCGCTATGCCGAACTTAAATCCTCCTCCTTCAAATATAGAGAATTTGACTTTGGAAATGGATAAAATTCACGAGGATGCCTGCATTGCCGTGTATCCTTATGGAAGCTTAACGAAAAATCAGAGTGGAAGAGGGGAGTTATCCGATATTGCGGAATTGGCTCCCTATGTCATCGGTTTTACCGATGACGGAAAGGGGATGCAGGATGACTGGCTGATGCTGGAGGCCATGGTTCAGGCAAAGGCGGTGGGAAAGGCCGTGATTGCCCACTGTGAGGATGAAAGGGAATTAAAACCCGGCGCTTGTATCCATGAGGGCATGTTTGCAGAGGCTCATGGCTACATCGGCATCAACAGTGCTTCAGAGTGGAAGCAGGTGGAAAGAGATATTCATCTGGCGGAGGAAAGTGGTGCCCAGTACCATATCTGCCATGTTTCCACCAAAGAATCCGTGGCGCTTATTCAGAAGGCTAAGGAAAAAGGACTGCCCGTATCCGGTGAGACAGGTCCTCATTATCTGATGTTTACCGATGAGGATTTACAGGAGGATGGTTCCTGGAAGATGAATCCGCCTATCCGCAGTATGGAGGACAGGGCGGCATTGATTAAAGGCATTCAGGAAGGTGTGCTGGACTGCCTGATTACAGACCATGCCCCCCATAGTGCGGAGGAAAAGTCCAAGGGCTTAGATGGCTCTTCCTTCGGAATCGTGGGATTGGAAACTGCCTTTGCTTCCATGCTGCACAATATGGTGCTTCGTAACCCTTTGGATCAGGATCCGGAACGGGTGGATTTTAGAAAGGCAAAGTGCAGTACGGAAGAGCTTTTCAAGGATGGCGGAAAAAAGGCTTATGGTGCGATTTCTTTATACAGACTTATGGAAATCATGTGTACCAAACCAAGAGAGCTTTTCCCCATTCGTGGACCCAAGTATATTGCAGAGGGAGAAGAAGCGGATCTTGCAATCCTGGACTGTGAGAAAGTCTATCAGGTAGACCCGGAAAAGTTTTACTCCATGGGAAGAAGCACTCTTTTCTCCGGTATGGAGGTACAGGGGGAGGTAGTGAAGACCTTTTATGAGGGGAAAGAGATTTATGATAGAGAAAAGGGTTTCTTGGAGGACTAAGCTCTTGTTTCGGAAGAGTTGAGTGAAAGCCCTTGGAATATTAAGGAATTACAAAAAACAGTTGCGTCAAGGTTTTGGGAGTAAAGGAGTAAAAGAGGGAAGATGAAAGAACGGGAGTTTAAGATTTTAGAGAATCGTCCCCTTGCAAAGGATGTATATCTTTTGAAGCTGGATGGAGATTGCTCGGCGATTCATAGACCCGGGCAGTTTGTGGAAGTGGAGATTCCGGGAAAATATCTTCGCCGTCCCATTTCGGTTTGTGATGTGGAGGGAGATCAGCTCACACTGATTTATAAGGTACTGGGACAGGGTACAGAGCTTCTTTCCTATAAAGAAGAGGGGGAATATCTATCCCTTCTAACCGGTTTGGGTAACGGCTATGACTTAAGCCGGGTTCCGGATCATCCGGTGCTTTGTGGAGGTGGGGTAGGAGTGCCTCCCCTTTACTACCTTTGTAAAAAATTGGTACAGGAAAAGAAGCACCCTTATGTGGCTTTAGGATTTAGAAGTAAGGAAGATGTTTTCTTCGAGGAAGAGTTCCGTGCTTTATCCGTACCGATTAATATTACCACGGAAGACGGCTCCTATGGAGCCAAGGGCTTTGTAACGAGCATTTTGGGACAGCATGACTATGCCCTGTGCTGCGGGCCTGAGCCAATGCTAAAGGCGGTGTATCAAGGGGTAAAGGACGGACAGTTCAGCTTTGAGGAAAGAATGGGCTGCGGTTTTGGCGCTTGTATGGGTTGCAGCAGGAAAATGAAGACCGGGATGAAACGGATTTGCAAGGACGGACCGGTATTTTCCTATGATGAGATTGCATGGTAAGGAGGGGAGAAAAATGGTGGATTTAAGAACAAAACTCTCTTCGCTGGAGTTGGACAACCCTTTGATTCCTGCCTCCGGTTGTTATGGCTTCGGACAGGACTTTGCGCCGCTCTATGACTTAAATATTTTAGGCTCCATTTCCTTTAAGGGAACTACGGCGGAACCGAGAGAAGGAAATGCCCTGCCCCGTATTGCAGAGTGCCCCATGGGAATGTTGAATTCCGTGGGCTTGCAAAATCCGGGGGTTAAGGTGGTGGTGGAAGAAGAGCTTCCCGCCTTAAAAAAGATATTCCATAAGCCGCTGATTGCCAACAT
This sequence comes from Oribacterium sinus, assembly GCF_963537195.1. GTDB lineage: Bacteria > Bacillota > Clostridia > Lachnospirales > Lachnospiraceae > Oribacterium > Oribacterium sinus_A. The sequence goes on along the minus strand of NZ_CAUTEG010000006.1, from coordinate 19,400 downwards.
TTCCGGCTTCTCCTTCGAGGAGTTTTCCATCCTTGCGGAGGAGATGGATAAGGTGGAAAATGTAGGGCTTTTAGAGGTAAATATCTCCTGCCCCAATGTGCATAACGGCGGGATGGCCTTTGGAACTGACGCAAAAAATGTGACGGAGGTTTGTAAGCGGGTAAAGGAAAAAACCAAGAAGCCTGTCTATATGAAACTAAGCCCCAATGTAACGGATATTACGGAGATGGCCAAGGCGGCGGAAGCAGCCGGTGCGGACGGCATTTCCTTAATCAACACCCTCTTGGGAATGCGGATTGATATAAAAAGAAGAAGACCGGTTTTAGCCAATAAGGTGGGAGGATATTCCGGACCGGCAGTCTTCCCCATTGCTCTTAGGATGGTGTATCAGGTGCGAAAGGCTGTACAGATTCCCATTATCGGCATGGGAGGCATTGCCTCCGCCGAAGATGTAATCGAAATGATGATGGCGGGAGCCAGTGCGGTGGAAATCGGGGCGGAGAATCTGGTACACCCCTATGTTTGCCGGGATATTTTAGAGAATCTTCCCATTCTTTGCGAGGAGCTGGGGATTTCTGCCTTACAGGATATTATCGGGATTATTGATTAACAGAAAAAGTTTTTTCGTTTTGCGAGATAAGAAATGAAGATATAGCTTTTGGATAAGTCAGACAGAAAGGATAGACCATGGGAAAAGACGTGATTGTAGCTTTAGACTTTCCGACAGGGAAGGAGGCATTGGACTTTTTAGACCTCTTTCAGAAGGAAGAGCGGAAGCCCTATGTGAAGGTAGGGATGGAGCTTTTCTATAGCGAAGGACCGGAGATTGTACGGCAGATTAAGAAGCGTGGCCATTCTATTTTTCTGGATTTAAAGCTCCACGACATTCCCAACACCGTAAAGGGAGGCATGGCTTCTCTGAAGGCCTTAGGAGTGGATATGACCAATGTGCATGCTTCCGGAGGAATCCAAATGATGAAGGCGGGTCTGGAAGGGCTTTCAGGTGGAGAGCATTTACCCATCCTGATTGCGGTAACCCAGCTTACCTCCACCGACCAAAGAATGATGGAAGAGGAGCTTTTGATTCCGAAAACCGTGAAGGAAGTGGTACTCCATTACGGGGAAAATGCCAAGGCGGCAGGACTTCACGGAGTGGTTTGCTCCCCCCATGAAGCCAAGGAAATCCATGAAAGAATCGGTGCAGACTTCTTAACGGTTACCCCCGGAGTGCGTTTTGCCGGAGGAGAAGTGGGAGACCAAAAGCGTGTCATGACACCGGAGGAGGCCAAGAAGGTTGGCTCCGACTATATCGTCATGGGACGGCCCATTACCAAGGCGGAGAATCCGGTGGAAGCCTATCGGGAGGCAGTACGTCAGTTTTGTGATGCCTAAGCACCGGAATGTGCAAAGCACGGTGGAGGCTATCGAGAGGCAGTAAGACTGTTCTGTGATGCCTAGCTTCCAAAACGCAAGCGTAGCATGATAGAGATTGTGAGACATCAAATATAGAAAAGCTTATAAGATAGAAAAGGAGATATTATGGGAAGAAAAGAAGAGATTGCAAAGGGACTTTTATCCATTCAGGCGGTATTTTTACGGCCGAAGGATCCTTTTACCTGGGCATCAGGGATTCATTCTCCGATTTACTGTGACAATCGTCTGACCCTGTCTTTCCCTAAGGTGAGAAGACAAATCGAAGAGGGCTTAGCTGAGCTTGTAAAGGAAGAGTTTCCTGAGGCGGAGGCACTGTTCGGAACCTCTACCGCAGGAATCGCCCATGCAGCCATTACCGCAGAAATTCTTGGTCTTCCCATGGGCTATGTTCGTGGCTCCGCAAAGGATCACGGAAGACAGAATCAGGTGGAAGGAAAGCTCAGTAAGGGAGATAAGGTTGTGGTGGTGGAGGATTTGATTTCCACCGGAGGCTCCGTGCTGGACTGCGTAAAGGTTTTACAGGAAAATGGAGCGGAAGTTCTGGGCATAGTCAGCATTTTCACCTATGGCATGCAGAAGGGAAAGGACAGACTGGCGGAAGCCAAGGTAGTAAACCACTCCCTTTGCGATTTGGACGCCCTTCTTCCCGTGGCGGTGGAGCAGGGCTATATCGAGAAGGAAGAGCAGGAAAAGCTGCTTCGCTTCAGAGATAACCCCTCCGATGAGTCCTGGAGAGAGGCATAAAGTTTTTTCTATAGGAAATTTTCCTTGAAGAAAATATTCCGGAAGAAACAAGATGAAAAGCTGATTTCGCAATGGTTTGTAGGCAAAAATAGGAAAGGAAAGAAAATGGCAAAGGAAAATCGTAGTATTATTAACATCTTGGATTTGAGCGTTGAAGAGCTGGATCATTTGATGGATCTGGCGGATAAGATTGAGAAAAACAAAGAAGAGTACTGGGAAAGATGTAAGCATAAGAAGCTGGCGACTCTATTCTTCGAGCCTTCCACAAGAACCAGACTTTCCTTTGAGGCGGCTATGCTGGAATTAGGCGGATCCGTTCTGGGCTTTGCCGGAGCCAGCAGTTCCTCTGCGGCTAAGGGAGAAAGTGTAGCGGATACCATTGAGACCGTCTCCAACTATGCGGACATTATTACTATGCGGCATCCCAAGGAGGGAGCACCGGTGGTAGCGGCAAATCATACCTCCGTACCCTTTATCAATGCGGGAGACGGCGGACATTTTCACCCCACCCAGACCTTGGCTGACCTTTTAACCATTCGGAGATGCAGAGGAGAGCTTTCCGGCTTAACCATCGGTCTTTGCGGAGACTTAAAGTTCGGCCGTACCGTGCACTCCCTGATTGATGCGATGCTTCGTTACCCCAATAACCGCTATATTCTGATTTCCCCGGAGGAGCTACAGCTTCCGGAGTACGAAATTGAAAAGCTGAAGGAAGAGGGAGCGGAATTTATCCAAACCACCGACTTAGAAGGCTCTATTCCTGAACTGGATATTCTCTACATGACCAGAGTGCAGAAGGAGCGTTTCTTTAACGAGGAAGATTATCTTCGTTTGAAGGACATTTACATCCTGACCAAGGAGAAGCTGGAAAATGCCAAGAAGGATATGGCGATTCTTCACCCCCTTCCCCGTGTAAACGAGATTTCCGTGGCGATTGATCAGGATGAAAGAGCCAAGTATTTCTACCAGACGCTTTGCGGAAAGCAGATGCGTATGGCATTGATTCTGTATCTATTAGGATTGGATCAGTAAGAAAATGGAAGCTTGAAAGCTAGCTTGAAAAGAGAACTGGAAAAGAAAACTTTAAGAATAATCATTGGAAATGACTGAAATGTTTGATATAGGAAGTACATTAAGCTTCTTTAATATAGAGAAAGGATAAAAGATGAAGATTGACGGAATCGAAAACGGAATTGTACTGGATCATATTAAAGCCGGAAAAAGTATGCTGGTATACAAATATCTGGGGCTGGACAGTGTAAAGAGTCCGGTGGCTTTGATTCAAAACTGCCATTCTCAGAAAATGGGACAGAAGGACATTGTAAAGATTGCGGAAAATATTGACCTGGACTTAAACGTCTTAGGCTATATCGGACCGGGCATTACCGTAAACTACATTCAGGACGGAAAACGGGTGAACAAGGCTACTCTGTCTTTACCGGATACCTTAAAGAACGTATTACATTGTAAGAATCCCCGTTGCATTACCTCTACAGAGCAGGAGCTGCCACACATCTTTAAGCGGATTCAGGGACAAAAAAGACAGTATCGTTGCATTTACTGTGATACAATTGCGAAAAATGACGATTTTGAATAAGAGATGATAATAAGGTAAAGCTTTTTTCGATGAGAAAAAATATTTCAAATCGCAGAAAAAACGGAAAGCAAGATATTCAATTCAATGAGAATAGGAGAGTAGGATGGAGAAGAAAATTTTAGACAGAAGAAGAGCGGGACTTTTGATGCCTATATTTTCCTTGCCGGGAAAATACGGTATCGGTTCTTTTTCCAAGGAGGCCAGAGCCTTTGCAGACTTTTTAAAAGAGGCAGGTCAGAGCTATTGGCAGATTCTTCCCTTAGGGCCAACGGGCTATGGAGATTCCCCCTACCAAAGCTTCTCCACCTTTGCCGGAAACCCCTATTTTATTGACTTGGAGCAGTTACAGGAGGAGGGCTATCTTTCGGAAGCGGATTGTGCTGCGCTTGCCAATGCCTCCGAAAGCCAAATTGACTACGGTATGCTTTATGAAAAGCGTTATCCTATCCTGAAGAAAGCCATGGATCGATTCTTCGAGAAGCTGGAGACGGAAGCAGGGCAGGAAGAAAAGAAGGCTTTTCAGGACTTCTGCGAGAAGAATTCCTTTTGGCTTTCTTCCTATGCCCGTTTTATGGAAGGAAAGCTTCCTTATCCGAAGGAGTTTCATGAAGCCTGCCAGTACTTTTTCCAAAAACAGTGGCTGAGCTTAAAGGCCTATGTAAATAGCCTTGGGATTCAGCTGATTGGCGATATTCCCATCTATGTTTCTCTGGATTCCTCCGATGTGCTGGACAACCCCTCCCTGTTCCAACTGGAAGGGGGAAGACCCAAGGCGGTGGCAGGGTGCCCTCCCGATGCCTTTGCGGAAAATGGACAGCTTTGGGGAAATCCTCTCTACGACTGGGAGAAGCATAAGGAAACAGGCTATGCCTGGTGGATTTCCAGAATGAAGCACTGCTTTACTCTTTATGATGTGGTAAGAGTTGACCATTTCCGGGGATTTGATGAGTATTATTCTATTCCTTACGGGGATGAAAATGCGAAAAGGGGCCACTGGGAGAAGGGTCCGGGAATGGACTTGTTCCATGCTTTAAGAGAAGCTTTGGGAGAGCAGGTGGTGATTGCGGAAGACTTGGGCTATGTCACAGAGTCTGTAAAAAAACTGGTGGAAGACAGCGGTTTCCCCGGGATGAAGCTTCTGGAATTTGCCTTTGACTCCAGAGAAAGCGGAGATTATCGGCCCAATACCTGGACGGAAAATACGGTTTGCTATACCGGAACTCACGATAATCAGGTCTTAAAGGACTGGTTCCTGGAAATTGAAGATGCGGATCGACAGATGGCGGCAGACTATGTGGGAAAAACCGTGGAAGAGCTTTTAGCTATGGATTATGTGGACTTTTTTATTAAACTGACTTTAAATTCCAGGTCCAACACCGCGATTATCCCCTATCAGGATTATTGCCATAAGGGGAAGGAAGCCAGAGTGAATAAGCCCTCCGTTCTAGGCTGTAACTGGAGCTATCGTTTTCAAAAGGAAGATTTCACCAAGGAAATGGCGGAGAAGATTCGTGCCTTCTGTGAGGAAAGCAAAAGAATTTAAAGCGGTTTTCTGACTATTTCTATAGCTGAAGCTATGGCAGATTGCGTTAGAAGTGATAAAGCAGCATATATCATTCGGAAAACAGTATAGAGAAAATAGGGAAAGATGAGAGAAGAAGTAAATTGTTCTAAGAATAGAGAAAAGAAAAAGGGGATGGTGGCCTTTGACTTAGACCATACCCTCTTAGACCATAAGAAGGGAGCCATCACGCCCTCCAGCTTGGAAGCCATTGAACGCCTAAAGGAAAATGGCTATCTTGTGGTGCTGGCTTCCGGCAGAAATATGTATGATCGCTATTCTTACGACTATTTGAAAGAAATCGCTCCCCATGCTTTGGTGCAGATGAACGGTACCAAGGTGCTTTTGGATCCCTTGGAGAAGCAGGAAGTTTTGATGCATAGCGTGATGTCCAAGGATTTGCTGGAACGATTGATTCGCTTCGGAAAGGAGCATCATATTGCTCTTGGAACCGCCATAGAGGATAGGGATTATTTCACGGAAGAGGAACAGGTGGTACAGTACGACCTGAATTTTGTGCAGGAAAGCGACAGGAATTTCGCTCCGGTGGAGGAACTTTTAAAAGAAGAGGTTTCTGCTCTCTGTTATTGCGGTGGCGTAGAGGGGGCAGAGGCTCTTAGAAAGAATTTTCCGGAGTTAAATGTCTTTCCCTTTAGCAGAGACACCGGGGCCGACCTTTTGGAAAAGGGCTACAGCAAGGCTATGGGCTTAGAGAAAATCGCCGAGGTTTACCAGATTCCCAGAGAAAAGACGCTTGCCTTCGGCGACAGCTTTAATGATGAGGAAATGCTTCTTTGGGCAAATGTTGGCGTTGCAGTAGGAAATGCCATTCCCTATATCAAAGAAAAGGCGGATATTGTGGCAAAGCCCATTTGGGAGGACGGTATCTACCTTACCCTAAAGGACTTAGGGTTGATCTAAGAAGCAAAAGGGAAAGTATCGAAATCTGTACTTTAAGAAGGATAAGAGAAAGTGTGGAAATCTGTACTTTAAGAAGGATAAGAGAAAGTATCGAACTTTTTGCCTTAGCAGTAGCAAAAAGCAGTAATTCATAGCTATTCTTAGAATAATTAACGAGGATAAAATGATTAAAGAAGCCTTATATTATCAAAGAGGAGTCAGAGGGAAAGAGGCGGAAAAAGAGCTTCTTATTGTGGAAAAACGGGAGCTTTCCGAAGAGGAAAAAGAAGAGTTTGTAAAAAAACGGGGAGGAAGCTATTCTTCCCTTTTTTGCTATAGACTTTCAGAACCCTTCTTCTATCCGGAGGGAGGAGGGCAGCCCTGTGACAGAGGAAGCATTGCCGGGGCGGAGCTTCTCTTTGTGGAGGAAAATGAAGGGGAGCTGTGGCAGTATGTAGAAGTGGATTTGTCCAAGGGAGAAAAAGTCCTTTGTAAGTTTGATGAGGATTTTCGAAGATGGCAGTCGGAAAACCACAGTGCAGAGCATATTTTTTCAGGTCTTGTGACAAGGCGTTTTCCCTATAAAAACAGCGGTTTCCATATGGAATGTTTCGGGGAAAATCCCCACATGACCGTGGATTTTGACGGAGAATTTAGCGAGAAGGAACTGGAGGAGCTGGAGCAGGGCGTGAATACCGTCATTCGAAAAAATCTTCCCATAAGAGAAATTTATCTGGCAGGGGAAGAAGAAAATGCGAGTTTGGAAAGAAAGGAGGACAGTATTTCTTTTCGACAAAAGAAGGCTTTAGAGGGGGATATTCGTATTATTGAAATTCCCGAGGTGGATTCCTGTGCCTGTTGCGGAACCCATCTTAGCTTCACCGGGGAGATTGGCGTATTTACCATTCTTTCCTATGAAAAGCATAGAAAGGGTTGTCGCTTGACCATGCTGGCGGGGGAGCTGGCCTTTCTTGCTTTGGAAAAAAAGCTAAAGCTCTTATCCGGCTTTGCCCAAAGCCTTAGCCGACCTTGGACAGAGATTCCGGAGGCCTTCCGGAGCTTGCAGGAGAAAATCTTTGAAAAGGAAGAAGAAAAAAGAGGAATTTTAGAGGCGGGAATCCGGCTTTTGGAAGAAAAGATATTGAAAGAGCTGGAAGAGCAACGGAAAGGAATAGAGGACGGAGAAAAGCCGGAAAGGCCGGAAAGAACTGAGGAAGCCCGGGAAGTGGAAAGGCCGGAAAGAACTGAGGTAGCCCGGGAAGTGGCGGAAAGGCCGGCCAAAACGTTATTTCTAGGGAGTCCTCTAAAGGATAGCTGCTTTTCCTACTACGGAAAGAATCAATACCTCTTCCTCTATCTTTCCGATCTTGGGATGAAGGACCTGCAAAAAATCTGTGACAGACTGCGACGCTCTCTTCCCCTTTCCCTCATTTGCCTTGGAAAAAAGGAAGAAGGCTTTTCCCTGGTGGCAGGAAGCAGAGAAGAAGATATGCGAGTCTTTGGAAAGCTACTGGGAGAAAAATTGTCCTTCCGGGGAGGGGGACAGAAGGAGATGATTCAGGGAAGCAGTGTTAAAGGATTTGAAGAGATGAATGCCTTTATTGAAAGAATTTTATAGAGAAAGCCAAGTTTTTTCTTGTTGAAATTGAAAAATCTAAAACTATACTTAAGAAAGGACAAGAAGAAAAATAACTTTTCTTCAAGAACGAATAAAAAAATTTTTCAGGAAAAAGGAGTGTTCCATGACAGAGAGAATCAAGGGATTGAAGGGTAAACTCATTGTATCTTGTCAGGCGCTGCCGGAGGAGCCCTTACATTCCTCCTTCATTATGGGAAGGATGGCCAGAGCGGCAAAGATGGCAGGGGCCGGAGGCATCCGGGCCAACACCAAAGAAGATATTGCGGAGATAAAGAAGGAAGTGGAGCTTCCTGTTATCGGTATCGTTAAGAGAGATTACGAGGATTCGAAGGTATATATCACACCCACCATGAAAGAGGTGGATGAACTTATGGAAGTAGGGGTAGATATCATTGCGATTGATGCCACCATTTCCAAAAGGCCGGGGGGAAAGAGCCTGGCAGAATTTTTCCGGGAAATAAAGGCCAAATACAAGGATCAGGCATTTATGGCGGATTGTTCCACGGTGGAAGAAGCCATAGAAGCGGATCGCCTGGGATTTGACTTTATTGGCTCCACTATGGTGGGCTATACAGAGCAGTCTAAGGGAGATCGAATTGAGGCAGACGATTTCCTGATTCTTCGGAAAATGATTGAGAGCGTAAAGCATCCGGTCATTGCCGAAGGCAACATCAACACTCCGGCAAAGGCGAAACGAGTTATGGAGCTTGGCGCCTATGCGGTAGTTGTTGGATCAATTATCACAAGGCCGCAGCTGATTGCGGTACCCTTTGTGGAGGCACTCAAAGAATGGGAGGAGAAACAATGAAGAAAAGAATCTTAGCATGGGGAGCAGCGTCTCTGCTTCTGGCAAGCAGCTTGGCAGCTTGCGGACCAAAGGCTACGACAGAGACAGAGAAGAAGGCGGAATCCGGAAAGGCAAGTGAGGCCGCTTCCGAGAAGGCCGAGGGAGCTTCCGAGGATGAGGCATTAAAGGCTGATTTAAAGCTCTACACCTATCCTATCGGAAAATGGGGCGACAGCGCTTCCGTAGATACCTTGCTGCAGAATTTTAACGCAAAGTATCCGGATATCCATGTTACCGTAGAGTATCTGGACTACCAGAGTGGTGACGACCAGGTAAATACCGCTATCGAAGGAAAAGCGGCACCCGACCTGATTATGGAAGGACCGGAGCGTTTGGTGGCAAACTGGGGCGCAAAGGGATTGATGGTGGATTTGGCGGATCTCTTTGAAGATGATGCGGCAAAGGATATTTATCCCAACGTAGTAGAGGCTTGTAAGTCCTCCGAGGGAAAGTACTACGAGTATCCCTTGGCTATGATTGCACACTGCATGGCTATTAACAAGACTGCCTTCGAGAATGCAGATGCATTACAGTATCTTGACTTGGACAACCACACCTGGACTACAGAGAATTTCTTCAAGGCTGTGAAGGCTCTGCATGATAAGGGTCAGGAAAATGTTGCGGCAGTTTACTGCGGCGGACAGGGCGGAGACCAGGGAACCAGAGCTTTGGTAAACAACCTGTACGGCGGAAAGTTTACCAATAAGGAGCATACCGAGTATGCTGTAGATTCTTCCGAGAATGCACAGGCTTTAGAAGAGCTTGTGAAGGCAGAGGGAATTAATTTTGACCCGGCTTTGGTTGGAGGAGATGAGATTACCCTTTTCAGAAACGGAACCCTGGCAATGTCTCTTTGCTGGAATTCTGCTCAGCAGAACAACAAGGACAACGGCGAAGCGGGAAAGACCAACAACGGCGATGAAATCATTCCTATGCTTTTCCCTGCAAAGGACGGAAAGGCAGAGCTTTGCGGAGGAATCTGGGGCTTCGGAATCTTCGACAACGGAGACGAGAACAAGGTGAAGGCTGCAAAGGCATTTATCCGCTTCATGGCGAACGATGCGGAACAGGCAAAGCTTTCCGTACAGACTACAGGATTCTTCCCTGTACACAAGGATCTTACAGACGTTTATGAGGGAACAGAGAACGCAGAGACTATGAAGCTTTTCACAGAGAAGTTCATGCCTTCCTTCGGAGACTACTATCAGGTGACTCCGGGCTGGGCAACTGCCAGAACAGAGTGGTGGAACATGCTTCAGAGAATCGGTCAGGGAGGAGAGGTAAAAACAGAATTAACCACTTTCCAGACCAATGCTAACGCAGCGGCAAAGGCATAAAAGGCATAAATTTGTAGCGCTATCCAGCATGCAAGCTTATAAAAATGTTTTAGAATGTATTTGAGAATCATTCGAAACATTTGTGAAGAAGAATAGGCTCCGGAAGGCTCACCCTTTGACGGGAAGCCTCCGGAGTTTTTTTTAGAGGAGAGAAAATGGACTACGTACAAAGCAATCGAAGCAAAATCTTAGCCCAAAGAGAAACTCGCTCTGCCTATTTGTTTTTATTGCCAAGCCTTGTGTTCTTTCTGGGCTTCGTAATTTTTCCCATGATTTTGTGCGTCTATACCAGTTTCTTTGATGCCACCATGGGAAAGAATGTGGCAGACCAGTTTATCGGTTTGAAAAACTATACAGAGCTTTTCGGAGACAGCATTTTCCAAAAAGCACTGAAAAATACCTTAATCATCGTTTTGGTATCCGTTCCGACGGTAGCGATTTTTTCCTTATGGGTGGCCTCCGCCATTTATAAGATGAAGGGACCGGTACTTTCCGCCTTCCGCTGTATCTTCTACCTGCCGGTAGTAACAGGCTCCGTAGCGGTTACCGTGGTATGGAAATGGATGTTCCATAATTACTATGGCTTGTTCAACTATGTGGGAACCCATACCGGCGTGTTGGAGAAGAATATCAACTGGCTGGGAGATGCCCGTTTTGCTCTGCCCTGTATTATTCTGATTTTATTTACCACATCCGTGGGACAGCCAATCGTCCTCTATGTTTCCGCTCTTGGAAATGTGGATGATTCCCTGGTGGAGGCGGCTTCCGTAGACGGTGCCACCAATCTTCAGCTCTTCTGGAAGATTAAATGGCCCCAGATTATGCCGACTACTCTGTATATTCTGGTTATTACCACCATCAACAGCTTCCAGTGCTTTGCCCTGATTCAGCTCTTGACTTCCGGTGGACCGAACCACAGTACGGATACGGTAATGTATTATATCTATTACACAGCCTTTAAGCTTTATCGTTACGGCTACGGCAATGCTATGGGTGTGATTTTGGCGATTATCATTGCCTTACTCTCTGCATTACAGTTCCAGTTGGCAAAAGAAAAATAGGAGGAATTTATGCATAAGACAAAAAATCTTTATAGCTTACTTAGCCTGTTCCTGCTAATTCTCCTGGCTTTTTTCTTTCTTTTTCCCTTATACTGGATAATTACAGGATCTTTTAAAACCGCCCAGTCTATCAACGGCACAAGCCCGGACTGGTTCCCAAAAGAGTGGGTACTATTGAATTACCAAAAGCTCTTTTCCCGTCAGCCCACCGCCCTCTTTACCTTGAGTATACCCTTTAGCGGAGCCTTCTCCGGAACAGGGAAGGATATTGTGCTGATGACAGGCCCGAAGGTGCCGGGAGCGGTACGTTGGCTTTTAAACACGGTGTTCATGTCCTTATCCGCCATGATTTTAACCTGTGTAACCGCCTCTATGGCAGGCTACGCCTTGGCAAAAAAACGTTTTAGAGGAAGAACTCTTTTGTTTACCCTGATTGTTTGCGCTATGGCTCTTCCCAAGCAGGTAATTTTGATTCCGCTGATTCGGGAAATGTCCTTTTTAAAGCTTTACAACAGCCTTTTGGCAGTTATCTTCCCCACCGTGGGATGGCCCTTCGGCGTGTTCTTAATGAAGCAGTTCTCCGAGGGTGTGCCCGGGGAAATGCTGGAAGCCTCCCGCATTGACGGAGCCTCCGAAGCTAGAATCTTTAGCCAGATTGTGCTTCCCATGATTAAGCCGGGAATCGGTGCCTTGGCCATCTTTACCTTTATCAACAGCTGGAATGATTATTTCATGCAGTTGATTATGTTAAGCAGTACGGAGAACTTAACCATTTCTTTGGGAATTGCCAAGCTACAGGCGGAAAATGCCACAGACTTCGGTATCATCATGGCAGGAGCAGCGGTGGCGGCTATCCCGATTTTGATTGTATTCTTAATGTTCCAAAGATATTTTACCCAGGGTATTGCCATGGGAGCCGTTAAGGGATAAAAATGTAAATGTAAGCCGGTGGGATTCTTACAGTATCCTGTTTATTGTGCCGACTGAAATATCAAGAGGCTTGTATTAGCCTGCAAAAGGAGATAGATATGACAAATGTAGAGAAATTTCAAGGAATTTTACCGGCCTTTTACGCCTGCTATGAGGATAATGGAGAGGTGTCTGTAGAGAGAACCAAGGCCTTAGTTCGTTATTTCATTGAAGCCGGTGTGCAGGGCTTATATGTCAACGGTTCTTCCGGAGAATGCATTTACCTTTCCGTAGAGGACAGAAAGCAGATTTTGGAAGCGGTGATGGCGGAAGCCAAGGGAAAGCTTCGCATCATTGCCCATGTGGCTTGCAACAATACCAAGGACTCCGTGGAGCTGGCTAAGCACGCGGAAAGTCTGGGAGTAGACGCCATTGCCTCCATTCCTCCCATTTACTTCCGTCTGCCTAGCTACAGCATTGCGGAGTACTGGAATACCATCAGTGCGGCAGCACCCAACACCGACTTCATCATTTACAATATCCCCCAGCTTGCAGGAGTAAGTCTTACCAAGGATTTATTCATGGAAATGAAGAAGAATCCCAGAGTCATCGGAGTAAAGAACTCCTCCATGCCTGTTCAGGATATTCAGAATTACAAGGCCTGGGGCGGAGAGGACTTCGTGGTTTTCAACGGCCCGGATGAGCAGTTTATCGGGGGAAGAAGCATGGGAGCCTGTGCCGGAATCGGCGGAACCTATGGGGCTATGCCGGAGCTTTTCTTAAAGATGAATGCTCTTTTCAAGGAAAACCGTATGGAAGAAGCAAGAAAGATTCAGTTTGCGGTAAATGAAATCATTACCCTGCTTTGCAGCGGTCACGGCAATATGTATGCCATGATTAAGGAAGTGCTGAAGCTTCGCAAGGGTTTGAATGTGGGTTCTGTAAGAAGTCCGTTAAGTCCCTTAACAGAGGCGGATTTGGAGATTGCAAAGAAGACCGCCAAGGTCATCGATGAGACAGTAGCGCGCTTCGTATAAAAGATTTGCCTGCTTTGTAGGGTTTCCTGGAAACTTTACAGAGCAGGCTAAAAGTGCTTTTAGGGGACATTCCCCCCGGGAGCAGCTATAGATAAACAGCATGAAAGGAAAGCAATTAAAGGAGGAAATATGGCAGGGGCAAAGACCATTGTTTGTTTTGGAGATTCCAACACCCACGGTTACAACAATAAAAACGGCAAACGATTCAGCGAGCATGTGCGCTGGCCCATGGTTTTACAGGATTTATTAGGAGAGGAGTATCTGGTACGGGAGGAAGGCTTATCCGGTCGTACCACGGTCTTTGAGGATCCCTTGTACGAAGGACTTTCCGGCGTGAGCATGATTCGTCCCATCCTTCTTACCCATGAGCCGGTTTCTCTTTTGATTATTATGCTGGGCACCAATGATGTGAAGGAGCGCTTTTCCGCTACTGCGGAAAATATCTCCAGAGGCTTGGAGCGTTTAATCCGAAAGGCTCAATCTGTTCAGGAAGCCTTTACGGAAGAAAAGCCGAAAATTCTGATTATCGCCCCCTACCCCATTGACCCGGAATACAAAGACACTATCGTAGGAAATGAAATGGGAAAGGACTGCTGTGAAAAGTCCAAGGCCATTATTCCTCTGTATGAGGCGGTGGCAAAGCGTACCGGCTGTGCCTTCCTTTCGGCGCAGGACATTCCCGGGGTAGAAAACTATCCCTACGACTATATGCATTTAAGTCCCGATGCCCACAAGGCCTTGGCGGAGCATCTGGCTAAGTGGATTCCCGATTATTTTTCAGAAGAAGGAAAGTAGGTAGCAGTATGGAAAAGCGATATTTTGCCCTGGACATCGGAGGCACCAAAACAAAATATGCCCTTTTGGGAGAAAAGGGAGAAATCCTTTCTACTTATGAAAAGGACACCGAGGCCCAAAAAGGCGGTTCCTTTATTCTGGAAAATGTAAAAGGAGAAATCCATAGAGTATTAGCGGAATTAAAGGGAAATCCGCCGGAGGGGGCACAAGCAGATACAAAGGGAGATGCAAAAGCTGAGCGAACAACAGAAGCCAAAACAGAGCCACTTCTATCCGGTATCTGTATTTCCACCGCAGGAATGGTGGATGAGATAAAGGGAGAGATTATTCATGCAGGCCCCCAGATTCCGGAGTACAAAGGAACAAAGTGGAAGGAAGAGATAGAAACTGCATTTTCCATTCCCTGTGAGGTGGAAAATGATGTAAAGTGCGCCGGTCTTGGAGAATATTCCTTTGGTAGCGGAAAAGGGGCAAGTTCCATGCTTTGCCTTACCATAGGCACCGGTATCGGCGGCAGCTTTATCCTAAACGGAGAGGTATATCACGGCACTTCCCATTCCGCCATGGAAATCGGCTATATGCAGATTCCCGGTGGGATGTTCCAGCGTATGGCCTCTACTTCTGCTTTAGTGAAGAGAGTAGCCAGCAGAAAGGGAGAGCCGGAAGAGCTTTGGAACGGAAAGCGGATATTTGAGGAAGTGGCAAAGGAAGATAAAATCTGTCTGGAAGAGTTGGATAGGCTTTGTGATGCTCTGTCCATTGGACTAAGTAATCTGTGTTATGCTTTTAACCCGGAATGTATTGTGCTGGGGGGAGGCATTATGGAGCAGAAGGATATCCTGCTTCCTAAGATTTGGGGACACTTACAGGAGCATTTAGTGCCTATCGTTGCGGAGAATACCCGCTTGCTGGCGGCCAGCCTTGGAAACAGGGCAGGACTGCTGGGGGCTTATGTGCATTTTCATAACAGGCAGAAGAGTAAAGCCTAAAAACCCCAAAGCCCAAAAATCATAAGTTTAATCATCAAAAGCTTAAAAGAGTTAAAGTTTATTCCCATAGGAAAGCTATCAAACTCTTGAAAAAACAGTGCATGCTTTGGAAAAAATAGTGCTTGTTTGAGAAGGATTTAAGATGGAAAAATATTGTATCTTTACAGAAGAAAAAAAATTTACTTTAGCTTCCGTAGAAGTGAAGGACGGGCGCTTTTCTGCGATTCATAAAGAAAGGGAGCTTTCCGAAGAGGAAGCATTTTCCTGTCCGGAGGACTTTCTCCTGCCGGGACTAATCGACATTCATTTTCATGGCTGTTTGGGAGAGGATTTTTGTGATGGTACCAGAAAGGCCATGCAGACTTTGGCAAAGTATGAGGCGGAGCACGGCATTACCGTCATTTGTCCGGCAACCCTGACATTGGCTGTGGAAGATTTGGAAAAGGTCCTTTCCTTAGCGAAGGAATACCATGAGGAAGGCTTAAAAATCGGAGAGGCCAGACTCCTGGGCATCAATATGGAAGGCCCCTTTATCAGCCCGGTGAAGAAGGGGGCGCAGAATCCCAATTACATTTTGAAATGGGATGAAAAGCTTGCGGAGCGCTTCTTACATTGCTCCGGAGGACTGGTAAAATATATGGGCTTGGCGCCGGAGGAGAATCCTGATTTCCAGCGTTTTATTCCGAAAATGAGGGGGAGGGTGAAGATTTCCCTTGCCCATACCAATGCGGATTTCCCCACAGCCTTGAAGGCCTACCAGGCAGGAGCCAGTCATGCGGTACACCTTTTCAATGCCATGACCGGTCTGGATCACAGAAATCCGGGAGTTGTGGGAGCTACCATCGAGGAAAAGGAAGTATTTGCAGAGTTGATTACGGACGGCATTCATGTGCATCCTGCCATGGTGCGTTTGGCCTTCGAGGCTTTGGGGGAGGATAGAGTCATTCTTATCAGTGACAGCCTTCGTTCCACCGGAATGCCGGACGGGCTTTATGACCTTGGGGGGCAGGAAGTGGAGAAGAAGGGAAAGCACTGTACCCTGACATCCAACGGAGCATTGGCAGGCTCCGTGTCCAATGTTTATGACTGCCTTTGTACTGCGGTAAAGGAAATGAAGATTCCTCTTAGAAAGGCTATTACAGCAGCCAGCCTAAACCCTGCCCGGTCCTTGGGGATTGAGAAGGACTACGGCAGCATTACGGTAGGAAAGCAGGCGGATTATCTGATTGTGGATAAGGACTTAAAACAGAAGGCCGTTTATCAGGCCGGAAAAAAGATTATTTAGATCCTATACAACAGCAAGATTGGGAATGAATAAAATTACTAAAAATGCAAAGAAAAATGTAAGAGGAATAGCATTTGACGAAATCTCCTTCCAATTCTATAGTTAAAATAGCTTATTTATAATTCATAACAAGTATCCCTTGCAAAGCGTGGGATATCTCGTTTTAGAGGATTGGGAGGAGGAAAATATGAATACAGAAAATCAAAAGCCATGGCTGTACAGAAGTGTTAAGAGCACTTTGAGTCTGGCTTTTTTCTTGGAAATCTTGCTCTCTTATTTTATGCCTTTTTCTGATAAGGGAAATCAAATAGGGATTGGTTTTCCCTATACCTATCTTTATATACAAAAACAGGGAAGCTTGAATTTTTCTCCTTTTTTCTCTACCGCTTTGAATCCGCTGAGATTGATTTTGAATCTTTTCTTTTTGTATCTTTTATTAAAGTTCCTCTCCTGGTCCTGGTGTTTTTTGGAACTAAATAGGAAACAGAACTAGGAGTTCAGGCGATAGTTCTTCTCAAAAAGAGGAAACAAAGCTAGGAACTATGGGCGATGGTTCTTCTCAAAAAGAGACAACAAAGCTAGGAGCTATCGGCGGTGGTTCTTCTCAAAAAGAAGAAAAATGAGTATTAACTCGGCAAAAGCAATGACTTAATAAGTGAATAAAAATAAAAAAACAATAAACATTGTCATTTTCAGAAAATAGAACTTGCCAAAAACTCTCTTCTATACTAGAGTAGCGAAGGATTTTAGGACGGATAGAGTAAAGTTCTAAAAGGGAGATTCTATATTTTAAGGAGAGACAAATGAAGGGTTTTTTAAAAGAGTTTAAGGAATTTGCTTTAAAGGGAAACATGATTGATTTGGCAGTCGGCATGATTATCGGTGCTGCTTTTACCGCATTGGTGAATAAGCTGGTATCTGACCTGATTATGCCATTGATTTCCTTGATTACAGGAAAGATTGACTTTGAAAACATGTTCATTCCTTTAGCAGGACAGACCACCAAGGTTTACTCTGAGGCCGTTGAGCAGGGTGCGGTATTGGCATACGGTTCCTTCATCACTGCGGTAATCAATTTCCTGATTATGGCTTTTGTGGTATTTGTCTTCGTTAAGCAGATGAACAAGTTAAAGAAGGCTGAGCCGGAAGCAGCACCTACAGAGAAAGAGTGTGAGTACTGCAAGACTATGATTCCTATTGCGGCAACTCGTTGTCCTCATTGCACATCCAAGTTGGCAGGATACGCAGAGTCCGTTTAAGAATACTGAAAGAAGAGGGGAACCTCTTCTTTTTTTGTAGGAAAGATAGAAACTGTATGCAGAATAAAAAAAATAGAGTAGAATAGGGCAGAAAGAATTCCGGAGGGGAGCTATAAAACAGAAGGAAAAGGTATTTTCGGAGCTGTGTAATAAAATAGTGAGGAACGGGAGTCCGGATTCAATGAGATAGAGTAGCTTTTAAGGGGAAAATCAAGAAAGGGTGGCAAAGGATGTATGAGATTCAAGAGAGAGTTCGTTATTCCGAGGTAACGGAGAAGGGAGAAATGAGCCTGTTTTCCGTGGTGAATCTTTTGCAGGATTGTTCCACCTTTCATTCTCATGATGTGGGAATGTCCATTGAAGTTTTACAGAAAAAGCATAGAGCATGGCTCTTGAGTGCTTGGAATATTGAGCTATATGCCCTGCCTAAGCTCTATGAGAAGCTTTCCATCGGAACGTCTCCCCACAATTTCCGGGGGATTTTCGCCTATAGGAATTTCTGGATTCAAAATGAAGCAAGAGAGTTCTATGTGAAAGCAGACAGCGAGTGGTTCAGCTTTGATTTGGAGAAGGGACGTCCCGGAAAGATTACGGAGGAATTGATTGCGCCCTTTAAGGAACGGGAGGATGTGTTACATTTGCCTCCCCTGCAAAGAAAAATTGCTTTTCCGGAAAGCTATCAGGAGGGAGAGCTCATTCCCGTTGTGCAGGATTTTCTGGATACCAACCACCACATGAACAACGCCAAGTACATTGCTTTGGCGGAGGAAGTTATTTTCCAATGTACAGGAAATCCGGCTATTCTTTTCACCGAAGGAGTAGAGAAAGCCGATTCTAAGAGAGAATTTTATTCCATTCGGGCGGAATATGTGAAGGCCTATACTTTAGGGGACAGTATTTTCCCAAGGGTAGCAATAGAAGAGGGTAGAACGGTTGTAGCCTTTTATAATCAGAATAAGGAGTTATGTTGCCATGTTGAAATTAGGAAAAATCCAGACGCTTAAGATTCTTAGGGAAAAGGATTTTGGTGTTTTTGTGGGAGAGGAAGGAGGAGACAGCGTGCTTCTTCCCATCCGTCAGGTTCCCAAAGGGAAGACCATAGGAGATGAGGTTTCCGTATTTTTGTATAAGGATTCCAAGGACAGGTTAATTGCCACCACCAAAAAACCTTATCTTGAAGTAGGAGAAATCGGAAGACTGCGGGTCAGCGATGTAAATACCATCGGCGCCTTTGTGGATATCGGCTTGGAGAAGGATATTTTGGTGCCCCACAGAGAGATGCGTTATGCCTTAAAGAAGGATATGGAGGTGGAGATTTACCTTTATGTGGACAAGACCGAGCGTTTGGCAGGTACTATGTATACCAAGAAAAAAGAGGATGCCAAGCATTTGACGCAGGAGGAAATAAATGCTTCCCGTTATGAAAAGCTGGGAGAGCAGATTGAACGGCTGATTGAGGAGAAGTTTGAGGGACATATCCCTTATACGGATAAGACCGTGGATCCGGAGCAGGTGAAAAAGGACTTCGGCGTGTCAAAAGCCGCCTTTAAAAAGGCTATTGGCAAGCTTTTAAAGGAAAAAAAGATTAAAATCACCAGAACGGCAATTTTTAAAATTTATCAGGATTAGCAACAAAGAGGGGGGATTCTGCTAAAAATCCCCTCTCTTTTTGGGCAGATTGACATTTATTTAATAAAGGAACTCTATCTTGTACAAAATTAGGAGCATTTTTTCGGAAACTTAGTCTATAGCCAGAAAGAGGGAAAGTAGATAGAATACTATTAGCATAAGTATGCGAAAATCCTGGAATTCATATACCGGTTTTCTGCTGAAAAGAAAGCATAAATCATATTTATAGAAGGAGAAACAGCATGGCAAGTGTGCAGCTCAAAAATGTGGTAAAGAAATACCCCAACGGATTTGTGGCAGTAAAAGATTTTAATTTAGAGATTGAAGACAAAGAGTTCATCATTTTCGTAGGACCTTCAGGATGCGGTAAGTCTACT
>NZ_CAUTEG010000005.1:0-53223 GCF_963537195.1 Oribacterium sinus | reverse complement strand
CACTTTACAAACTTTTTCCACTTTGCACACTATCTCAGGGAGGAATTCAAGATGAACACACAAGCAGGATGCGAACAGGGCAATGGGCTGACATTATTAAAGATTGTAAGAAAAGATGAGAAATGCTTGATTTATAAATATATTTTCAAAAGAAAAGAGGGAATCTATGGAAAACAAGGATAAGTATTCTGCGCAAATTAAATGGCAGAAAAAAGTAGGTCTTAAATCGTATGCATTTAAAACATACGACACAATAATAGCAGCTTTTCGAGAAGCCTGCGAAATTAATGGCGTATCGCAAGCAAGCGTTCTTTCTGCTTATATGGTGGAATATGCAAAACAAGCAGGTATAGAACCAAAGAAAAAGGAGTGATTTTTTAAGCCAACATTGCATTGTTATAGGAAAGACTATGTTTGGACATCTAGTCAGTTTTAACGGACTCCTTCCTGCGTAAAATACATTTTAGAGTAAGCAAAGCATAAATACCCATTGCTGAAATAGAAAGGATGGTATTTACCATGGAAGAAATGTATTTTACAACTACGGGATGCAATCATTATTTTGGTACGGAGTTTTTGAAGGAGGGCATGAAGCTAAAGCTGGAGAAGGAACCGGAGAATAAATTCGATTCCGAGGCTATTTTGGTGAAGATAAAAGGCCTTGGAAAGATTGGCTATGTGGCGAACAGTCCTTATACGGTGAAGGGAGAGTCCATGAGTGCCGGAAGATTGTATGACAAGATTGGAGATAAGGCGAAAGCCAGAGTTGTCTTTCTGCTTCGGGATGGAGCCCTTTGCAAAGTTACAGATTGTGGACTGGAGGAAAAGTTAGCATTATAGGAGGTTTCCTATGTCAAAATTTGCTTCTAAATTTCAGAAGGTACTGATGTCATTTTCCTATCGGGGAAAGGAAATTTTCAAGCCCTTAAACACCGGGCGTATTGATGAAAGAGTAAGTGCGGTCCGAGAATGGGTGGCAAATGTCTTTTTCTATACGAAAAATGGCAAGACCATCATGATTGATGCGGGCTATAACTATGAGCGGCTGGCGGAGAAGATGAGTTGGCTGGACATAGAGGCTGCTTCCATTCAGCATATTCTGCTGACCCATTTGGATACGGATCATGTGGGAGCGGTGGAAAGGGATAGTGCAGGGCTTTTTCGGAATGCCAAGCTCTACCTTGGAGAGACGGAAAATAAATATTTGACCGGAGAGGCTCGTCGAAGAGTCTTATTTGGGCATTATAAGCTTCCTATGGTGAAGACGGACAATGAGAAAAGACTCCTGAAAGACGGGGAAGTTTTCTATATTGATGATATCAAAGTGGAGGCTATTCTGGTGCCGGGACATACCTTCGGCCATCTGGTGTATCTCATTGATGATGCCTATCTTTTCACGGGAGATACCATTTGGTTTGGGCCGGATGGAGGCTATAGCTTTTTAAATTCATTGGCCGAGGACAATGAACTGGCGAAAAAGTCCCTTGTAAAGCTGGAAAAGCTCTTGAAGGAGAGAGGGCTTTCTCCGAAAATCATTAGCGGACATACCGGCTGGACAGATGATTTGGACTTTGCTTTTCGGCATAAGGATCAGATTTGTAACTCCTTAAAGAAGCAAAAGCCTCATGACCCTATGGCACCCTATGATGCCTATGATGAACGGGAGGATATCGAGGAAAAAGCAAGGGGAGATTTGCTTCCAAAGGCCAGAGAAATAATGGAATAGAAATATAAGCATAAGGAGCGACAGCATGGTAGTTGTTTTTGAATTTCTTAGCCGGGAGCCTATTGAAAATGTCATTACCGCAATGAATTTTCAGGTGGATAAGCTGGTGTTTTTCGGAAATCATGAGGACATTATTTCTCAGAAGGAAAAGACGGAGAATTTTCTGAGAAAATACTGTGCTGTGGAAAGTATTGTCTTCCTGCCCTTATCTAGAAGCAATTTGCAGTCGGTTTTGGAAACTATGCGAAAGGAAATCGAGCTGGAGCTTAGCAAAAAAGCCAAGCTCTTTTTCGACATTACCGGGGGAGAAAGCCTGATGCTTGTGGCCTTTGGGATGCTGTCCCGGGAATATGAAACACCTATGCACATGTACGACATTTTCAAAGGAAAGCTTTATGAATTGAATGCGGAATCATTGCATTGCAACGAGGCGAAGGAAGAGCATTTCAACAGAGATAAACAGAATGATGAGGGAAATGCTTATGAGCCCAATCTTGAGTTCCTAAATGATAAACAACATAAAGGCATCAGTGGCATAGCGACCAAACGACCTGTTCCTATGACTCTGGACAAGCTGATTGAGATGCATGGCGGTGTCATTAACTATAAATTACAAAAGGATATTAAAGATGTTCCGGACGAGGAGAGTAGGGAAGACATTTTAAAAATCCGAAAGGTAATGAAGCTTCATTCGGAGCATTGGAATCCCTTTTCCGAGTTTTTAAGAGAAAACATGAGTCCTGATGAAGAAGGGCGAGTGTATCGAAAGGAAAGTACGGTACTGAAGGCATTGGCGGATTCTTCCAATAAGCTAAAGTCTGCCCATAAGTTTTATCAAATCATGGAGGATTTGGCTCGGGCAGGAGCGATTCTTGATTTAAAACATTCCGAGGGAAAATACCAATTTCGCTTTAAGAACAAGGCGATTAAGGGATATCTTTGGGATGGAGGCAGCATTTTAGAGCTCTATACCTATTTGCAGGAAAAGGGGCATAGCGATGAGTGTCGGGTAGGAGTGCATTTGGATTGGGATGGGGTGCTGGAAGGCCCTGCCGGAATTGATGTGTTAAATGAAATCGATGTCCTGTCTCTTCAGGGCTATATCCCCAGCTTTATTTCCTGTAAGAGCGGAAAGCTTTCTCCCCAGCAGTGCCTGCATGCCCTTTATGAACTGGACACGGTGGCACATCGTTTTGGCGGAAAATATGCCAAGAAGCGACTGGTGGTAACGTCAGAAATAAACGAAGTTTATCAGGAGCGTGCCTTGGAAATGGGAATAGAGCTGAAATTGGAATAAGGTATTTGCTTATGGAATGGGATGATTTTTATGAAAGGGCTGAAAACTGGAGTAAATCCACTTTGAGCCAAAGAATTTCCTCTTTGAAGACGATTGGAGAGGCTTGGGAGATTTCTGATATTGCCGAACTTATAAAGGATCAGGAATTAAATGCAAAGCTGATTAAAAAAGCGATGTCTTTAGGAGCGAAATTTCCCTTTGAGGATATTGTGAGCTTTGAAGGCCTGGTATCCAAGGAAACAATTTGTCAAATGATAGACTATGCCCTAAATCATGGAGAAAGCATAAGTACAGATGAAATCTTGGGGTTTGAAGGAATCGTGGATCAGGACACCTTGGATATGCTCCTTCATTCCATGGTGAATCGAAAGATTTCTCTTAACGCGGATGATTTACTTGACTTGGATGGCGTGGTATCCAAGTCGGTGATAGATCGGGCTGCTTTGGCTTCGACACTGCAATTTTCCGGAGATGACATGGCGTATTTAGAGGATGTGCTGAGCCCGCGAGTGCACCGAGCTCTTTGTGAGAAAAACGGTCTCTATGAAATGGATGGAGAATATAGAAAGCTTGCGAAGTCTCCTGCAAAGAAAAACAATAAAGCTTCGGAAGCTAAGAGCAAAGGCCTTTATGAAGCTGCCCAAACAGACAGCAGTATAGATAGCAGTACAGATAGCAATACAGAGGGAGAAGTCCCGGGAATTTCTTTGTGGACATTACTTGTTGCTCTGATTAGCTTTCCTTTTACCCTGCTTTTTAAGATTATTCGGATTTTTGCTTTTCTCAGTTTGTTTAGCGGAAAGAAGACGGAAGAATTTCGTGTCGGCGATCCGGTTCTGGTACGATATAGCCAGACGGAAGGTCGCATTATCGATATAAACGGAAGCCTTATTATGGTATCCATGTATGACGGAGGCAAGGTGGATTCCTATCAGGCTTATGAACTTGAGAGAATATAATAAAGAAAAAATAGCTTCGTTTTGGGGGAAAAATATCCCAAAGCGGAGCTATTTTCTATATTTTTTAGAGAAAAGAATTTGAAAAAAGCTTTAAAAAAATTAAAAAACAAGCTTCGAATCAAAATTTTGCAAAACAAATTTTAAGTCAAAAGTTATTTATACTTATAAAATCCTTCCCCTGCATTTACACCGATTTTACCCTCTGCCACATACTTTTCTAAAATAGCCTTAATCTTTCCGGGAATGCTGTCCGGATCCTGAGACTGGGGATTGTTGGATACGATATTTAAGGCAGTATTTAAGCCAACGATATCCAAAATCTGGAAAGGCCCGAGGGGAGAACCCGTACCCAGCCTCCAGGTCAGGTCAATGGTGGCAGGGTCTGCCACTTCCTTGGCCAATAGCATTTCTCCGGCACTTAAGAAGGGAATCAGCATGGAATTAAGGATGTAACCGGGCTGTTCCTTATGTAAACGGAGGGGAATCATTTTAATTTCAGAGGCAAAGTTCGCCACTGCTTCATAGGCTTCTTTGGAAGTGCCATCATGACCCATGATTTCAGCGGTATTGCTCTTCCAGATGTTATTGGCAAAATGGATAGCCAGATAGTTTTCGGGTCTGGAGAGACAGTCTCTAAACTGGCTGGGCACCATGCTGGAAGAGTTTGTGGCAACAATGGTATTTTCCGAAAGGAAGGGATCGATAGCCTTATAGAATTCCCTCTTTGCCTCAGGATTCTCCGCCATACTTTCAATAATTAAATCTGCATCCTTGCAGGCTTCGGAAAGGTCGGTAGTAAGCAGAATATCCTTATGGGCTCTTTCTACATTTTCCAAAAGCTTGTCGATATCCGCCTCTGTAACAGAGGAAGAGTCAGGAATCAATCCTCTGGAGAAGCTCAGTCCCTTTCCCAGGTTCTTTTTTGCTTCTGTCAGCTCATTCTTATAAATCGTATAAAGTCTTTCCAGCTTCGGCCTGGTTCTCTGGATAGAGTCCTCACTTCTTAGCCAAATCTTTACGGAAAATCCGGAAAATGCAGTCTGAAAAGCAATTTGAGAACCCAAAACTCCACCGCCTGCTACTGTAATATTTTTAAAACTCATAACGACCTCCATTTCTATCTTAAAAGATATTTTGAAATTAAATTGTGTAAAATATATTATAGCAGGAAGATAATGAAAGGAAAGAGACTTTATAATTATTTCATTTTCTACGAGTCAATATATATTTGTTTTAACAAAGACGCTAAGGTGTTACGTAACTCTAACAATAATGTGGAGCCTAAAAAAATCAAACGAATTCTTGGAACTTTGCGGCAAGAGCTTTTTGTTTCCTTGATTCCGGGATAGAAACTTAGATTCTTTATAAATCCTATGCCGAAGCCGATAAAGTAGGTAAGCAAAATTGGTAAATAAAACAAGTAGGTATATCTAAGAAGAGATGCAACGGAGAGGCATAAAAGATTACCTGCTAAAGTATGGAGTGGTTTTTATGAAAATGAATTTAAAATGGAGTTTTTTCTTTCTATGGTCTTGCCTGTTTACCCTAAGGTTTTTTATGAAAAGCTTGCTTATTAATAATGGAGAGGCATTTATCCTAAGATTTCTGGGCCTTTTAGCTCTGGCATTATTGTACGGACTTTTTGTCCGTTTTACAGTGCCTTTCAAAAAAGAACAAATCAAAATTTTCAGAGGAATTTTTGTCCTGCTTTCAGTTTCTACGTACTTGGAATATTATATTTTTTATTTACCCAACGGCTTTATGACAGAAGGAATTCTTAACATTGTCATCGATGCACTGCCTATGGTATTACTCTGCGGCATGGCATGGGAAATTGAATACATGCTTTCTATAGTCCTGCAAAATATTTATAGAAAACAGAAGAGTATCTATACGCTATGGAATAAACAGCTTATTCACTTAACAGAAGATAGTGAGAGGAAAAAGGAGACAGTCTTTCCTGCTTTTTCTATTCTTAGTATTGTATTTTCTCTTGTACTCTTATACTTCTTAATGGAGAATAATTTTGCTTTATGGCTTGCATCCTTTTCCGCTGTCCTATCTGTTTATTTTCCCCAATGTATGAGAGATAAAAAAATCAATTGGAAACAGGGACTGGCTTTTGCCTGTCTTGCTCCTAGCTGTTTAAGTGTATTTTTTTATCTCTACCAAATGCAGGAAGATCAAATTTCTCTATCCTTTTTTCTGAAGTTTCTGATTGAACAAGTTATAGGAATCATTGAAGCTATAGTAGTTCTTGTTCTATTACAAAAAAACGAAACACTCTCTACAAAAGAGGAAGATAGTTTTATCAATGAACAGATTGCTACCAAAAGCCTTTAGGATAAAGTATTCAAAATAAAGAGCTCGGTATAAAGTAAATAGTATCTAGTGAAGAAGAGGTCTAATCACTAGCTTCAAGCATAAAAGAGTTGGTAACAGTTAGATATAGGAGATAGAATTTACGCAGATAGGTCTGAAAGAGGGGGAATCTGAGCTCGTCGGTACTTATCGAAAGCAAAATAGTCAAGATAAGTGAAGGACTATAATAATCCATAAGTTTAAGCGACTGATGCAGCATATCCCTGCAAAAGGAGCAATCTGAGCCCGTCGGTACTTATCGAAAGCGAAAGAGTCAAGATAAGTGAAGGACTATAATAATCCATAAGTTTCAGCGACTGATGCAGCATATCCCTGTAAAAGGGGCAATCTGAGCCCGTCGGTACTTGCGAAAAACACAGAAACTGTGTTTTTCGCTTAGTATCCGCTACGAGGCGAGGTTAGCGAGAGCGTGCCCCACTTACAGGGATATGCTGCATCGGAGCGTACATTCTTAATTATTTACAGTTCGTCGTTACGAGGCGAAGTTAGCGTGCCCTGTTTTCAGACCTATCCTGGTAAATGCTTTTTTTATATTCTTTTTACAACCCCTTTTATGCAATACTCCTTGCAAGTTCTTGTAAAAATTGCGATAATAACCCTTAAAAAAAGCTAACAAATTTTATTTTATAAGGATGGAACTATGCAGGAAAATAGAACTTACTATAAAAAGAAAATCGTACTGGCGTTGTTTGTTATTACCGTGATTTTCGGACTTCAAACCCTTTATACCTATTACAGTGCCAAGATTTCGGATCCTTTGCAGCTTCTTTCTGCGGTTTTATACGGCACAATCAAGCTGTTCTTATTCGTTTCTCCCATTTCTGCGGAGGAAAAATCCAGCATTTTTTATGAGTTTGCCAAGTGGATGGCGCCAATTTTAACTTCCGCCTTCATCTTTACCCAGATTTCCAACATTTTACTCCATGTGAAAAATATGCTTCTGAACAGAACCAGTATGCATCATGTACTGATTTTTGAAAACACGGAGATGGGGGAGACTTTGATTGGCAATCTGATGAAGGAAAGTACGCCCTATAAGATTTCTTTAATTACCAAGAATTTTTTGGATGACCGTTTGAAAAACAAATATGAGAAGAAGGGGATTGCCACCTATCAGATTGATTTTGAGCATTGCGATGAAAATGAAGTCAGGGAGCTTTTTTCAGCTTTGCATATTCATCATGCCAAGTATATCTTTTTCTGCTCTGACAATGATTTGGAAAATTATGCCCTCTATGCCAATGTGATTAAACGCATTAAACCGAGACGACCCATTACTTGCTATGCGAACTGTAGTTCCAATACGGTGGTGGGCTATATGGAAGAGTTGCTTTCCGAGGAAAGAAAGGGGGAAGAGCTTCTCAAGAAGATAGACACGGTGCACTTTAACCAAAAGGACCTGACCGTACGGATGCTTTTGGCTGAGCCCGCTGTGAAGCATAGCATCTTAAAAAGTCTTGAGGGAATTTCAGAGGATAGCCATATAGCGGATTCCACAGAGAACAGTCATCATTCGACGGATTCTACAGAGAACTGTCATCATACAGTGGACTCCATAGAGAACAGCATCAAGCCTCTCCATGTATTGCTTTTTTCCGTAAATGATTTGACCCTGCCGTTACTGAAGCAGCTGGCCAACGATGCCACCACTTCCTTAACAAGAAATCCGAAAATCAGCATTTTAGAGGAAAATGCTTCCCAAAGAATGCAGGAGCTTTTGGATTTAAACGCTCCGGAAAGGGAAGGCTTGCTAAGAGCTCTGGAGATAGAATGCATAGATTTAGGCCATGAACAAAGGAATTTACAAAATTATCTTAAGGGACTGGGAAAGGAAGAAAGTCCAAGTCTTATTTTCCTGATGCAGGAGGATGTGGTGAAGAGCCTAAAGGCGCTTAAGCTGATGAATCGGTACTTCGGGCAGGTTCCAAAGGTTCTTCGGAATATTTCCAATGTAGATTTGACCCATGTGCTTCCCAAAAGCAAGGAGCAGATCAAGGTTTTCGGAGATCTTTCGGAGATTATGACCGGGGAGATATTGATTCGGGAAGCTCTGGACAATCGGGCTAAGCAGTTTAATGAGGCTTACAATAAGGCCTCGGGGGCAGCAGGAATGGGAGAAGGGACAGCTTGGAATGAGTTGTCTTATGTAAAGAAGAACTCTTCCAGACAGTCTGCCACTCACGCCGGTATCAAAGAAGAGATTATTCGAAGAGTACTTTCCGGGAAATCGGAACAGGAGATTTCTGCCTATTTATCGGAAAAGCTGGAAGAGTTTAAAAAGCTTCAGGAAGCCCAAAAGCTTGGGGGAGAAAATAGAAAAGAAGAGTTTCAACATAACTTTAGACGATACCTTTCCGAAAACCCATTATTGGATTTTCTTTCCAGACTGGAGCATAAGAGATGGTGTAACAGCTACTATGCCATGAACTTCCGCTACGGAGAAAAGAAGGATGAAAATCTAAAAACCCACCCCTGCTTAATTGAAGAGTGGGGAGAGGTTATCGGGGAGAAGTTCGACATTTGTCACCCGGAATATGACTTGCTCTCTGTCTTTACCCTCTTTCGAGAAGAGGAATAAGAGGACGAGACCTCTGGGGTACTATCAGAATTAAATAAACCATACAGAAAAGAGGGGTAAGAATGGAAAAAGAATTGGAACAAAATGCTCCAATCGTTGAGGAAGAAAAGCTGCAAAACTACAGAAAAGATGATGATGCAGAGGAAATGGAGAAGGCGGCGAAGGAGTTTAAGGAAAAGGAATATAAGTTTGATGCCTTTATCAGTTACCGTCATGTGGAGCCGGATCAGAGTATTGCGAAGCAGCTGCACCAGATGATTGAAAGTTTTAAGCCTCCCAAGGAATTCAATAAGGAGGGGAAGAAAACCACCTTCCGAGTCTTCCGTGACAGAGAGGAGCTTGCGGCAAGAGACCTAAGCAGCTCCATTGAAGAGGCCTTGGCGGAAAGTCGCTATCTGATTGTGCTTTGTTCCAAGAGAACGCCCCTGTCCGAGTGGTGTGAGAAGGAAATTCGTACCTTCAGACAGCTTCACGGAGATGAGCGCATTATTCCGGTGCTGATTGAAGGAGAGCCGGATGAAGCTTTTCCTGCACCCTTGAAACAATTAAAAAGAGGGGCGGATCAGAGTCTTGCAGATGTATTGGCGGCAGACATCCGTCCGGATGAAGTTTTACATAAGAATTTTCCCGGCTATGAGGAAGTTCAGAAGAAGGACAGCGCTAAGCTGCAAAACCTGACAAAGCAGGCCCTTCATTTGCTGAAAACCGAAAAGTACCGTATTATGGCAACCATCTTAGGTTGTACCTTTGGAGACCTTAAGCAGAGGGATAAGGAAAGAAAGAATCGGCTTATTCTGACCATATCCTCTCTTTCCGGCGCAATTTTCCTGCTCTTTGGTATCTTTATGTTTAATGCCTACCAAAAGGCAGAGCAGGCCAGACAGGAGGCGGTGCAGTCCAATGCCGGTATTTTAATGAAAAGCTCCCAGGATATGGCCAAGGAAGGGGATTACTTAAAGGCCGCTTTAGTGGCGAAGGAAGCGATGAAGCCTATTGGAAAAGGCATGAAAGCGTATCCGCAGCTCCAATCTGAGAAGATGAGCATTTTCAATGATGTGATTTATCACAGCGGTGCTTCTACCTTGACTTCCATTTCTACAAAAAACAAGTTGACCTTTATGGCTCTAAGCAATGATGAAAAGCTGGTGGCCTTCGGTTTGGGAAATGATGAAACCGCTATTGCCAAGGTGGAAAATGGAGAAATTATCAAGAGATTACCGGGACATAGCCAACAGGTAAAGCTTTTAACATTTTCCAAGGATGATAAGCTTTTGGTTTCCGCTGCTTTTGATAACAGCTTTATTGTCTATGATATGGAGACCGGAGAGGAAAAGGCCAAGCTGGAGATTCCGGGAGTCCCTATGCTGGGGCGTTTTTCCGGGGATAATTCACAGTTTTTCTATGTAAGCTTTACCAATACTTCTGCGAACTTTTACGTTTTTGATGCCAATACCTGGCAACAGCTTAGTACATTTTCCATCCAGGAAACGGTAAAGTATGCGGATATTAAGAGCGATGGTTCAGAGGTGCTTATCACTTTAGGCAACAATGATGAAAATCAGCTGACAAGGAGAAGCCTTAAGGATGGCAGTGTTATTTCTACTATTGATCGGATAGGAAGAACTTCTTTAGATGGATCCAATTTTATGATTCCTTACAAATCCGCCTTTTATTCCAATGACGGGAAGTCTATCATTTTGTTAACGGATGACGAGCTTCAAAAAATTTCTTTGGAGGATAATCAAGTTCTCTTCAGTGAGAAGATCATCACTGCAAATACCTTGAATAAGCCCTTAGTGGAAAGTGAGAATGGGGAAAAAATTGCTATAAACAGCTATGGCAAGATCCTGATTCTCAATGGAGAAACCGGAGAAAGCATAGATGAAGTATCTTTTGGTGACTTGGATTTAAAATATTTTGCGTATAATACAGAACAAAACATGGTTGCAGGCTTTGGAGAAGCAGGGATTTACTCCATTTGGAAGGATAAGGTGATTACGGATGACAGGCTGTATCTGGGGGGGATAGCACCTTCTGAAATCTACTTCTTAAAGGATGGCAGCAAGATTTTGACCAATTCCCATGAAGGCCAAAGCATTAAGATTATTGATACCAAGTCCAGAATTTCTTCGGAGCCGGTGCAGGGCAGAATTATTGCATCCTCCAATGATTCCTCCAAGCTTCTTCTCTTTAACGGGACGGATTTCCTGCTCTCCACGAATAATGGGAAGACCGGGAAAACCATCACCAATGAGAACACGGTGATTTACGGCTTGATGACCAGTACAAAAAAAAACGTCCTGTCCAACGACGGAAAATACTATGCTTATGTTGGGCAAATGGATAGCGGAAATCCCGGACTGGTGCTTTACAATGTGGAAAGTCGGGAATCCAAAACCGTGGAAATCCCTTCTGCTTATCCGGCTCTACGCTTTTCCGATGATGGAAAGAAAATCTATTTGCAGGATAAGAAGGAAGGCTTAAAGATCTATGGCGTTGAGGATTTAAGCTTGCTGGATACTATCCCGGAAATTACGGATTCTTCCTTGAATATCTTGGTTTCCGAAGACGATAAGATACTTCTTGTCAATCGATTTTCAGGAACGGCCTCTCTGTATGATTTGGAAACGAAGCAGCATTTAGAGGATATTCCGGGGGAGGTGCTAAACCTTAAGCATCAAGAGGAGGAAATCATCCTAAAGGGCATACAGAACAATACGGCCTTTACTTGGAGCAGTAAGACCGGTCTTAAGAGTCTGGACATGGATGAAGCGCTCACCCAGACGCCGGTAAGCTTCGATGATGTAAATCTGTATAATGAAAAGGAAAATCTGCTTCTTCTGATTCGGAATAACGATACGGAACGAAAGGCTTATGTGGTGGATTTTGCCACGGGACACCTGATGATGAGCTTCACTCCTTCTGTAAAGCGCTATCTTGTCAATGGGCATATCTCGCCGGAGGGAAATGTGATTATGGTGGATCAGAGCTTTAATACCATTACCGCAACGGACAACTCCGGAGTTCAGGATTATATGACCGCGGCAGTGTACAACATCCTTAGTGATGAGGAGGTTTCTGCAGAGGTGGATAAGATTCTTGCAGGAAGAACATTGACACAGGATGAGAAGGTACAGATCGGTATCAGTACGGAATAAGTCGATTTTGATTTTATATTGAGAGCTAAATAATCAGTTCTGGATCATCATTTAATATCAGGGGAGACCAACAAATATGAAAATCAATATGAATACTACTTATTGTATAATTGTAGATCAAGAGAATCCAGACCAAAAGAAACATAAAATAATAAGTGAAAATGAAAAATTTTGTTTTACAGGGGCAGAATTGACGAATGCCATTATAACTGCTGGAATGCCAGATGTATATCTGAGAAAAGAAAATAGTGTAAGCCGAAAAAATCAAATAAAATTCAAAACATATTTGATTGAAACATTTCTAAAAGAAGTTGAAATTGATTCAGAACACTATCTTGCTTTCAATCATTCGCAAAAAATATTTTTAGATAGTACTGAAGTAGGGGCAATAAATTATTGGATCGGTATGGTATTTATAACTTTAAGAGCGAAAAAAAAGTATAAATACGATTACTTAGTACATTTATCTATGATTAAGGAATTTTCTCATACAATAAAACTTAATTCAAAAGTGTATATAACACCAAAAGGTAGAGAGTCATCTCTGTCTCCGGATTTAGTAGCAGTTAAGGCGATTGATAAAAATGATTTTAAGTATGGTATTTTTGAATCGAAAG
This sequence comes from Oribacterium sinus, assembly GCF_963537195.1. Taxonomy (GTDB): domain Bacteria; phylum Bacillota; class Clostridia; order Lachnospirales; family Lachnospiraceae; genus Oribacterium; species Oribacterium sinus_A. The sequence goes on along the minus strand of NZ_CAUTEG010000005.1, from coordinate 40,506 downwards.
GATATTATGAATACAGTAGTGTTGCAATGGAGCATGGTTGGGAGCAAGCCAAGTCAGTAAAATATATTAATAGCAAAGAGCCATCGCATACTTTTGTGGCAATGACTGAAACGGGTGGAAATTGTATCAGAATGATTGAAAAAGATCCCGTAAGTGAAGATGGAGAAATAGATATTAATATAAAGCTTATCTTCTTGTACCATTTTATACCAATTGTGGAGCTTGTTAGAGAATTGCAGGCAGATGAAGTAGCCTTATTAAAAACACATCAAAACATAGGCGTACAAACTATAAGTAGAGACGTAGATGGAAAGGAATCTATAGAGGTACAATTTAATCAGAATATTGACAGAACTAATATATTGGACCAAAAACAACCAAGTAATGTAAAAATTAATTTGACGTCAGGGATATTTCGTAATGGTCAAGATAGCTATGAAATAAGTATTCCTTCTGATATTTATAATTACATAATCGCGTTACTGAATAAAATAGATACAATAGATAGAAACGAGGAATTTGAAAAATTCATAGAAAAGCAAATATCATCGGAAGAAATATCAAATTTAGTAAGTTATAACTATATGAAGCAGGGGATGAAAGTCAATCATGTTGATTTAAAGCTCGATAATCATTTTATGTAAACAATAAAATAATGGAAATTAAATATATGTTTCTGATTTAATATTAGGAGTTATTTCATCTTATAAATACATTATACTGTAATTGCATACAAAGCAAAGTGACAAGCATCTTAGTACTTGTCTCTTTGCTTTATTATCGGCTAAAATAGAACAAGAATAAAAAGTAGCCGAATATATCGAGGCAAGAAATCAAGATAATATTTTTATTGAGCAAAACTATACCTGTTATGGAATAGGAGGAGAGTATGCCTTATATCACAAGAAGCCTGGAAAAAGTCGTTCTGCAAGTCAGCAAGGAGTATCCGGTTGTTTTAATATCCGGTCCTAGACAGGTTGGGAAAACTACCATGTTAAAAAAACTAATGGAAGGTACAGATAGAAACTATGTGTCTTTAGATGACTTACAGGAAAGAGCACTGGCTAAGAATGATCCGGAGATGTTTTTACAGTTGCATAAGCCGCCTGTCCTTATTGATGAAGTGCAATATGCTCCTGAATTATTCAGTATGATTAAGCTGATTGTGGATAAAGAGCATAGAAAGGGGGATTTTTGGCTTACAGGCTCCCAAATTTTTGACTTAATGAAGGGAGTGCAAGAATCTTTAGCAGGAAGAGTTGCAGTGCTATCTCTTTCTTCTTTATCTCAGACGGAGATCTATGGGGGCGAAGATAGTCCTTTTCAGCTGGATCTAAAGCATTTAACGGAGCGAAAGGAAGGAAGAACAAGCGCAGATTTGCAAGAGATTTTTCGCAGAATATTTCAGGGTTCAATGCCTGCTATTGTGAGTAATGAAGTAAGTAACAACAGTATTTTTTATGGTAGCTATCTAAGTACCTATATCGAAAGAGATGTACGAAATCTTTCCGATTCTATTGATTCTCTAAAGTTTTTACGCTTTCTAACCGCTGTGGCTGCCAGATGCAGTCAAATGTTGAATGTCAACGAAATAGCCAGAGATGCGGATATTAATTTAAAGCAGGCGAAGGACTGGATGGGGATTTTGGAAACCTTGGGGATCATATTTTATCTTCATCCCTTCTCCAACAATATGCTAAAGCGACTTGTGAAAACTCCTAAATACTATTTTTATGATACTGGCTTAGTTGCCTATCTGACAAAATGGAGCAGTCCGGAAACTTTGGAAAATGGTGCCATGAACGGGGCAATTTTAGAAAACTATGTGGTATCTGAAATTAGGAAAAGTTATCTAAATAGTGGAAAAGCACCCTTTATGTATTATTACAGAGATAAGGATGCCAGAGAAATAGATATTATATTGGAACAAAACGGAGAACTGAATCCCATTGAAATCAAAAAGTCTGCAAATCCTGCTCCGGAAATTCTGAGAAGTTTTTCTGTTCTGGAAAAGACCGGCTTGAATAGAGGAAAAGGCGCCGTTATCTGTATGAAAATGGAGTTATCAGCCTTTAATCAGGAAAACTTTATTGTTCCGGTATGGTTATTATAAGTACTGGAATAATGTTTATATGCAAAAGGGACTGTAAAATAATAAATAGATTTTCGGCAATATAGGTCTAAATAAGGGGTAGTCTGAGCCCGTCGGTACTTGCGAAAAACAAGAGAATCGCAGTTTTTCGCTTAGTATCCGATACGTGGCGAAGCTAGCGAGAGCGTGCCCCAAATTTAGACCTATATTGCTTAGAAAATTATATTGATTTTTGAAGTCCCTTTCTGGAAACATTTATTCCTAGGATGTTTAATATCCAAACAAGACTACCCAGTAATCGTTTCCTTTTTCGTCCAGATAATAGCCTGCTCCGAAGTGCTGAAATTCTCCCTTACTCATAATGCGATTGTGGCCTGCACTGGAAATCCAAGCATTTACGGTTCTGTCGGGAGTTTCGTTGTTGTGGGCAAGAATTTCTCCGTACACATCCGCTTCATCCAAAACGGAGCCCCCCTGGGGTCTTGTATGGGAAAAGCTTGCAGCACATTCCTTGGCTCTGATATCTGCAATAGAGCTTAAGCGTTCACTTTCTTCTAAGGCGTGTAAGTTTTGCCCTGCTCTGAATTGGTTGATTCTATCCAATGTTTCTTGCTTGTAGGAGGAACTGTCTTGAACGGAAGTAGTATCGTCCTCTTCCGTATATTCTTTCTGCACATCCCTTGTTTGCACAACGGAATCTACAGTCCAAGCGCCATTCTCATCTACGGTATAGCCGTCGGGAGTGGTGGTATTGGTATACATCCAACCATTGGCATCAAAGTAATAGCACTCAGCAACGCCGTCATTGTCGGTATCAATCCATTGCCATGTAGAGCGTAAATAATTTTCATTTCCTAAATCGTACCACCAGGCATCCCTGGAAGTTCCTTTGGTAAAGCCTACGGAAAATGTTGGAATAGCGGAAAGCAGGAAGGCAACAGAAATGGCCATGAGAAACTTGGCCATGAATTTATGCCTGGAACTTACCGGAGTTTGAAATGGGTTTTCTGAAACGGCTTCTGTTTTTGAAATGTCTTCTGTTTCTGAAATCCGATTTGTAAGTTCTATAGTTTGATCTATTTCGACGGAGGAATTCTCCGAAATTGTATTTTTAAACTGGAAAAATTTTTTGTTTTGACATCCTATCATTGGTATATGGACTCCTTTCCGTGTATGCATATTAATGCATAAATAAAGGCAAATCAATAGGCTTTCGCAGATGTCAAGAAACCGTAAAATAAAAGTGTAAATCTATGAAGACAAACCTAATATTTTGGTAAGGATAAGGCATTTTTGATTACAATATTTAGTCGCATTTCTTAATTTTTTGAACTAAAATAAATCTTAAGAATGGTGATAATAATGAATACTTTAAGTGCTTGTTTTTTATAGAATTTGGAGTAAACTGCGAAAAAAAGAATACTCTTGTCAGAAAATTCATCCTTCAGTAGAATAAAGCGAAAAGCATAAGGAATAAGACATGCAGTGCTAAAAGGATGAAAGGGAAAATGATGGAAGAGCGAATCGGTATTTTGGTTTTTGGCGCGGTTTTTGTGGACATAAAGGGTTATCCTTTTTCTTTGTATCGGCCGGATGGAAGAAACGCCGGAAAGGTGGTCAAGGTTCATGGAGGTGTGAGCCGAAATATTGTGGAGGATATTGCCAATGTGGAGCTTCGACCTACCTTTATTTCTGTAGTGGATAAGGATGCTATTGGAGAAGAGGTAGTACAGAAATTAAAGCGGCATAAGGTAAATACCAATTATATCCGGCGAATTGAAGGGGGCTTAGGAACCTGGCTGGCTATCTTTGATACGGAAGGGGAGCTTAGGGGCTCTATTTCCCAAAGGCCGGACCTTTCTAAGCTGGAGGAGGTACTTTCGGAGCAGGGAGACTCTTTGTTCTCTCGCTGTGATAGTGTTATTGTGGAAATTGATATGGATTCCAAGCTTTTAAAGCAGATTTTTCAATTGGCTGAGAAATACAATAAAAAGATATATGCAGCTGTTTCCAATATGTCCATTGCCTTAGAAAGAAGAGACCTTTTAAAGACCACTGCCTGTATTGTTTGTAATCAGCAGGAGGCAGGGATGCTCTTTTCCGAGGACTTTGAGGAAATGAATTTGGAGGAGATGGCAAGCTCTCTTTCCTCCTATGTGGTAAAGGCGCAGTTCCCACAGATGATTATGACTTTAGGCAGTCAGGGAGCCATTTATGCGGAGCAAAATGGGCATTTCGGACATTGTAAGGCAAAGAAAGTCCATGTAATCGATACCGCAGGAGCAGGAGACGCCTTTTTTGCGGGAGTGGCTATGGGACTGACGTATGGTAAGAATCTGATGGAGGCCTGTGAAATCGGTACCAAACTGGCGGCTTCCGTCCTTGGCACCTCGGAAAATGTAAATCCTCGTTTCCTTCCGGAAGAATTGGGGCTTAAGAGCCTGGAAGCCTAAGAGGAGTGTTTCAAAATGATTTCTATCATTGTTGCTGTGGCTAAAGGCGGTGCCATCGGAAAAGAGGGAAAGATGCCCTGGAAGATCCCCGGAGAGCAAAGGCAGTTTAAGGATCTAACCACAGGCCATGTGGTAATTATGGGGAGAACATCCTATGAGGAAATTGGCCATCCTCTTCCCGAGAGAACAAATATCGTTGTATCCAAAACAAAGGTCTTCTCCGGAGAAAATTTATATACTGTAAAATCTTTACAGGAAGCAATAGAAAGAGCGGGGCAAGAAGAAATCTTTATTGCAGGAGGGGCAGAAATATTTCAGAAAGCACTTCCCCTTGCAGATAAAATCTATATGACTTATGTGGATATGGAAGTCCCGGATGCTGACCGGTTTTTTCCTGATTTCCCGAAGGAAGAGTACAAAAGGGAAGAAATAGAAAAGGTAGGAGGGGAGACCTCCTACCTAAGAGTATTGTATACGAAAAAAGGGGATTAGGAAAGAAGTATCACAAAGAGGAGTATTTTTCGTAGAGGGATTTTTTGGGGAGATTTTCATGAATATTCAGATTTTTGGAACAAAGAAGAGCCAGGATACAAAGAAGGCGGAACGCTATTTTAAGGAAAGAGGGATTAAATTTCAGGCTGTGGATTTGAAAGAAAAGGGAATCAGCAAGGGAGAATTTCAATCCGTTCTTTCTGTTGTGGGGGATTTGGAAGAGATGCTGGATGAAAAAACAAAGGAGCGGGAAGCATATCAACTGATTCGATATCTTGCGAAGGAAGACAAAATTGCGAAAGTCTTAGAGTATCCTATGGTATTAAAGCAACCCATCGTGAGAAATGGGAAGCAGGCTACGGTAGGGTATTGTCCGGATATTTGGAAGACTTGGGAATAGAGATTCTTTCTTGCCATATTTCACGGATTCAGATATACTAAATTAATAAAATTGCAAACAATATAATTGAATGAAATTAATAATGCGAAATAAAGAGTATGAAAGATAAATAAAGAGTAGTAAAAGGAGTTTCTATGAATATGGTAGTTTTTTGGGGTATATTGATTCCCTTTATTGGAACAAGCTTGGGAGCGGCCTGTGTTTTCATTATGAAACGGGATTTTCATCCCAATGTGCAGAAGGGGCTAACAGGATTTGCTGCAGGAGTTATGGTAGCAGCTTCTATTTGGAGCTTGCTGATACCTGCTATGGAAGAGAGTGCTCATTTGGGAAAGCTGGCCTTTCTTCCCGCCTTTGTGGGATTTTGGCTGGGAACCTTGTTTTTATTGGCATTGGATAAGATTATCCCCCATTTGCATCAGAATACAGATCAGGCTGAAGGAATGCCCAGTTCTTTTCAAAGGACTACGATGATGCTTCTTGCGGTAACCCTTCATAATATTCCGGAAGGTATGGCTGTGGGGGTAGTGTTTGCTGGACTTTTGACAGGAGAAGTTAATATTACTGCCGGAGCTGCCCTGGCTTTAGCCTTGGGAATTGCCTTACAAAACTTCCCGGAGGGAGCTATTATTTCCCTGCCACTTCATAGCAAAGGGCAAAGCAAGGGGAAAGCCTTTTTGAATGGTGTATTATCCGGCGCAGTAGAACCCCTTGGAGCCCTACTGATGATTTTCTTTGCACCGATATTTGCTCCTTATATGCCAATCTTCCTATCTTTTGCGGCGGGAGCTATGCTCTATGTAGTAGTGGAAGAGTTGATTCCGGAAATGTCGGAGGGGGAGCACAGTAATGTGGGTGTTTTACTTTTTGCCCTGGGCTTTACCGTCATGATGGCATTGGATGTGGCTTTGTCCTAGTTCTTGTGGGAATGATAATTTTGAATGTGACTTTGTCCTAGTTCTTAAATGATAGAACTTAAGCCGGCATTGTCATGGGATTTTGTACGGAGAAATTGACAGAGGAGTTTTCGGGAAAATAAGAGGAAGTATGCAGTATCAAAATATTGTTGAGGGAAAGTTTTTGGAACGTCCAAATCGTTTTATTGCCCATGTGGAGATAGAGGGTAAGGTGGAAACGGTACATGTGAAAAATACCGGGCGCTGTAAGGAACTCTTGCTACCGGGCGTGAAGGTCTATTTGGAGAAAAGCGGAAATCCCAATCGTAAAACCGCCTATGATTTGGTGGCGGTGGAGAAGGCGGGGTTGGGGCTGGTAAACATCGACAGTCAGGCTCCGAATCAGGTGGTAGCGGAATGGCTTAGAGGTTTTGCCTTCGAAAAGCTAAAGCCGGAGTATGTTTTTCGTGATTCCAGAGTGGATTTTTATATGGAACGGGATATGGCGCTTCCGGAAGCCTTTTGGGAATATGGGGAAAGGGAAGAAATAAATGGAAAGGAGCAGCGGGCCGAGAATATAAGAATGCAGAGTCAGGAGCTTCTCAATGTATCAGGGAATATCCGTAAATATCTCTTAGAAGTAAAGGGATGTACCTTGGAAAGGGACGGCATCGGTTATTTCCCGGATGCCCCGACGGAACGTGGAGTAAAGCATTTAAGGGAACTTACGAAGGCTATACAGGAGGGCTATATCGCTATTTTGGCTTTTGTGATTGCCATGCCGAAGGTTTCTATGGTATATCCGAATGTGGAGACCCATAAGGCCTTTGGAGACGCATTGGAAGAAGCCCGGCAGACCGGGGTGAAGATTCTGTATTTACCCTGTACCGTGACAATGGAAGGTATGTGGATTTCTTCTTAGCTTTTGGCTTGTTTTAAAAGGATGATTTTTTAATTCGAGAATAGTTAGCTTGGTTTTTAGAGGAAAGGTATTTTATGAAAATTATAATTTCTCCTGCGAAAAAAATGAAAACATCTGAATTGGATATCCCTCACCAAGGCTATCCTCTTTTTGTAGAATCAGGAGCAGAGGAAAATAGTACATTTTTGAAAGGCGGATTGAATCTGTCGGGAAAGACGGAACGCCTTTTACAATATTTAAAATCTCTTTCTTTTTTAGAGTTAAAAGAGCTTTGGGCCTGTAATGAGGATTTGGCCAGGGAAAATAGTGATAGAGTAGCTAAGATGGATTTGAGAAGAAATTGTAGTCCTGCCATTTTATCCTACGAAGGGATTCAGTATCAGTATATGGCTCCCTCTGTTATGGAGGCCTCTCAACTTGCGTATTTACAGAGTCATCTTAGGATTCTTTCCGGCTTTTATGGCGTGGTAAAGCCCCTAGATGGGGTGGTTCCCTATCGTTTGGAAATGCAGGCAAAGGCGAAGATTGGTACTTCTAAAAATCTGTATGACTTTTGGGGTGAGGATATCTGGACTGCATTGCTTTTGGAAGAGATAGAAGAGCGTTTGCAAAAAGAGGGAGAAAAGTCGTTGGAAAATGAAAATCCTATGCTAATCCTCAATCTCGCCTCCAAAGAATATGCCAAATGTATAGAGAAATATCTTCCCAAGGATAGAATCCTGAGGAAAAAAATCATGTGGAAAGATGAGCCGAAAGAATTATCATTTCCCATTCACTACATTAGCTGCGGTTTTTATGAGAAGTCAGGAGAAAAGCTTGTGCAAAAGGGCGTCTATGCCAAGATGGCAAGAGGAGAAATGGTGCGTTTTTTGGCAGAAAATAAGATAGAAAACGCAGAAGAAATCAAGGGCTTTAAGGGGCTGGATTTTAACTTTGAGGATAAACTTTCCACGGAAAATCAATATATTTTCCTTCGAAAATAAAGAAATAGAAATTGACAGAAATAGAAAAGCAAAAGAGTTTTCGTCGTATTAAGCTCTTTTCCTTCCGAAAGGAATGGGAAGGGCTTTTTTTAGAATAATTATATGTACTGAAAATTATAAATGTTTGGAAATCGTTTGGGATTGATTGGAGAGAATAATGGAATTAATAGAATACATAAGACTAAGAAATAAAATGACACAGAGTGAATGGGCAGAATCTGATGAAGAAGCTGCTTTAATTACAGAAGAAAGCTTTGCAAAGAGAATTAGCTTAAGCTTAATATGGGTGACATCGGGAGGTTCATTTACAGCTTATCTTGATGATGATGACCTTTTCTTTGGACACAGCATAGCAGTTAATGGAAGCCCTAAGAAGGGGCTATTGTCGGCTGATATTGAGGGATAAAACATATACTGATATTTTTGGTAGTGAAAGGAGAAAAATGGAAAAACAAGCACTTATAAATCAATGGTTACTTGAGCAGGAAATAGCGCATATTAAGGGTTGGGATTTCTCACATATTAGAGGAAGATATAAAGAAGAGGATGATCTCCCTTGGGATTTTGAAAACATTATAAAATCCTATTTGAATGATACAGATTATTTATTGGACATGGAAACAGGAGGTGGCGAATTTCTTTTGTCTTTTATGGCAAATGCTAAATATACTGCTGCGATTGAAGGGTATGAACCAAACATCAAAATATGTGAGGACAGACTTCTTCCTTTAGGAATAGATTTTAAAGCATGTGACGGAGGAGATATTCTTCCTTTTGAAGATAACTACTTTGACATTATTACTAACAGGCATGGTCAATATAACATAAACGAAATTAAAAGAACTCTTAAAAGCGGAGGAATATTTCTTACGCAACAAGTCGGTGCAGAAAATGACAGAGAACTTGTAGAACTTTTGATAGGTGATGTTGAAATACCTTTTCCGGAAGCATATTTAAGTATTGCAAGACAGAAATTTACTGATAACGGATTTGACATTGTGGAAGCAGATGAAGTCTACAGACCGATAGAGTTTTATGATGTAGGTGCACTGGTTTGGTTTGCCAGAATTATTGATTGGGAATTTCTGGATTTTGAAGTGGAGAAATATCAGGATAACCTTTTTAAAGCACAGGAAATTCTTGATAAAGAAGGTGTAATTAAGGGGAAAATTCATAGATATTATTTTGTGGCTAAAAAGAAATAATAAATTTTAGTTTGTTTTTTGAGTAAAATAGTAAGCCGTAGGAGGACGCAATGGAAGAATTTATAGTAGCTGAGGAGGGCATTCCTTACAATATAAGCTGTGAAGGGGCAACGATAGCATATTATGGAAGTGAGATAGAATTTCACTTTGAAACAGTGCCGCCGCATGGAGATGAAATTTTCTCTGCAAAATTGCCACTGCTCAATGTTAATCTTCCATTTTGGATGTATGGGAGAAATCTTATATTTTTAGACGCCTATTATATGCTCGCAGAAACTGTAGAGAAGGGTACTTGGGATCCTATAACGAGCAGGCTCATCAATATACATACGGGAGAATACGCAAGCCTTGGCGGTTGGTATAATAATGTAAAAGTTAAAGAAAATGAAGTTGAATTAAAAAATGATTATGACGGAAAATCTATGGTTTTAAGGGATGTTAAGGGACTTGATTGGATTTATATAACCAAGGAGAAGAATAATGGCTAAGAAAAGAGTTACCCTGCCAAAAGACTTTGATGAATTGCTTAAAGTGGGAGATATTGAAGCACTTAAAGCTGTCTATGATAAATGTGAGCTTACTGCCTATGATGGAAAATTCGGTCTTCATACTGCACTTCATTACAAGGGTGTACCTGACGAGCTTGTTATCTGGCTCGTTAAGCAGGGCCTTGATGTAAATATACCTGACTATTATGGCGGCACACCTTTGTACAGTCAGGCAACCTTTGGCATGGATACAGTAAAACTGCTTTATGAGCTGGGAGGAGATATACAAAAGCCAAATAGATATGGAAATACGCCACTTCATATGGCAGCAGAGTATTTCCGCCCTAATATAGTACGCTTTTTGATTGAAAAGGGTGCAGACGTCAATGCTAAAAATGAAAGAGGTGAAACTCCGCTATCAGCGGCTCTTACAGTGTGCGGAGGACTCAGGGTAGTGCCTTTGGTTGAAATAGCAGAAATGTTAATAAAGGCAGGTGTAGAAATTACGCCTAAGATGGCAGAAAAAGTAGAAATAATCGGTAAGGATTTTGAATTCCACAGGGAAGATTTTAGCAAAGAGTCGCTTGAAGAGGCTGATGCAGCCCTGTCAAAGCTCTACAATATCTTTGGTGCAAAGCCTGTGGCAAAAAGAATAATACATGACGGCGTTTCTCCTATTCTTATAAAGGGGAGCACTTGGAAAGAGCAGTATAATGAGCTTTGGGATTTACTAATTCCATCTACAGGAGCCGCAAAAACGGTGCAGGGAGAGGTTATCCGCATAACAGGCAGGGTGGACGATGAAATTAACAGAAACGGTGGAATAAACTGGGATAGGAGTTATAGAAATATGCTAAATTCGCTGTCGGTTCATTTTGCAGAAGGAAATGCGCTGTCAGAGAAGGAGATAGAAGAGAGTAAGGTGCTTATTTCAAAGATAGATGGAAAAGGTTTGGCTGAGGATGGTGTAATTACAAGATTATGCGAGCTTGCAGTTAGTTGGGTAATCTTAAACCCTAACCCAATTCCGCTAGGCGAAATAAATTATAACAGATAATAATCACAGGAGATTGCAGATGATTACAATAAAAGACATAGGAGATTTTGAATCTGTTCCCGGGATTGTAAGTGATATTATAAACGGAGATACATTGGCTTTAGATAAGCATTTATCGGAGGGCTTCGATATAGAAGAGGGATATCTCGATGATTACGAAGAAATCCTTGGAGCTACAGAGAAAGTACGTTATTCTCCTTACCCTTAACAAGTGTCAATTGTGTAGCGTTCTGTATTTCGTTTATAAATACTCTCTATAAGACAACGGAGCTATCCAGAAAGACAATTAGACAAGTAGTCCATAAAAATATACAATAAACGAGGCTATTTAATTTATGTAATTGTATGTTTTTAAGTACGGGGTGAGGCATGAACGGCATTTCCAAGGATTATGGGGCAGTTAGCAGTGTAGAGGAGCTGTTGGAACAGGAAGAAAAAGGGAAAACAAAGCGGGAGAAAAATCTCGATCTTTTGATTCAATTGAGTCCCTTTTTGATGGGAGTTCTGGCACTTTTAGAATACTTCTATGTTCCTAACCATCACGGGTTTGAGGCAAGTTACGTTTATGCCTTTTTTTTATTGCTTTTATTATTGGGAAATGGAATTTCTTTTCTGCTTTCCTTTCGGGGAAAAAGGCAAAGGAAGAATTATCTTTACCATGCTCCTTTTCGTGCTTTTGTGTTTTTTTTGTTCATGCTCTATGATTCCCTGACTCTAAAAAGCAATATTTTGATTACTCCATATTTTCCCAGTATTGACAAGGTGCTTTCTTCTATGATGCAGGATAGAGCGTATCTGTGGGAATGTACCATGAGCTCTTTGTTTTTATTATTTTGCGGTTATTTTTCCGGACTGATTGTGGGGCTTTTTACAGGAATTGCCTGTGGCTATAACAAAAAAATAAATTACTGGATTGAACCTTTTATGAAACTCCTGGGCTCCATTCCCAGTACCACATGGATTCCGATCGTCATGGTTTTAGCGACTTCTTTGTTCCGGGGAAGTGTCTTCATCATTGCGCTGGGCGTTTGGTTTTCCATTACCTTAGCAACAATTACCGGCATTCGGAACATGGACAAGTCTTATTATGAGGCGGCAAGAACCCTGGGGGCAAAGGAGAAGGATTTGATCCTTGAAATTGCTATACCCTCGGCCTTACCCAGCATTTTCCAAGGGATGGTTCAGGCCATGAGTTCAGCTTGTATGGCTTTGATGGTTGCGGAAATGATTGGTGTGGAATCCGGTCTTGGCTGGTATATCACCTGGCAAAAGAGCTGGGCAGAATACGGAAAGATGTACGGTGCCATAATTTTAATTTGCTGTATCTTTGTTACCGTGAATTTTCTTTTGAACAGCATAAAAAAACGGGTACTTCGTTGGCAGGAAGGTATGCTGAAGGATTGATAAGAAAAGGATTAGAAGAATGAGAACTGACAGTTGGCTGAAAGAAAGAACCTGTCCGGAAAGGAGTAGCTCTTGGGATTAGTAATAGAAAATGTTTCAAAAAGTTTTGCCCGTAAGGAAAAGGAAATTACCTTCGCTCTTTCTCCTGTGAATTTGCAGGTGGAGGAAGGAGAATTTCTTTCGATTGTAGGCCCCAGCGGATGTGGTAAATCTACTTTGCTTCGTTTGGTGGCCGGATTAATTCCTCCCACTTCGGGAAGACTAATGCTGGATGGGCAGGAAATAGAAGGAACGGATGCCAAAAGAGGCATGGCCTTCCAAAAGCCCACTCTTTTTCCATGGCTTACGGTTGAGGAAAATATTGCGTTCGGCCCCAGAATGCAGGGAAAGAAAAAACCGGAAGAGATAGAGAGAATGTTGGAGTTGACACATTTGACTAAATTCCGAAAGGCTTATCCTCACGAATTATCCGGGGGAATGGCACAAAGAGCAGCTTTGGTAAGAACCATGATTAATGAGCCGGAGGTCTTTTTACTGGATGAACCCCTGGGAGCATTGGACGCCTTTACCAGAATGCAAATGCAGGATGAGCTACTCCTTTTATGGAAGGAAAAGAAAAATATGATGCTGATGGTGACCCATGATGTGGATGAGGCCATTTATATGGGCACCAGAGTCATTGTTATGGCTAAGGCGGGAGGCAGTATTTTAAGGGATATTTCTATTGATTTGGATTATCCCAGAAAAAGGTTGGATCCGAAGTTTTTAGCCTATAGAGAGGAAATTATGCGTCTTCTCGGGGTGGATCAGGAAAAAGAGTCAGATTAAGGAGTTTCTTAAAACTCATACAAAACGTAATGGAAGTCTTAGGGAAGCCTTATAGAAGTAGTCTTATGGAGGCCAATGGGAATATTGGAACATGGCGTTTTGCGATGGGTTTTTAGATAGATAGGAACAAGAAATGTACAGGCAAGAAGAGGAGTGTATGATGAAAAAGACATTGAGACAACTGGGAATGGCAGTAGCTTTAGCTTCCGTATTTTCTATGACGGCGTGCAGCAGTCAAGTAGGTAAGCAGGCGGAAACAACAAAGGCAGAAAACGGAATGCAGGCCGAGAGTCAGGAAAAAACTGAGGTCGAGAAGGACAGTACAGCTCAAGAGGCAAAGCAGGGGGATGGAGAACATCAAACCGAAGAAATCAAGGGGGGATTTTCCGACCGCCCGGAGGCAAAGGATATTGTGTATCATCCCTTAAAGCTTACTCCGGAAGAGGAAGAAGCTTGGAAAAAAGAGCCTGCTTATGGCAAGGATATCCAAATTGGTTATAATGGAGGACTTTGTACAGGAACCTTCGGTACTGCTCAGGAAGAGGGATTTTATAAGGCGGAGGGCTTAAGTACAGCTATCAGCCAGATGACCGAAGCTAAGGATGCAGTAGCTACAGGAAAGGTGGATATTGCAGCAGACCATTTGGCTTCTGTTTTTGTTCCTGCTGTAAATGGCTTGAATCTGGTATTTACAAAAGGTGCTCATAGCGGCTGTAAGACTTTATATGTATTAAAGGATTCCGAGATTCAAAGTACCGCAGATTTAAAAGGAAAGACGGTTTCTTTAAGTGACGGTATCGGAAATTCCGACCATAATATTGCTCTTCGTTTCTTTAGTAACGACGGCATTAAGCCTGAGGAAGTGAAGTACAAGGTGGTTGCCAATGATGCAGTGATTATGGCTTTACAGAATGGAGAAGTGCAGGGAGCCATGATGTCCGATATGTTTGCACGGAAATTTGTAGATGAGGGTATTATTCGTCCAATTCGTTCCCTTACTACTGATCCTGACTTCAAGATTGAACCTTGCTGTGTACAGATTATGAATGCGGATTTTGCTAAGGAAAATCCTATTACAGCCAAGAAATTAGAGAACGCCAGCATCTATTGCAGCCAGTGGATTGAGGACAATAAGGAGACCTTCGTAGATCTTCTTTTGGAAAAGAACTGGGCAAGTGGTGATAGACAGAAGGTCTTGGATTTTGCCAATTCTCTGAATTTTGTTCTTAGTGATGAGCAGACGGAAACGGCTATGAGAAAGGTTATCAAAGATTATCAGTCCTTTGGACTATTGGATAAGAATCTGAAGGAAGAAGAAATTGTGGATAAATTCTGGAAGCCTATGGATTGATATTTTTATCTAGTGCATTTAGCTATAAGTATGGATAGTTTGTAAAAAAAACCTTTTACTTTCTTTTCACTGTGCTAAAATAGATATAGTTCAAAAAATGAAGAAGAAGTACGTTTAGTGCTTCTTCTTTTGTTCGTAACGAGTTCTTGGGATAGAAGGAGCGGGAAAAATGGAAGCAGAACAGGAGCATAAGCTACAGAAAAGGATTTTAAACTATTTGCAGATTATTGTAGGTTGTTTTATAACGGCTTTTTCCGTAAACTGCATTTTGGTGCCGAATAAGCTGTCTACCAGCGGAGTGACGGGATTGTCCCAGATGGCGGAGCGCTTTATCGGGATTCGCTACACCTATATTTATTACTTTTTCAGTATTACCATACTGATTCTGGCTTTCTGTTTCCTGAAACGAGAAGAGTTTATGAAGATTATCTTCGTTTCTTTTCTCTATCCTACCTTACTGGTTTTTACGGGTATGTTTGACTTTGTCTTTGTACAAGGGGAAATGTTTTTGGTGTGCATTTATTTCTCTTTGTTTTATGGCGTTGGCTCCGGATTGGTTCTTCGGGCGGGGGTGACCTTCGGCGGAACGGACACTGTTGCCAGAATATTGAACCGGAAGATTTTTAAAGGTGTTCCCTTAAGTAAAGTCATGCTTTTCCTGGACGGTTCCATTCTGATTTCTCTGGGCTTCGTTTTTGGAAAAGATATTGCCCTTTATGCTTTGGTCAACCATGTGATTTGTATTTATATTATGGACTATATGCTTTTCGGTTTCCGCCAAAAGCTTTATAAGGTTAACATTATTCCATTTATCAAAGATGATACCGAAGATATCACCAAGTATATTCTGGGGCTTGGTCGTGGCGTAACGCAAACAAGAGTTGTGGGAGCCTATACCAAGGAAGAAAAGATATTGCTTTCCTCCATTTGTTCCCCCAGACAGTCGGCCATGATTCGTAAGTATCTTGCGGAGCATTTTCCCAGAGCCTTTATGGAGGTGGCACCAATTGTGACTGTATACGGCATAGGAGAACGCTTTGTGCGAATTAAAGGAGAAGATTAAAAGATAATAATAAAAAAGGATTTTCTGAGCAATATAGGTCTGAATTGGGGCATGCTCTCGCTAGCCTCGCCTTGCGCAGTGAAGGACTGCACTCGCTATAAGAAGACGCTCTGATACAGTGTGGGACTATAATTAGGGCACGCTCCCGCTAACTTCGCCTTCGCAGCGGTACTAACTTCAAGCTTCGCTTTAGCTCGCTTTCAGTAAGTACCGGCGGGCTCAGATTGCCCTTATTATAGCTCCACACTGTATCATTCGCTTCAATTATTGACTTTACAGTCCTTCTTTTCGCCGGTCTTTCACAAGTATCAGGCTCAGACTACCCTATATTCAGACCTATATTGCAGAAAATCTCCTTACTATTTTGATTTTCACAGCGCCTTCTTGTGTTGAGTGTACTTTTGATGTTCTCTTAATACGAAGGCAAGCCAGGGGAAGAGTATATAACCGAAAACCATAGCAAAGATGGCATAGAAGTTCGGCTCTAAAAAGCCATCTTTTTTACTGCTGAATTGTGCCACCCAGTTGAACTGACTGAGCAGGAAGAGGGTCAGACAAATAGCCAGGATGGATAAGGGCACATCCAGGATAAAGCTTTTAATGGGCTTTTCAATGATTTCTCCCTTTTGTTTACCGTAGTAAAAGCAGAGTACAGCCAAAGGTACCAAAAGGAATTGTACGAATCGAGCAATAGAGCTGATAATCATAATGCCTTTCATGTCATAGTGGAAGGCCATAGGAATCATAATTGCCCATAAGATGCTGAATAAAAATGCGTCATAGGGGAAGCCTCCCGCAGTTCTCTTAGTGAAAACACGATTTACCTGCCCGTCCTTAGCCATCGCCTCCAAAAGTCTTGGAGTATGGAAGGAAGCGGCAATATTAATACCGAACATGGAAACAAAGGCACCTAAAACGATGGCGTTTTGTAATACGGGATTTTTAAAAATGTCGGCTAAAACTACAACATTGCTTGAGCTTAGCAGGGCTATAGGGTTAAGTCTCATGGATACAAAAATGATTCCCAAATAAATAGCGGCAATCATGAAAATGGATAAGGGCAATGCTTTTGGAAGATTTTTCTCCGGACTTTCCATATCGGAGGAACCACTGGCTACTCCCTCAAAGCCTGTAAAGGCGTAAAAGGCTGCTACGATGGCAGTGACAAAGGATTTACTGCTTAAAGCAGGAACGGTGTTGCTGCTGTTTCCGGGCACCAGCAGGGACAGGTCTGCAGTTTGTTTATGCTGTAATACGAAGAAAATTCCTGCCAGAATCGTCAGAGATAAGGCCAATACCTTTCCTAATGTAGATATGTTGGAAACAAATTCCAGCACCTTAAGTCCGAACAAATTAATGATAAATAGGACCAGCATCAAAAGAATAAAGCCTACTGTTACCAAAGCAAAGCTATTGGTGTCCATACCGAAAATCTGCAGGACGGTTTTTACTACGCCGGTGGCCATCACACCCCAGGCAATACTGGCGGAAACGAATCGGGTGATTCCGATATAAAGTCCGGCATTTTCGCCGAAGGCTGCTTCTACGTAAGCATAGGCTGCTCCGCTCTTCACCACATAGCGGGAGGCGGAAGCGAAGCTTAAGGCTAAAATTACGGCGAAGCCTGCGGCGCAGAGATAAGCAAGTGGCGCATAGGAGCCTACCTGTTTTACAACAGAACCGGGTGATAGAAAAATTCCGGTTCCAATAATGGAATTAATCGTTAATAATACGATGGACCAAAAGCCCAACTTTTGCGATTTACTCATTTGAACTCCTTTAATTAGAGAACCCGAAATATTTCGGGTCGACTTTTCCCGGGATTTGACAGATAAATTCTAAGCTTTTCCATTCAAATTGTGATATTCCTTACAGGCTTCCACCAGGGCAAGGAATATTTTTTGAATATCTTTGTACTTTGCCTGTAACATTTCCGGATGGAACTGGACTCCGATACCGAAGGGATAGTCCTTTAATTCTATTGCTTCAATAACATCATCCAAGGCTCTTCCGGAAACGCTTAAACTTGCAGGAACCTCCTTAATCGCCTGATGGTGAAAGCTGTTGATATGAAGCTCTTCCCTGCCTAGAATCTTAGCCAGTCGGCTGCCTGCTTCTATTTTCATACTATGGGTAGGAATAGAAGGGCCATGTCCCTGAGAATGCTTAAAGCTTTCTGTAGTCTTTAAGGAAAGATCCTGGTAAAGACTTCCCCCCTCTGCCACATTCATTAACTGATATCCGCGGCAGATTCCCAAAATGGGAAGTTTTTTCTCTTTCGCCAGACGATAGAGTAGAAAGTCAAATTCATCTCTTTCGGGACAGATTCCCTGTAGCTTTACATGGGGCTCCTCTCCGTAACGGTGGGGAGCAATATCCTGTCCCCCTGAAAAAATGATACCGTCAACAAGCTCTAAGCTAGCTCGCAGATTTTCCTCGCAATCCTCCATGGGAATCATAAGTGGTACTGCTCCTGCATCAATTACGGCAGAAACATAGTCCTTATTCACATAAATTCTTTCATAACCGGGGAATTCACCCCCCTGATCCACAAGCACACTGGTGGAAATACCGATTACTGGTTTTTTCATAATACATCCTTTCATACTATTTTATCGCTATGCTATTATGCCATAAATGTATTTTATGGGAAATTGGATTTTGGGAAAAATGAGACACTTTTATGGGGAAATATAGAAAAAAGAAGAAAAAAGACATAAAAAAGACAATTTATGGAAGTGCTTTTCTTTTTTCTTATAAGGAAATAGTGTATGATGAAGCTGTTTGGAAAAGGAGTAGAGAATGAAGATTATCGGAATAGTTCCCCCCTCTCGCCTTCGCGAGACGGAAAACCCCTATGAAGACAATGCTATTTTTCATGAGCTTTATACCAAAAGAGTGGAAGAAGCAGGCGGTATTCCTATCGGAATTATCGGCGTGGACGGTACAGTAAAGGAAGAGGCTTTAGCTCTTTGCGATGCTTTTTTACTTTGTGGAGGAAAACGTATTTTTCCCTATCACTTTCAAGTTATTGCCCATGCCTTGAAAACCGGAAAAAAGCTCTTGGGCGTTTGTCTTGGCATGCAGGCTATACACAGTTATTTTATTGCCAAGGAAGAGCAGAGGAATCGTCCCGGTAAGAGTATTTTGGAAGTCTATGAGGAAATGAAGAAGGAACGGTATTTCTTTGTGGAACCGGTGGAGGGGCACTGGAAATGCAATCCCAACCGGGGAGAAGAGCATTTGGTAAAGCAGGAGATTCGGATTATAGAGGATTCCGCTCTAAGAAAGCATTTTCCCGGGGATAGAATTCAAGGGGCCAGTATGCACCGTTATCGGATTACTAAGCCGGCAGAGGATATTCGAGCTGTGGCTTTTGCGGAGGATGGCGGAATTGAGGGCATTGAATACGGAGAGAAAATGCTGGGGATTCAGTTCCATCCGGAGATAGACCAAAGCTTCCCCGGGATTTTCCGATTTTTGACAAACTAAAGATGAGGTACAGGAGATGAAAAGCAAATCTATTGCAGGAAACTATCGTTTTTTATTGATTTTGATTTCAGCCATGGTATTGGGCTCTATAACAGGCTATGCGGCACCGGATTTTGCCCACGGCATTAAATTTTTGGGAGACTTGTTTATCCGCATGATGTTCTGTGTGGTGGTGCCTATGGTCTTTGCCTCTATTGCAGGGGCGGTTGCCAATATGAAGAGCCGGAAGAGAGCCGGAAAGATTATGGGGGTTACGGTGCTCAGCTTCGTGATTACCGGTGCCTTCGCAGCCATTGTCTTTTTTGTACTTTGCCAGATTTTTCCACCGGTTTTACAGTCTTGGAAGAGCCTTAGTGCAGAGGAGGTGGGAGAGCACGCCAGTCTTACGGAAATGGTGCTAAACTTTTTTACCGTGGAGGATTTTGTGGGACTTCTCTCCAGAAGAGCCATGCTTCCTTTAATCGTTTTTTCCGTACTTTTTGGTTTTTCCGTGAATTTAGCAGGAGAGTCCGGTAAGAAGGTAGCGGAGTTTTTGGATAGCCTGACAGCGGTCATGATGAAGTTTGTGCAAATCGTAACCTATTATGCGCCCATTGCCTTCTTTGCGATATTTGCAGATTTGGTTGCAAGCTATGGCCCTCAGATTACGGAGAGCTATGCAAGAGCACTGGTTTTATATTATCCGGTTTGCTTTATTTATATTTTCACGGCATTCCCTTTGATGGCTTATATCGGTGCAGGAATGGATGGAGTGAAAATGATGATGTCCCATATTTTAAAGCCGGCGATTGTGGCATTGGGAACCTGTTCTTCAGTGGCTACCATTCCTACCAATATGGAGGTGGCGGAGGAAAGTGGAATTTCCAAGGATGTGTCCGACATTGTGCTTCCTTTGGGAGCGACCATGCACATGGACGGTTCCTGCTTCTCCTGTGTACTAAAGATTTGCTTTGTAATGGGAGCTTTGGGAACTCCTGTGAGCTTTGCCCAGCTTCCGGTCATTGTACTGGTTGCGGTATTTTCTTCTGTGGGAATGAGCGGTGTGCCCGGCGGCGGATATATCGGAGAGTATATTATTGCCAGCATTTTCTTCCCTAATCAAATGGAGGTGGCCTTCCCTATTCTGGTTGCTATCGGCAATCTGGTGGATCCACCGGCAACCATGATTAACTCAGCAGGTGATTATGTGGTTTCCTTTATCGTTTCCCGTTTTGTAGATGGTAAGGACTGGATGAAGAATGCTTTAGCAAAGAAAGCTAAGGCATAGATAAAAACGCTTTAGCAAAGAAAGCTAAGGTATAGAGAAGAACGCCTTAGCAAAGAAAGCTAAGGCATAGAGAAAAACGCTTTAGCAAAGAAAGTTAAGAAATAGAGAAAAATGGTATTCGGCCTTTATAAAGGGAAGATCGAAAATGGAACGGAAGAATTCTTTGAACAATAAGAGAAGGTAAGGAAGATAAAATGGACTGTGCTTTTGGAAACGAAATTGGCTTAGAGGAAGAAGCGCTTTGCCTCCGAAAGGCGGAGCCTTCAGATTTGGATGCGGTAGCCGGGCTGGAAGCGGAATGTTTTCCCCGGGCTGAGGCGGCTACGAAGGAGCAATTTCAAGAACGCCTGAAAGCCTACGGCAACCATTTCCTTCTTCTTTTTTATGAAGGAAGGCTGATTTCCTTTATCAACGGTTTTGTCAGTAATCAAAAAGATTTGTTCGATGAAATGTATGAAAATGTCAGTCTCCATGATGAAGACGGAGACTGGCAGATGATTTTTGGGGTCAATACCCACCCTGAGTTTCAAAAAAGAGGCATTGCCACAAAGATGATGCAGGTCTTTTTGGAAGAGGCTAAGAAAGAGGGAAGAAAAGGTGCTGTTCTTACCTGTAAAGAAGAAAAAATTCCCTTCTACAGCCGCTGTGGCTTTGTCTTAGAAGGGAAGTCGGCTTCTGTTCACGGTGATGCGGAATGGTATCAGATGCGGCGGTGCTTCTAAAGATAAGGAATTGTGCAATACCACAATAATGCTTATATATTCTTAAGGTCACAATTCGATAATCTTTAGAAGCACCTTAGATCCATGCCCCGTCGAAAGGAATCACCTGGGCTGTAAGGTAGAGCGGAGCGTTGGAAAGAAGGTAGAGAAAGTCTGCGGCTTCTTCTACGGTAGCCATTCTGCCGTAGGGAATTTCCTCTTCTAAGCTTTGCTTTTCTTCAGCGCTAAGCCAGGAATTCATATCCGTGTCAACAGCGCCGAAAGCTACGGCATTAACGGAGATGTGAGAAGGGGCGAGCTCTTTTCCCAGAGCTTTCGCAAAGGTGGAGATTCCTCCTTTTGTCAAAGAATAGAGGCTTTCCATGGACGCCCCTACAGTTCCCCAGACAGAGGAACTGAAAAGAATTCTCCCTTCCTTCGCTTTTAAAAGATAGGGCAGGAGGTTTTGACAAAGAATAAAGGGCTGTAAAAGATTAGTTTCCAAAAGCGTCCTTGTCTCTTCTTCGCTATAGTCTTGTAACAATTTAATGGCATCCTTACCGCTGTTGGCGATAAGAATCAGCTTAGATAGGCTTTTTCCTTCAAAAATACGGGAAAGGCCTTCTTTTGTGCCCAAATCTTTACAAAGAAAAATTTCCGGACAGTTTTCCGGCAAGTCTGACTGAATTTCCTTTTTCAATTCTTCCAAAAGCGTCCAGTTTTTTTCGCAATTTAATAAGAGGCTGTAGCCTTCTCTTGCAAAACGCCTGGCCGCGGCTTTGCCGATTCCTCGGGATGCACCGGTAATAATAGCAATGTTCATAGCTTCTTTCTCCATTAAAACAAACTGCTTGTAGAAAAACGAGATGCCATAGGGGACATCTCGTTTAATAAAATCTATTTCCTAATGACAGTTCAGTGCCTTCCTGATAAAAGTAAAGCTCTTCAGCGCACAAATACCTTATTAGTTAAAGCCGTAGAACTTCTGGGTGAGCTTATAGGCTAAAATCGTGAGCTTGTTTCCAATTTTTCCCGGAAGGTTTACGCCTTGTCCAAGGAAGCCGGAACGCATCCTCCACCATAGGGGGAAGTGCTTCTCTCGAAGCTCTGCCCAAAGCTCTTTCTTTCTTTGCAGGTTCTCCTCTGTACCGGACTTAATGGCCAGAACAGAAGATACGGTGGTAATGATTTCCAAATACAAAATCATATATTTCCGAAGCTTTTTGGGTTGTACCTTAAGGACATCACAGCAATCAATCATCAGACGGTTTACCCTATACTGCTGGTCCAGACGGGAAATCATAACGGTTTCATTTACGGACTGATCCTCTCTACCGATGTAGTAGTGATAAAGATTTTGATTTAGGTAGTAAATCTTCTTAACATGGGGAAGAGGTTCGTAAACAAAAAGATTATCCACATAGAAGGTGTGCTTGGGGAGTTGCAAGCCGCAATCCTTTAGCATTTTGGTCCGGTAAATAACGGAATGCATTAAAATGTACTGTCCCAGGTGAAAGTTCTTCATTTCAGCCCAGCCAAAAACCTTATCTTCGGGGAAAGCATTGGCATAGGACATGACCTTTTTATTCTCCTGTCCCACCTTATCATAGATGAAGTTGGCTACCAGCATATCAATGGATTCTCCGGAAAGAGTTAAATTCCGGATTCTTTCCAAAACCTCTAAAAGCACCTTGGAATCTAACCAGTCATCGGAATCCACTACCTTAAAATAAAGTCCGCTGGCATTTCTAAGGCCTGTGTTCACCGCTTCACCGTGACCGCCGTTTTCCTGATGAACAGCCTTGCAAATGCCGGGATATTTCTCTTCGTATTCCTTGGCGATTTCCAGGGTATTGTCTTTTTTGGAACCATCGTCAACAATGATGATTTCTACTTCTTCCCCGCCGGGAAGAATGCTTTCAATGCAGTTCCGCATATAAGCGGCAGAATTATAACAGGGGATTGCAAAACTAATTAATTTCATAAACCTCACCATAGCGGAAAAGGAGAGGGAAGGATCATAGACAGATTGTACTATGCTTTCTTTAGCTCTCTTTTTCTCGTATCTTTCTCTTAAAATGATGTTTTTTTAATCTTGATTACTATAGCATAAAGAGAAGAAGAAACAAAGAAGAATCCATGGAGAAAGAAAAGGAAGGTTACTGTCAAGTAATCGTTGGCAACTCCTTCATACAGACTAATGAATGTCTTGCTTCGGGTTAGGCTCTGCCTCAAAGACACACTACGTTTCCTACTCGCTGCACTCACTTTTGCACTCAGGCTCCTGCGCAAACTCGCCCTTCGGGCTCAAACATGCGCCCGCCTTCGTTGCTAGAGTGCAGCTCGTTGCGGAAGCATCGCAACCGTCTTTTTCGTGCATAGCCTAAGCCCTCGCAAAGATTCTTTAATACCCCGCCATAGAAAGCAACTTCCTGCGATCCCCTCTTATTTCCGTATCAAGCCCCAACATGCGGCCTATGACCGGATACCGGTATCCTTTTCCAATCTTTTCTCTACCCATCCGTCATAAGCGATTGCCGCCTTCATTTCCGCCTTGGGATAGTTTCTTCTTGCACGATCTTTTCCCTGTAGATTCAGCCAAACGCCATCCGCTTCTTCAAATAATACAGGAACTTCCCGGCTCCCCCTTAAATCTTCCTTCTTCCCTGTTTCTACCAGTTCCTTCTCATCATGTACCAGCTTATCTCCAAGAGCATGAATCACATTCCAGACTGCAGCATGGCTAATAGATAGTCCTGTTGTTTGGCTCAGTTTTTCTGCACAGTTACGATAAGACATTTCTTTCCTCATGTAACTTGCCATCATATCTTTCCAAGATTTCTTGCTCAATCTTCTTGAAACATATGCCTTTTTCCTCTAACATAGAATTCACCATACAGCTCCTGACCTTAATATTTTTTGCCAACTATATAATAGGTTATTTCTGTATGATGAGGAAGAGGCTTCGGCCTCTTCCTATTTTTTTGCCAACTAAAATTTTACTCTAAGTCTCTTAACTGTAAATTCTCGCTACTTATGTTAGTGTTGATTTTTTATATTGTTAAACATACCTATTACATTGTTGACTTCTTCATTTTTATATTGATAAATTGCACAAAAAGTAATACTATAATTACAGGTAGAGCTATCATTGTTCATATAAAATGCTACCAATATTAAGTTGACAATAGTATCAAAATCTGCCAAATTCATTTAAGTCAATGGTCACATTTGAATAGGAGATAATCGTGAGCTCTTTATTTTATGCTAAAGTATCAAAGAGGTATCCTGCTTTTGAACTACAGCCATTTGACTTCTATCTCAATGAGTGTGATATAGTTGGGCTAATTGGCGCTAACGGTGCCGGAAAAACTACTTTTTTGAATTTGCTGGAAGGCAGGTGCCTTCCGTCATCCGGCGAGGTTTATTACAAAGGCAGGGTTATGAAGCCTATTTCATGGAAAAAAAATCCTGTTGTTTCATTCTATGATGGCATTTGTCCATTTTGCGAGAAGTTTAATCCCAAAGACATTTGCACAGTCATGGCTGATTGGTATCCTAAATGGAGTTCAGAGCAATATTTTGATTATCTGAATTTCCTAAACGTACAGATTATTGCTATAAAGCAAATGTCTCTTGGGACAAAAAATAAATTAATGTTGGCCACCATGCTGGCTCAAAACCCTGAAATATTGTTTTGTGATGAATTAACTACCGGACTGGATCCTGTTGCAAGAGAAAAAGTTTTGCATTTATTGAAAGAATATATTAATAAGACACATTCAGCCGTTATCTTCTCCACTCACATTATTAGCGACTTAGAAAAATTTGCTTCCAGAATCATCTTACTCGATAACGGTAAGGTTATTTTGAATACTGATATTTCTTGCATTTTGGAAGGAAATAAAATTTCTTTAGAAAATGTAGTATATGACCATCTAAGTAAATCCACTTTAGCGAAAGGAAATGATAATTTAATTTTGTAATTATCAAATGAATAATATATGAAAGGGTTGCTTTATAAAGATTTTAAGTCCATTTTGAAGTTAATATCCCCTGTATATTTAATGTCTCTTATTCCAATTATTGTCTATGTTGGAAAAGATATGTTTCTGTTTATGTTCTCCATAATTATTGGGATCTTATTCGGAATGCAAGTATCAATAACTATTTCCGTAGATGAAAAAACAAAACTTGTTAATTATTATCGTATACTACCACTTTCCTATCATGTCATTGCTATGGAGAAATATATTTTCACGCTCATCATTTCTCTCCTTACAGGTATCATAATCTTCCTTGTTACTTTCAGTTATTCTGGACAGCTTAGCCTTTTGTATCCATTCATTGGTTTCTACGTTGCGCTAATTTATAACATGATAGTAATTCCCGCATCATTTTATTTTGGTGTAGAAAAAGGAAGATATATCCTCATAGGATTTACCATTCTTCCTATTATCATTACAAAATTTAATAATGTTTTATTAAAACTATATTCTATTCTTCAGACCAACTTGATTGCATTAGCAGTGATTTTACATTTGATTATTTTTGTCATCTCATACGTAATTTCAGTAAAAAGCATTGAAAAATATCGCATATAATTTCGATTTATAAAACATCAGACAGGCATAGTTCTTGCCGCCTCGGTTGGTTTTATGTGGTAACTTAATTTTACCGACGGCAATAGACTATGTCTGATAACATTGTACAGCTCAATGAGGATATTATAAAGAGCAAGTCAAGGATCTGGTACGCGGTAGATGCAAAAATGGGGATAATCGAAGAAATATTTAAAAAGAGACATGGATCAATATTATAGAAGAAAAAATGCTGTGAAAAGTGAAGAAAAACAAAGAAAAGGCTTGTTTTTTCAATTCTTTCGTGTTAGTGTGTAACAGTATTTGTAACGTAGGAAGGGGCAAGCACTGGCTTGTCCCTTTTGCTTGAATGGAGCGTTGGCATGGAAATTGAGAGAACAAAGGCGTATTTGGAAGAAATTCTTCCGGGAATGGGCTATGTATTGGATAGTGTCACCTTTACAAAAGAGGCGGGAACCTACTATCTAAGGGCATTCATTTTTAGAAAAGATGAGCAGGACATGACAGTAAATGACTGTGCCATGGTTTCCAGACGGCTGTCCAAGTGGTTGGATAAGGAAGACTTTATCGAAGAAGAATATATTTTGGAAGTATGTTCTTTAGGCTTTAAGGATAATCCGGGGGGAGAGGAGCTTTCCGAAGTGGAAGAAGAACTGCTTTCCGAGGGAGAGGAAGCTACTGAAGAGTAAATTGTAAAGCACAAACAGGTGAAAGTATAGTACAGGCGAAATAAAAGGCAGTAAGGATAGAAAACGCCTGATGATAAAAATAAAGAGGAGTAAAAACGATGAACGAGGAATTACGCTTAGCGCTAGACATGTTAGAGAAGGAAAAGAAAATTTCCAAGCAGGCTTTAATTGAGGCTATCGAGCTTTCATTACAAACCGCTTGCAAGAATCACTTCGGTTCCGCAGACAATGTGCACGTAAGCATGAATCCGGACACTGCAGTGTTTTCCGTATTGGCAGATAAGACAGTTGTTGAGAAGGTGGGAGACAAGTCCACAGAAATCAGCTTGGAAGAAGCCCATGAAATGGATCCTTCCTATACCTTGGGAGATGTGGTGCAGGTACCCATTGATTCCAAGTCCTTCAGCAGAATTGCAGCGCAGAATGCCAAGGGCGTGATTGTGCAGAAGATTCGCGAGGAAGAGAGAAAGAACCTCTTTGAAGAATATTATGCTATGAGCAAAAAGATTTTCACAGCCCTTGTGGAAAAGAATACCGGAAGAGCTCTGATTATGAATTTGGGCAAGGTAGATGGTTACCTTGCGGAAGCGGAGCAGATTCCGGGAGAGAATTTGACTCCCGGACAAAGAGCCAAGGTCTATGTGGTGGAAGTGAAGGACAGCCCCAAGGGACCAAAGCTAATGCTTTCCCGTACCCACCCGGAGTTGGTTCGTAAGCTGTTCTTTGAGGAGGTTTCCGAGCTTAGAGAAGGCATTGTGGAAATTAAGTCCATTGCCAGAGAGGCAGGTTCCCGTACCAAGATGGCAGTCATTTCCAATGAAGAGGATGTGGATGCAGTGGGTGCCTGCGTAGGTCTTAACGGAAACCGTGTAAATACCATCGTGGAAGAGCTTCGGGGAGAGAAGATTGATATTATCAACTATGATGAGAACCCGGCATACCTGATTGAGAATTCCTTATCTCCTGCCAAGGTCATTGCAGTTATTGCGGATCCGGACAATAAGGAAGCTTTGGTCATCGTACCGGACAACCAGTTGTCTCTGGCCATCGGTAAGGAAGGACAGAACGCAAGACTTGCGGCAAAGCTGACCAATTATAAAATTGATATAAAGTCCGAGTCTCAGGCTCAGGAACAGGGAATCTTCGATGAAATGGGAATTGATTACCATGGAGAAAGCCTGGAGGAAGAGGATTTAGGCTATGATGAGGACTATGAGGATGCTTCCTATGAAGAAGAGGAAGCGGAAGCTTACGAGGAAGAATAAATAAAAGAGAGACTTGGTTTTCGAAAAAAGGATTGGTCTTTTTCGAAAAGCATTTTCATAGAACCGATAGAACCATAGGGATGTTTTCCGGGAGGGAAAATGAAGGTAGAGCCACAACGAAGCTGCATAGGCTGCGGAGAAAAAAAGGACAAAAAGGACTTGCTTCGGATTGTCCGTTCTCCGGAGGGGGAATATGCCGTGGATTTGCAAGGAAGAAAAAATGGAAGAGGCGCTTATCTTTGCAAGAATCTTTCTTGCCTGGAGAAGGCTGAGAAGAAAAAGGCTTTTTTCCGTTCCTTCAAGGAAGCAATCCCCAAGGAAGACCTGGATAGACTGAGGGAGGAAATCAAAGAAATTGCAAAATAAGATATTGGGACTCTTGGGTTTGTCCATGAAGGCCGGAAAGGTCAAGGCGGGAGAGTTTTCCGTAGAAAAGTCCATTAAAGCCCATAAGGCCAAATTGGTGCTGGTGGCTGCCGATGCTTCGGAAAATACGGAAAAAAAATTCCGACAAAGTTGTTTTTATTATCAGATTCCCATATTTTCCTTCGGAACGAAGGAGGAGCTGGGGAGAGGGATTGGAAAGGAAATGCGTTCTTCTCTGTGCATAGAGGATGAAGGCTTTGCGAAACGGATGATTGAGATTTTAGATGGAGGGAATGCGGATGTTAGAAGATAATAAGAAAGAAAATATTGAACAAAAAAGTGAGGAAGCTCCCGTTAAAAAGAAAAAGTTAGCGGTGGTTTTCCATTCCCAAAACTCGGTGAACCATAAAAATCATCCTCTGGGAAGAACACAGTTTTCCGATAAGGCAAAGGCCAAGGTAAAGAAGGAAGCAGGGAAAGAGGAGGGAGGAAAGAAATCTCCCAATGGAAGACCCCTGCCTCCCGGAACTGCAAGGGTTACTCCTTTGAAGGCTTTGAATGCTATCCAGAAAAAGCAGGAGGAAGAGGAGAAGAAGCTGGCAGAGGAGAGAATCCTTTTAGAAAAGCAGGAAGCGGAAAGAAAAGCTAGGGAAGAAGCGGCAAAGGCCAAGGAAGAAGCGGAAAAGAAGGCTTTGGCGGAAAAGGAGAGTCAGGAAAAGGCAAAGAGACCTACCATCTCCGGAATCAAACCGACTATTTCCGGAATTGCGGCTAAGCTGAACCCTGCTAAGCCCCAGAGTAAAGAGCCTGTCGGAGAGCGTAAGAGCAGCAGCTTCGGCGCCGGAAAGCCTGCAGAGAAGCGGTTTGCACCGGGAGGAAGAAGTGACAGCAGAGGAGAGGGAAGAAAGGATGGAGATTCCACCGGAAGACCCCGTTTCGGTGCGGCTGCGAAGAAGCCTGCTCCAAGCCTTGCTCCGGAGATTGTGGAAAAGCAAAGCAGAACCAAGCATGACGCCACAAAGCCTCAGAAGAAGGTTTACGGAAACAAGAGCTTTGAAAATGAAAAGGCCAACATTTCCCAGAAGAATCGTGCTGCCAGAAAGCAGAATAAGTACGGCGCTACCCAGTCCTACGAGAGAGATGAGCAGGTAAAGGTAAAGAAGACCGGAAAGGGTGCATTTATTAAGCCGGAAGTGGTGAAGGTTGCGGAAGAAACCATTAAGTCCATTACCTTACCGGAGGTAATTACCATTAAGGAATTGGCGGATAAGATGAAGCAGAAGTCTGCGGACCTTATCAAGAAGCTTTTCTTAAAGGGACAGATGGTTACCCTGAATACGGAATTAACGTATGAAGAGGCGGAAAATATTGCGGTTGAGTACGACATCCTTTGTGAAATGGAAGAGAAGGTAGATGTTATCGCTGAGCTGGTACAGGATTCCGAAGTGGATGAAGAGAAGGATTTACAGCCCCGTCCTCCTGTAGTAGCGGTTATGGGACACGTTGACCACGGTAAAACCTCTATTCTGGATGCGATTCGAAATACCAATGTGACCAGTAAGGAGCATGGCGGAATTACCCAGTCTATCGGTGCTTATCAGGTAACGGTAAAGGTTAACGACGAAGACAGAGTTATAACCTTCTTGGATACTCCCGGACATGAAGCCTTCACTGCTATGCGTATGCGTGGAGCCCAGTCCACCGATATTGCTATCCTGGTTGTTGCTGCAGATGACGGCATTAAGCCCCAGACCATTGAGGCGATTAACCATGCCAAGGCGGCCAATACAGAGATTATTGTAGCCATCAATAAGATTGATAAGCCTGCGGCAAATATTGACAAGGTAAAGCAGGAATTAATGGCCTATGATCTGGTGGCGGAGGATTACGGCGGAACCACCATTTGCTGTCCTGTTTCCGCAAAGACTGGAGAAGGACTGGAAAGTCTTTTGGAAAATATTGCTTTACAGGCGGATGTGCTGGAATTAAAGGCGAATCCAAACCGTAAGGCCTACGGTGTTGTTATCGAGGCGGAGCTGGATAAGGGAAGAGGTTCCGTAGCCCGTCTTTTGGTACAAAAGGGTACTCTCCATATCGGAGATGTGGTGGCTGTAGGATCTGCCTTCGGTAAGGTTCGTGCCATGATTGACGACAAAGGAAAGAGAATCAAGAAGGCAACACCTTCCATGCCGGTTGAGATTTTGGGATTAAACTCCGTGCCTAATGCAGGAGAAATTTTCCAGGTGAAGGACAACGAGAAGGAAGCCAAGGCTTATGCGGATACCTTTGTTAGCGAAGGAAAGCAGAAGATGGTGGAGGATTCCCGTAAAAAGGTTAGCTTAGATGCCCTCTTTGACCAGATTAAGGCAGGAGAGCTGAAGGATCTTCCGATTGTCATCAAGGCGGATGTACAGGGATCTGTGGAAGCGGTTCGTGATTCCTTGCAGAAGATTGAAAATGCGGAAGTTCAGGTGAAGGTGATTCATGCCGGCGTTGGTGCCATCAATGAGTCCGATATTAACCTGGCCATTGCTTCCAATGCTATCGTTATCGGATTTGACGTTAAGCCGGATCCAACCGCAAGAGATATTGCCGAGCGGGAAAATGTAGACGTAAGACTTTACAATGTCATCTATAAGGCTATTGAAGATATTGAGCTTGCCATGAAGGGTATGCTGGCTCCTGTTTATGAGGAAAAGGTTATCGGTCATGCGGAGGTTCGTATGATCTTTAAGTCCTCCGGAGTTGGTATCATTGCCGGTTCCTTCGTTCTGGACGGAAAGGTACAAAGAGGTGCCAAGGTTCGTCTGACCAGAGGCGGAGAGCAGTTATATGACGGAACCATTGCTTCCGTAAGACATTTTAAGGATGACGTAAAGGAAGTGGGAACCAAGCAGGAATGCGGTATTGTATTAGAAGACTTTACCGATATTCAGGAATTGGATCAGTTGGAAGTTTACGTTATGGAAGAAGTGAAACAGAGATAAGAGGGAGGGGAGCCGAAGGCTCCCCTGTTCCTACTTTTTTAGGAAAGTATAAAGAGGTAAAAGGTGAAAAAACTGAGCTTTAAGAACCAAAGAAGAAATGAAGATGTGAGAAGATGTCTTTCTCTTTTGATTCGGGAAGAGGTAAAGGATAGCAGGGTTTCGCCCTTCTGTGACGTTACCGGTGTGGATCTCACCCCGGATTTACAGTATTGTAAGGTTTTTGTTTCCTGCCTTGGCAGTGAAGAGGAGTTGGGGAAAACTATTCAGGGCTTAAAGGCTGCCGGGGGATTTTTACGAAGAGAGCTGGCAAGAAGCTTAAACCTTAGACATACCCCGGAGCTGCAATTTATCGCGGATCATTCCGTGGAATACGGCTCCAGAATGGACGCTTTAATTAATCAGGTCAGCAAGGAAGACAGGGAAAGAGTAGTCGGGGAAGTGGTAAATCAGGATAACGTTTATAGAGAGGAGGAAGAATGAGAGACAAGCTGGAGGAATTATTAGCTTCTTCCCAACGGATTTGCCTTTTAGGACATACCAGACCTGATGGGGACTGTCTGGGTTCTACTTTGGGATGGAAAAATTACTTGAACAATCGCTATCCGGAAAAAGAAGTACAGGTGTATCTGATGGAGGCCCATGAGAAATTTTCTTATCTTCCCGGCTTTTCCACCATTCGCCATGATGTACCGAAGGAAAGCTATGACCTGGCCCTGATTTGTGATTGCGGAGCCTATGAAAGATTGGGAGAGTTCGGTTCCTTGGCAAAGTCTGCAAAAAACTGTTATGTTGTGGACCATCATGTAACCAGCAATGGGGAGGATTTTCCTTTTCATACGATTCTTCCCGATGCCTCCAGTACCTGCGAGGTGAGCTTTGACCTGATGGATGAAACGTTTTTCGATGAGGCTGTAGCGACCTGCATTTATACCGGCTTGATTCATGATACCGGGGTTTTTAAGTATAACTGTACTTCTCAGCATACCATGGAGATTGCAGGAAAATGTATGGCAAAGGGAATTCCTTTTTCCTATATCATTGATGACAGCTTCTATATGAAGTCGGTGGATCAGCAGAAAATGACGGGGAAGGTCTTGCAGGATGCCAGGCTTTACTGTGAGGACAGAATCCTGGCTTCGTTCCTAAGTCTAAAGGATATGCGTTCCTTTAATCTGGAGCAAAAAGACCTGGATATGGTGGTCAGCGTGCTTCGGGAAACCAGAGATGTGGATGGGGTGATTTTCCTCTACGAGGTGGGAAATCAGGTGTACAAGGCCAGCCTTCGTTCCAACAACAATGCCTTTGATGTGTCCCAAGTTGCCGCCTTTTTTTCCGGCGGTGGACATAAGATGGCAGCAGGCTGTAGCCTGAAGGGAAGTCCGGAGCAGATTTTGGAGAAGCTTTTCGGGGAAATGAGAAAGCAGCTGGATGCGGAGGATTTCCAAAGCAATAAAAGATGTAGAGAGTAAGCATGGATGGAATTATTAATGTAAATAAAGAAAAGGGGATGACCAGCTTTGATGTTCTTCGGGCTCTTAGAAGGATTCTAAGGGAGAAAAAGATGGGGCATACCGGCACCCTGGACCCCATGGCGGAAGGTGTGCTTTTGGTCTGTGTGGGCAAGGCTACCAAATATGTGGATGCTTTGATGGCGAAGGAAAAGGTCTATCAGGCGGAATTGACCTTAGGAATGGAAACGGATACGGAGGACAGTACCGGAAAGATACTTTTTGAAGAAGAGGTTTCCATCTCGAGGGAGGAGATTGAAAGGGTTCTTCCTCGTTTTCTGGGGAAGCAGGAGCAGATTCCTCCTATGTACAGTGCCAAAAAACTGGAAGGAAAAAAGCTTTATGAGCTGGCAAGGGAAGGGAAAACGGTAGAACGAAAGCCAAGCCAAATTGAGATTTTTGGGTTGGAAATTCTTTCCTATGAATGCCCCAGGCTCCGTTTTCGAATTCATTGCTCCAAGGGAACCTATATTCGCACCCTTTGCAAGGATATCGGAGAAGCCTTAGGAACAAAGGCTTGTATGTCTGCACTTTTACGAGAGAAAGTGGGAGAGTTTTCTTTGCAGGATAGCTTCAGACTTTCGGAAATTGAAAAGCTGGAAGGAGAGGGAAAAAGAGATACTTACTTACTGCCTCCGCTATATAGTCAAAAGGACAGCATTTTAACCTTCGGGAAGTTTGACGGCCTTCATCTTGGGCATCAAAAGATTTTTGAGG
Source organism: Oribacterium sinus (assembly GCF_963537195.1). GTDB lineage: Bacteria > Bacillota > Clostridia > Lachnospirales > Lachnospiraceae > Oribacterium > Oribacterium sinus_A. The sequence goes on along the minus strand of NZ_CAUTEG010000005.1, from coordinate 7,279 downwards.
ATGTATTTCTAGAGGGAAGGTTAGAGAATCTGGTACCCTCCGTTTTGTCCTTTACCATGCATCCCTCTGCTCTATTTTCAGGAGAGAGGCAAGACCTTCTTTGCACGGAGGATGAGCATTATACCCGTCTGCAAAATGCGGGATTTTCCCAGATTTTTCTCTTTCCCCTAACCTTGGAAACCGCCAAGATGCCTCCGGAGAAATTCTTGGAGGAAATTCTGGTAAAAGCCTTAAAGGTAAAGCACCTTGTGGTGGGGACGGATTGCAGTTTCGGCTATAAGGGAAAAGGGGATGTGGCTCTGCTTCAAGAAAAGGCTAAGGATTTCGGCTATAAGCTGACCGTGGTGGAAAAGGCTTTAACCAAGGATTCCGCCGGGAATACCGTGGAAATTTCCAGTACCTATATTCGGAAATGCTTGGAGGAGGGGGCTGTAGAAGAGGCGGCAAGGCTCTTGGGACGGTACTATACCCTGTCCGGCACCGTGGTGCACGGAAAGAAAATCGGACGAAGCATCAATTTCCCTACGGCCAACATTCTCCCGAAGGAAGGAAAGCTTTGCCCCATGGAAGGGGTGTATCATACTCGCGTTCTTTTGGGGAAGGACTATTATGAGGGGATGACCAGCATAGGGAAGAATCCCAGTGTGGCGGAGAACAACCCTCTGACCATAGAGACGCATATTTTGGGCTTTCAGGGAGATATCTACGGAGAGAAGCTTAGGTTAGAGTTTATCAGCTTTATTCGGGAGCAAAGACATTTTAAGGATATCGAAGAGTTGAAGAGTCAGCTGGAGAAGGATTTGGCCTTTGTGAAGGAAGAGAGCAAAAAACAGGAATCATAAAATCGTCTTTGTCCGGCCTTGTGAAGCTTAGGGTTTTCATCAAACAAAGGGCGAAAATCCTTGACGAAAGCCGAAAATTCGCGTATTATAATCTGGCATTTATGGACTGATTTTGGAGAAGAAGAAAAGTTATCATAAAATGCACAAAACTTCGCGTTAGGCATAGGAAGGCGATTTCCTAACGCCTTCCTCAGTCTAACGTGTGTTAACGCAAGAAATTGCCAAAAAAAGGAGAATCAAATGATTACAAGAGAGAAAAAAGCAGAGTTGGTAGCAAAGTACGGAAGAAAGCCCGGAGATACCGGATCTCCTGAAGTACAGGTAGCGATTCTTACAGAGAGAATCGTTGAGCTTACCGAGCATTTAAAGAGCAATCCTAAGGATCACCACAGCAGAAGAGGACTTCTGATGATGGTAGGTCAGAGAAGAGGCCTTTTGGACTACTTAAAGAAGACCGACTTAGAGGGTTACAGAAGCTTAATCGAGAAGTTAGGCATCAGAAAGTAAGAAGAATCAGGGTGGAAAAGCATGGCTTTTCTACCCTTTTTTACTGTTCATTTTCTCATTTTCCTGTATAATAGGAATCTATGACAAAAGCTATCCGGAAGGTAGTCCGAGATCACTGAAGAGGCGGTGAACCTCACAGTTTCTTCAGTGGCTTTGGATCTTCCGGATTAAACAAAGGAGGATTTATGTATAAGAGTTATTCAATGGAACTTGCCGGAAGAACCCTGACGGTGGATGTGGATAGGGTTTGCGCGCAAAGTAACGGTGCCGCATTGATGCACTATGGAGATACTACGGTGTTGTCCACCTGTACCGCTTCCGCAAAGCCGAGAGACGGTATTGATTTCTTCCCCCTTTCCGTAGAATACGAAGAGAAGATGTATTCTGTAGGAAAGTTTCCGGGAGGATTTAAGAAGAGAGAGGGAAGAGCCAGTGACAATGCGATTTTAACTGCAAGAGTTATTGACCGTCCTATGCGTCCTCTCTTCCCTAAGGACTATAGAAATGACGTTTTATTAAACAACCTGGTATTATCCGTGGATCAGGATGCTTCTCCGGAACTACTGGCTATGCTTGGCTCTTCCCTGTCCACCTGTCTTTCCGATGTTCCCTTTGACGGTCCCTGTGCAACCACCCAGATCGGAATGGTCGGGGGAGAATTTGTGGTAAATCCCGGAAACGGAGAGAAGGCGGTTTCCGACCTTTTATTGACTGTAGCTTCCACAAAAGAGAAGGTTATCATGATCGAAGCCGGAGCTAACGAGCTTCCAGAGGACAAGATGATTGAGGCAATTTATCTTGCCCATGATGTAAACCAGCAGATTATCGGTTTCTTTGAGAGCATTATCGAAGAATGCGGAAAAGAAAAGCACAGCTATGTTTCCAGCGCCATTCCTGAAGAATTATTTGCGAAGATGAAGGAAGTGGTAAAACCGGAGGAGATGGAGAAGGCTGTATTTACCGATGATAAGGCGGAAAGAGATGCCAATGTTTCCCTTCTTAGTGAAAGACTGGTAGAAGCTTTCCAGGATGATGAGGAAGCTTTGGCCATCTTACCGGATGCCATTTATCAGTATGAGAAGAAGACCGTTCGTAAGATGATTTTAAAGGATCATAAGAGACCGGACGGAAGAGCCATCGATGAGATTCGTAAGTTAGAGGCTGAGGTAGATCTTCTCCCCAGAGTACATGGTTCTGCCATGTTTAAGAGAGGACAGACCCAGATTATGAATATTACTACCCTGGCACCTCTTTCCGAGGTTCAGAAGGTAGAAGGGCTAAATGAATTTGAAACGGAAAAGCGTTATCTGCACCAGTATAATTTCCCCGGCTATTCCGTAGGAGAGGCTAAGGCTTCCAGAGGTCCCGGAAGAAGAGAAATCGGACACGGTGCTTTGGCAGAGAAGGCTTTGATTCCTGTACTGCCTTCCGTGGAAGAATTCCCCTATGCGATTCGTTCCGTTTCCGAGACTATGGAGTCCAACGGTTCTACTTCCATGGCTTCCACCTGTGCTTCCTGCATGTCCTTAATGGCTGCCGGCGTTCCCATTAAGAAGCCTGTTGCCGGAATTTCCTGCGGTCTTGTAACCGGAGACAGCGATGATGAGTATTTGGTACTTACTGACATTCAGGGCTTGGAAGACTTCTTCGGGGATATGGACTTTAAGGTAACCGGAACAGAGGAGGGAATCACTGCTATCCAGATGGATATTAAGATTCACGGCCTGACTCGTCCTATCGTGGAAGAGGCTATTCGCAGAGCAAGAGAAGCAAGACTCTTTATTATGAACGGTGTTATGAAAGAAGCGATTGCAGAGCCTAGAGCGGAGCTTTCTCCCTATGCACCGAAGATTTTGACCATGTCTATCAATCCGGAGAAGATTGGAGATGTTATCGGAAAGCAGGGTAAGACCATTAACGGTATCATCGAAGAAACCGGCGTGAAGATCGATATTGATGATAACGGAACTGTTTCCATTTCCGGAACAAACCTGCCTGATTTGGAAAGAGCGAAGAAAATTATTGAGTCTATTGTAAACGATATTGAGCCGGGACAGATTTTTGAAGGAACCGTAGTCAGAATGATGGATTTTGGTGCCTTTGTACAGTTAAGCCCCAACAAGGACGGCATGATTCACATTTCCAAGCTATCTGACCAGAGAGTGAATAAGGTAGAGGATGTGGTTCATATCGGCGATAAAGTTCGTGTAAAGGTTCTGGAAGTGGATAAGATGGGAAGAATCAACCTTTCTATGCGCCCACAGGATTTGGTAGAAAAGCAGGAAGCGTAAGCACAGCTTAAGGGGGAAAAATATGAAGATTAGAACGAGATATGCACCTTCCCCTACCGGAAGGATGCATGTGGGGAATTTGCGAACCGGCATGTACGCCTATCTGATTGCCAAGCATGAGGGAGGTGACTTCCTCCTCCGTATCGAGGATACCGACCAGGAAAGAGAAGTGGAAGGAGCGGTGGATATTATCCGCAGAACCCTGGAAGCCACCGGACTTTTCTGGGACGAGGGTCCGGACAATCCCGGAGACTGCGGCCCCTACGTGCAGTCGGAACGGGTAAAGACCGGCGTTTACATGGACTATGCCAAAAAGCTGGTGGATAAGGGAGAGGCTTACTACTGCTTCTGCGACGAAGATCGTTTAAAGAGCCTGCAAACCGAGGTAAACGGAGAGACCCTTTTTCATTATGACAAGCACTGCCTTTCTCTTTCCAAGGAAGAGGTGGAAGAGAAGTTAAAGCAGGGCCTGCCCTTTGTTATTCGTCAGAATAATCCGACAGAAGGAAGCACCACCTTCCATGATGAACTTTACGGGGATGTTACCGTGGAGAACAGCGAACTGGATGACATGGTGCTGATTAAGTCCGACGGCTATCCTACCTATAACTTTGCCAATGTTATAGATGACCATTTGATGGGGATTACCCATGTGGTTCGTGGAAACGAATATCTCTCCTCCAGCCCTAAGTACCAAAGACTCTATGATGCCTTCGGTTGGGAGTCTCCGAAGCTGATTCATTGTCCTTTGATTACGGATGAGAATCATAAGAAGTTATCCAAGAGATCCGGACACTCCTCCTTTGAGGATCTGATTGATCAGGGCTTTGTGGCTGAGGCAGTGGTAAACTTTGTGGCTCTTTTAGGCTGGAGCCCTGAGGAAAATGAAGAGATTCTTTCCTTGGAGGATTTGGTTCGTTTATTTGATTACCATAGAATTTCCAAGAGCCCTGCTGTTTTCGATATGGGCAAGCTTCGTTGGATGAACGGAGAGTACATCAAGAAAATGGACTTCGACAAGTTCTATGAGAGAGCTCTCCCCTTCCTGAAAGAAGCTGTAGGTGAGGGATTGGATCATAAGAAGATTGCAGAGATGGTAAAGAGCAGAATCGAAATCTTCCCGGACATTCCCGAGCAGGTTTCCTTCTTTAAGGAAGTACCGGAATATGAGCTTTCTCTTTATGAAAACAAAAAGGCAAAGTGTAATTTAGAGAATTCTTTGAGTCTTCTGGAAGAGGTTCTTCCTTTATTACAGGAGGAAAATGACTACAGTAACGATCATTTGTATGAGAAATTACAGGCCTTCGGTCAGGAAAAGGGCTATAAGACAGGCTTTATGATGTGGCCCATCCGCATTGCCCTTTCCGGAAAGCAAATGACTCCTGCAGGAGCTACCGAGATTCTTTCCGTACTGGGTAAGGAAGAGTCCTTAAAGAGAATTGAAAAAGCAATAGAGAGATTAAAAGAAAAGAGGTAATGGCATTGGATAAGCAGGAATTTTTAGAGAGATACAGACATTCTCTTGCACATATTTTAGCAAAAGCCATGGTAGAGCTGTATGGTCCTGAGGTACAGTATGCGATTGGACCCCAGATTGAAGATGGCTGTTATTATGACTTTGCTCTGCCCAAGTCCTTGTCCGAGGAGGATTTTAAGACTATTGAGGACAAGATGAGAGAAATTATCAAAAGAAGAGAGAACTGGACCAGAGAGGAGCTGTCCCGTGAGGCGGCCTTGGCTCTCTTTGATAAGCAAAAGTTCAAAAAGGAGCTGATTCAGGATCTTCCTGCCGATGAAGTCATCAGTATTTATCGTACCGGTGATGATTTCGTGGATCTTTGCCGGGGACCTCATGTGGAGAATTCTCAGGAACTCATGAATGTGGCCTTCCAGATTAAATCCATTTCCGGAGCTTACTGGCGTGGAGATGAGCACAGAGATCAGTTACAGCGTGTTTATCTTTTTGCCTTCCCGGATAAGAATGCCTTAAAGGAGCATTTGAAGTGGTTACAGGAAGCCCAGGAGAGAGACCATAAGAAGCTGGGTAGCCAGCTTGACCTCTTCATGTTTGATGAGACTGCTCCCGGAATGCCATATTGGCTTCCCAGAGGTTGGAAGATGTATCAGGCGCTTTTAGCCTATTCCAGAAGTGTGCAGGCAAAGCACGGTTACACGGAGATTTCCGCACCCCTTATCAACAATAAGAAATTATGGTTGATTTCCGGACACTGGGCACATTACATTAACAATATGTTTATGGTTCCCGGTATTTCCGGCTGGTTAAAGGCCGATGCTGACCTTTCCGGCGTACTGGAGCATCCTACCGATGCCAGCCTTGGAGAGAAGATTGTAAAGATTCAGGCAGGCTCTGTAATTTATAATCGTGAGAATATTGATACCATGGCGGCAAAGCCCATGAACTGCCCTAACGCCATGATTACCTACAAGAGAAGAAATCGTTCCTATAAGGAGCTTCCAATTCGTTATTCCGAGTATGATGTACTCCATAGAAAGGAAAAATCCGGACAAATGAACGGACTTTTCCGTGTACAGGAGTTCCGTCAGGATGATGACCATACCTTCGTAATGGAATCCCAGATTGAGGCGGAAATTGCGGACATCATCTCCATTGCGGATGAAGTATACAAGACCTTCGGTGTTACTTATCGTGCAGAGCTCTCCACAAGACCTGATGATTTCATGGGAGATATCGAGGTTTGGGATAGAGCGGAGGCTGCTTTAAAGAAGATTCTCACCGACAAGTACGGAGAGGGCGGTTTTGAAATCAATGAAGGAGACGGTGCCTTCTACGGACCAAAGATTGACTTACAAATTAAGGATGCTTTGGGAAGAGAGTGGCAGTGTGGAACTATCCAGCTGGACTTCCAGCTTCCTCACAACTTTGGCTTAACTTACCAGACTGCTGAAGGAAGCACCGCTATGCCGGTGGTAATCCATAGAGCAATTTACGGATCCTTGGAGCGCTTTATCGGTATTATTATCGAGAACTTTAAGGGAAGCTTCCCCTTCTGGTTAAGCCCCGAGCAGGTAGGCATCGTACCGATTCGAGAAGAGCATAACGACTACGGAAAAGAAGTTTATGACGCTCTGACGGAAATCGGAATTCGAGCTGAAGCTGACTACAGTGACAAGAACATGAAGGAGAAGATTAAGGGCTATAAGAACTATAAGAATCCTTATATTCTTGTGCTGGGAGACAGAGAAAAAGAAGAAAGAACCGTATCTATCAATATGCGCGGTTCCAATAAGCAGATCAATAACGTTCCATTGGATGCCTTCCTTAAGGCCTGTGAAAAGATGCAGAAGGAACACAGCTTAGAGCTGATGGATGAGTTTTAATGAACTTGTTCTAAATACAATAGAAAAATAGAGACAGAGATAGAAGAATGATTTATCGCTTTTTGCAGTATAGCTTGGAACAGGGGCACGCTCTCGCTAACTTCGCCTCGTAGCGGTTCTAAGCTTTTATAAGACAAAAGCTAAGAACCGACGGGCTCAGATTGCCCCTTATTCTCAAGCTATACTGCGAAAAAGCTCAGATAATTCTTTTTGCTTCTGTCTCTTTTTAGCTGAAACAAAGTATAAATTTCTAATTATCTTTTTATATTTTCTTAAATG